>JAWOIX010000058.1:0-30746 GCA_046484405.1 Pelovirga sp.
GCAACGTTGCCCGCCCGCCGCGCGACAGAGCGGTCAAGGCCGGCTATTATTGCATCGACACCTTTACCCCGTTAACCCGCAACGCCTATCCGGCCGCCAAGCGGGCTGCCGATTGTGCCCTGACCGCGGCGCGGCGGGTGCTCGCTGGCCAACGCCTGGCCTATGCGCTGGTCCGGCCACCGGGGCACCACGCCGAACATCGTGCGTTCGGCGGTTTCTGCTATTTCAACAACGCGGCCCTGGCGGCCGAGGAACTCAGTGAGCATGGCCGCGTGGCGGTTCTCGATATCGATTATCACCATGGCAATGGCACCCAGGAGATCTTCTACCGGCGGCGCGACGTGTTGACTCTGTCGCTGCATGGGCACCCCCGTTTCGCCTATCCCTACTTCAGCGGTTTTGCAGATGAAACCGGGGCTGAACACGGGCTTGGTTTCAATCTTAATATTCCCCTGCCGGAACAGCTGGATGGTGCCGGATATCGCACCGCTCTGGGGCGGGCGATCCGCCGGATCGAGAAATTCAAACCGGTCTTTCTGGTGATCGCCCTGGGTCTTGATACCGCCAGGGGGGATCCGACCGGGACCTGGAGTTTGCGGCGCGGGGATTTTTTCGAGAATGGCCGCATGCTCGGCCGCCTCAGGTTGCCGACCGTGGTGATCCAGGAAGGGGGCTACGACAATCGCGTCCTGGGCAGTAATGCACGCCATTTTTTCAACGGTCTGTGGGAGGGGAGCTTTACCGATCCGCAGGCTCCGGGTGGTGGCGCGGAGCAGTGAAGCCGGGGAGGTCCTCAACCACCCCGGCCTCTGCACAGATCCCTGGTGACCCTGCTCTGCCGTCTGCTGTCTACGACGGGATGTCGGGCAACAATCCTGTCAGCTCCGGCTCAAACACCTCCCAGACCCGCTTCTCCAGTTCGGCGATAAACGCCGCGTTGGTGATGTTGGGGACCTTGATGTGCGGGTTGGGATTGTCCGCCACTTCCGCCGGCAGGCAGTATTCGGCCTTGCGATACCCTTGGCGCAATTCCAGGGCCAGGCCACGCAGGAAGGCGCGGCGCACCGCTGCACGCAGAGCGGTGGTGGACACCTCCAGGCCCCATTCGCTTTTGAGGCAGTCAACCACCATCTGCGTCGCAATACCCTGGGTGATGTCGAAGAATTTGCACAGACCGATCATGTCAAAGCCGACGATGTGCAGTTTGTCTTCGGTGATCGCCCTGACCCAGGAATCGAGATCCGCCTTTCCTTCGCGGATCAGCATGCCGTAGGTTCCCATCGACATGTGCCCGCCGGCAATGGCCCAGATGTAGCCGGGATTGGTTTCCGGCTGGTAGGCGGCCAGTTCCAGACCCTTGACATGATAGGCGTAGGAGGTTTCCCCGGTGCTCTGCGACAGGCGCATCGAGCCCTGGCCGAGCTGCGGACAGTCCCCCCGGCCGGCGGCTATGACCAGTGCGCGGATGCCGTCGTAGTCGCCAAAGGTGACGCCGCCAAGCAGGGGCTCATCGGGATGGCGCGCGTTGTAGGAGAGCAGGTAGGAGAGGGTCACGCCAAGGGAGATGGCGTCCATGCCGAGGTTGTCGCTCAGGTGGATCAGGCGCGCCGCCTGGCCGGGATCGTGTACCCCGAGATTGGTGCTGAGGAGGTTGAGAGGCTCATAGTCGAACTTGGCGAGAAAGTTGCCGCGCGAGCCGTCGGGATTCCTGTCATAGATGTAATTGTGACAGGTGATACCGCAACGCCAGCAGGCCGCTGACTCAATGACGTGGGTCTTCTCGACATTCTCGCGCAGGAGCTTTTCCGGCAGATCGTTGCCCTGGGGGCGGTAGTTGTTCACGGGGACGGCATGGAAGGGTTGCATCACGTCGTAGGCGGCCCAGGTTCCCCCGCCGCCGCCGCGTTTGATCGGTTGCAGGCGCGCGGAACCGCCACCCTTGACGACCTTGATATTGACATCCCTGACCGCGGCGCTGAGGGGCTTGGTCTGGTCATGGCTCTGGGCGACGAGGGCAAGAACGTTCTTGTAGCCCATCAGGCTTCCCATGCCGCCGCGGCCGGCAAAGCGCAGCTTGTCATCCCCCGACTTGAGCTGGTTCTCCGTTGACAGGGCAATGGCACCCATATAGACCTGCTCCCAGTGTTCCCCCGCCGGTCCGATGGCGGCAAAGTGGGCGTTGTCGTAGGTCTTCTGCAGGGTCATGATTTTTTCATGGGTGGAGAGGCCGCGCAAGTGCTCCGCCGGCTTGATCTCGACCTGCGGACCCTCTGCGCCTTCCCTGATAACCAGGTAAACTGGCGTTGCCGAACGGTTTTCAAGGATCAGCTCATCGAGTCCGGTCCACTTGAACTTGGCGCCGAATTTGCCGCTGCCGGCGGACCACATGGCGGCAGGCAGTCCCTGCTGCGAGCCCTTGATCGGGCTGTAGCCGGAGAAGTAGGTACGCATCCCGGTCATGGCGGTGCTGCCGGTGAGCAGGCCGGTGTTGATGACCAATGGGTTTTCGTCACAGTAGGCCCGCTCGATGCGGCGCTGTGCGAGAAACTGGAAAGACCGGCCGAAGCCGCCGAGAACCTCCTCGAGGTTGGCGCAAGGAACCTCGGCGAAGGTGCGGACCCCGCTGCGCAGGTCGAGGGTGCAGCGACGGTAGAGGATCTGTTCCGGATGGGTGGCAGGATCGCTGGTCAGGCACTTCATCGTCTCGCTCCTTGGGTCTCTTCGTGTTCGTTTGTGACAGTTGTCGGCACGACCGGGGTCCCCCCGCCGGGCACCCGCACGTCAAGCCTCCCATGCAGAGATCCCGATCAGGTCAGGACATGTTTTTCCTCGCCTTCTTTATACACAATTAACGGGGCAATTTCACTGACTAGGCTGGTAAAAGAGATTTTTCCCCGCTACATTGTCCATCTGTTTGTGCAGCGGAGCGCCGCAGAGGATCATCTCTGGCCGCCTCGCAGAACAACTGCTCAATGAAAGGCAACCTTGATGACCCCGGCCAACCTGCTGTTTTACACCATGACTGTGCTGATCTGGGGATCGACCTGGCTGGGAATCAAGTTTCAACTCGGAGTGGTTGATCCCTCCCAGTCGGTGGCCTACCGCTTTCTGCTGGCCGCATCGATTCTCTTTGCCTGGTGCCTGCTGCGCCGTTTGCCGCTGCGTTTCACCCGCGGCGACCACGCGATGATCGCCCTGCAGGGGGTGTGCCTGTTCGCTCTCAATTATCTGCTCTTTTACCTGGCCGAACTGCAGATCACCAGCGGTCTGGCCGCGGTGGTGTTTTCCACCATCGTTATCATGAACCTGATCAACGGGCGCCTGTTTCTCGGGACGCCCGTCGAAGGGCGGGTTCTGTTTGGTGGCGGCCTGGGATTGCTGGGCCTGACCCTGATGTTCTGGCCGGAGATGGTCGCCGTCGATTTTTCCGGCCCGGTGGTGCAGGGGCTGCTGCTCAGTTTTGCCGCCACTTACCTGGCGTCCCCCGGCAACATCCTCTCGGCCCGCAACCAGCGGCATGGCTTGCCGGTGGTACAGACCAACACCTTTGGCATGGCTTACGGGGCGCTCTGCATGCTGGTCGTGGTGCTTGTCGGTGGAGCGCCCCTGCGCATCGAGCTGACGCTCCCGTACCTGGTGTCGCTAGCTTATCTCGCCCTGTTCGGCTCGGTGATTGCCTTTGGCTGTTACTTGAGCCTGGTCGGCCGTATCGGCCCCGGCCGCGCCGCCTACGCCACCCTGCTGTTCCCGCTCGTTGCCCTGCTGCTCTCGACCTTCTGGGAGAATTACCAGTGGACGACCGCGGCGATCGCCGGTATCGGGCTGATTCTGGGAGGAAATTACCTGGCGCTGAAAAGGGGAAGGATAAAAGCGGTGCCGCCGTTGCTCAAAAAAACAGCGTCACAGGCGTGACCGGTGTTCCTGTTACTGTGCAGCACTGGCCGAGCGCAGTGCTCATCCGAAAGGTTAACCTATCCAGAAGGCAAGAAGGAGGCAAGACAGGCGGGGGGCAGATAACAAGCCAATAAGCAACAAAAAAAGGGTTACAGCTTCAAGCCGTAACCCTTTGATTTTGCTGGTGCCCAGAGACAGAATCGAACTGCCGACACGAGGATTTTCAGTCCTCTGCTCTACCGACTGAGCTATCTGGGCAAAACGAAGCCCGTTTATAACCAAAGGCCGGAAGACTGTCAAGCAAAAACATCGGCGCTGCGGGGGGTGGCGGCCGTGCGATTTTTCCCTTGCGTGTTTTTTTGCGCTTGTGTAGGCTGCAACGATTCTACACAAGGATATAAGATGATTCTCTCGGGTTCCTATCGCAACTTTTTTTTCTGGTTTTTCGGCTTTTATCAGCCGTCTGCCGTGGAAAGGTGTGGTTAGGCTCCGCCCGCTAGCACAACAACAAACCATGGCAGAACGGCTCGTCAAGAGGTTCTCCCGTGGTTTTTTCACATCAGGTTAAAGCGTGAAGGCCGCCGGGAGATCGGGCGGCCTTTTTGCCTTCACCCGTCGGTTTCGACAAAGGAGAGCAACGTGATCATTGTCATGCAGAAGAACGCGGACGCGCAGCAGTTGGCCGCAGTGGAAAAGAAAATTGCCGAACTGGGGTATCAGCCCCATGTTATTTACGGAGAAACCCGCAACGTGATCGGCGCCGTCGGCGAGGAGCGCGGCAAGGAAAAGCTGCAGATTCTGCAGTCGATGCCGGGAGTGGAGAATGTCGTGCCGATCCTCAAGCCCTACAAGCTGGCCAGTCTTGAGGTCCAGCCGGAGCCCAGCGCCATCGAGATCGTTCCGGGATTGAGCATTGGCGGCAAGGAATTTGTCGTGGTCGCCGGGCCCTGTGCCGTTGAGACGCGCGAGCAGATCTGTGATACCGCCGTCGCCGTCAAGGCAGCCGGTGCACGTCTGTTGCGCGGCGGTGCGTTCAAGCCGCGCACCAGCCCCTACTCCTTCCAGGGAATGGAGGAGGAAGGGCTCAAGCTGCTCGCCGAGGCGCGCGAATTGACCGGACTGCCGATCGTCACCGAGGTGGTCAATCCGCGTGATGTCGAGCTGGTGTCGCGTTATGCTGACGTGATGCAGGTTGGCGCCCGCAACACCCAGAACTTCGCCCTGCTGAAGATGCTTGGTCAGCTGGACAAGCCGATTCTGCTCAAGCGCGGTATGGCGACAACCATTCAGGAATTTCTCATGAGTGCCGAGTATATTCTCTCAGAGGGAAACCGGCGGGTGATTCTGTGCGAACGCGGGATCCGGACCTTTGAAACGGCAACCCGCAACACCCTGGATATTTCTGCGGTGCCGGTACTCAAGCAGCAGACACACCTGCCGGTGATGATTGACCCGTCCCATGCCACCGGGCATGCCGCCCTGGTGCCGGCAATGTGCTATGCCGCGGCGGCGGCGGGGGCCGACGGCTTGCTGGTGGAAGTTCATCCCTGCCCGGAGAACGCGACCAGCGACGGCCCGCAATCCCTGCGTCCGGCCGATTTTGCCGCGATGATGCAGAAGCTGCGCGCCTTTGTTGCCGTTTGCGAACGCACCATGGCATCCTGACAACACTTGCGCTCGCTGAGGAACCCATGTACCTGGTCCCATTATCACAGTATGAGAGTGTCGAGCTGCTGGTCCACAGCCTTAAGGCGGCCGGCGGCGAGGCTGATTGCACCATGTGTCCGGCTTACCGGGTCTGCATGAAACAATGTCTGACGATTGCCGGTTCCATCGCGCGGATGCTCGAGGAGGGCACCCTGCCAGAACTGGCGGCACCGGGGTCCGGGGAGCCCTCGCCGCCGGATGATCCGGTGCCGCCCGCGGCCGGTCCGGGGGGTGAAAAGGGCGGGTTGCGCGTGGTGAAGTAGTCGGCGTTTGCTGGGAATTCCTTTTCTTGATGGATCGGCAGCCAAGGGTGCTGGTCATATAACCTACAGCAGGGGATCAGGACGATGACAGAGAGGGTTTACAATTTTGGTGCCGGACCGGCGATGCTGCCGGAATCGGTGATGCGGAAGATTCAGCAGGAGTGGCTCGATTACCAGGGGATGGGGGTCTCGATTATTGAGATCAGTCATCGCGCCGAGGAGTTCATTGCCGTCCTCACCGAGACCAAGCGGCTGTTTCGCGCATTGACCGGTCTGCCGGACAATTACCGGATTCTGTTCATGCACGGCGGCGCGCGCATGCAGTTTTCCGCATTACCGCTGAACCTTGCCGGGCGGGTCGCCGGACGCAAATGCCTGTATACCGAAACCGGCAACTTCGCCCGCCTTGCCGCGCAGGAGGCGGAGGGCTTCTGCCAGGTCAAGACTATCATCAGTAGCGCCGCGACCGGTTATGACCGGATTCCCGACTTGCCGGCGGAGTTGATCGATCAGGATGCCGCCTATCTGCATATCACCGGCAACAACACCATCTATGGCACCCGCTGGAACCGCTTCCCGGACAGCGGGTCGGTGCCGCTGGTCGCCGATATGACGTCGGAGCTGCTCTCGCGCTGCATTGATTACCGGCGCTTTGGTGTCGTCTATGCCGGGCTGCAGAAGAATCTCGGTCCATCCGGCGTGGCGATGGTGATTATCCGTGAGGACCTGCTTGGCCATGCTGACCGGCAGACGCCGACGCTGCTTGACTACACCCGCTGTGACCAGGACGATTCTCTGACCAACACCGCCAACACCTTTGCTATCTATGTCATCAAGCTGGTTCTCGAGTGGCTGCAGGAGCAGGGCGGGGTTGCCGCCATGGAAGCGATCAATGAGCAGAAGGCAGCGCGCCTTTACGGGGTGATCGACAACAGTGATTTTTACCGCGGGATTGCGCAGCCGCAACATCGTTCGATCATGAATGTTTCTTTTGTTCTTGCCGATGATGGTCTGACCGGTGCGTTTCTCGATCAGGCGCAGGCGCAGGGTCTCTACGCCCTGAAGGGGTACCGCAGTGTCGGGGGCGTGCGGGCTTCGATCTACAACCCGATGCCATTGGCGGGAGTGGAAAAGCTGGCGCGGTTTATGGAGGATTTTGAGCGCAGCCACGGGTAGCTTCGCCGGACTTCCAGCTCTTTTGTCGAAAAAGTTTACAGAATGTTGCCGCAACAACCCGGTCTGGCCACATTTTGTAAAAAATATCGACGTTTTTCGATGGCGCTTGTCCGTTGTGCGCGGCAGTGCCGGACCGGCCAGTCGGTGATCAGTCGGATTGTTTGTTGATGGGCAGGGGGGCTTCCGTGTAAAGGCGGATAAAGGTGCGCAGTTTGTCGCGTTGCTCCTCGCTCAGTTCGCCAAAGCGGACGCTACCCCGCCGTACCGGAACGAGGCTGTCTTTAAGGCGATAATCGGACACCGACCTGATTGGCAGATTGCTGACAATCAGGTCGTAATTATGATAGAGGCTGACGGAGCGGATGTCTTCGCGCTTGAGTCGTTGGCCGAGATAGCGAAAAGAAAGTCCCCCTTCGCTGATATCCATGATGTGATAGGGCAGGGATTCCGCCCCGCGATCGATCAGCACCAGCGCCCGATCCATAGCCTGAAAACGTTGGTCCCCCCTGACCGGACTGTATTGTAAGCGACTGTCCATCGGGCAACTCAATAGCGGGTTTGGTCGTTGGTGTGTTCCGGGCCAGCCAGCGTGGCGGAACCCGGAGTGGCGCTGACCTGGCAGAATGTGCCGGATCTTAAGTCCTGAAATACCAGTAGATCTAACATGCAATAACTATACCTCAGGATTCTGGTGCTGTCGCGGCCTCGACCCGTGCTGGCAGCCCCCAGGTAACTGGCTGCTTTTCCACTATGTTTTTAATCGGTCGCGGTCCGAACCTGGATCAGTTATAGTCAGTGGGGGCAGCGTTGTCAACTGCTTCGATGTCCTGTCGATTTCTTTTACTCGCGGATGGTTATGCTGCGTCTGAGCCGTCTTCAGATCTGTTTCCTGCTTCCTCCCGCACTGGTCAGTGCCGTCTTGTTGTTTGTCGGCGGCCCGGGCCCCGACGCACTGCGTTCCGTTCGTTACGGCTGGATGGCCGGTCATCTGCTCTGCTTTGCCCTCTGGTCCTGTCTTTATCTGATCTGGCGCGGCAAGCTTTCCTTCTGGCGGCAGCTCACCGAGGTGGTTTTACTCTGCGTCCTGGTTGGCGGGGCAACGGAAATACTTCAGTCCCTGGTTGGACGTGAGCCGAGCTGGCGGGATGTTGCCAATGACGTCCTTGGCGGCCTGCTGGCGGTGCTGTTCTTTTCGTCGGAAAAACATCAGCTGCCGATCTGGCGGCTGCGGCTGTTGCGCTGTCCCGTTGTGCTGCTGGTGGTCTGGAGCCTGTTGCCACTGTCCCGGGCGGTGATCGATGATCTGCTCGCCTGGCGCCAGTTCCCGCTGCTCTCCGGTTTTGAAACGCCCTTCGAAGACACCCGCTGGGGAGGCAAGTCGCGCCGGCGGGTTGATGACCGGATCGCCTATGCCGGAGAAAAGTCGCTGCGGGTCGAACTGGTCGCCGGTCGCTATCCCGGGGTGTTCCTCAACCACTTTCCCGCCGACTGGCGCGATTATGAATCCCTGAGCCTGCAGATCTATAACCCGGACAGCGAACCGTTGGAGCTGCACCTGCGCATCCACGATCAACTCCATCGGACGTTTGACTATCTGCACCGCGACCGTTTCAACACCCCTGTCGATTTGATGCCGGGCTGGAATGAGGTCCAGGCGCGTCTGGCCGAGGTTGCCAGCGCACCGCGCGAGCGTGACTTTGATCTCGGGCGGGTGGCCGGCGTCGGCCTGTTTGCCGTTTCCCTGGAGCAGCCGCGCGTGATTTATCTCGATGAGATCAGGTTGTTGCCCGCCTCCACGGCGGCGTTGGCTGATTGACAAGAGGGCGCAAGGGACATAGAATCCCTCTCTCTGTCGCTGCCGTACCGCCATGGGTGCGCAGTTCAGGGTGGCGTATTGCTGAACATTATAACGAATGGATTTTGCTGCATCGAGGAAAGGCAGAAGCATGAAAGTTTTGATTACCGATGAAATTTCCGATAGTGGCCTGCTCCCCCTGACCAGCGACCCGCGCATTCAGGTCGACAAAAAGGTCGGACTGGACGTGTCTGAACTGCACCGGTGCATCGGCGCATATGACGCCATTATCACCCGCAGCGGCACCCTGGTGGACGAGGAATTGCTCAGCCATGCGGTGAACCTGAAAATCGTTGCCCGTGCCGGCGTCGGTATCGACAATGTCGACGTCAATGCGGCCAGCAGTCGCGGGATCATCGTCGTCAATGCGCCTTATGGCAATGTCAATTCAGCGGCAGAGCATACCATGGCGATTCTGCTCTCCTGGTGTCGTAACGTTCCCGTGGCCAACAGCAGCCTGAAAAACGGCGAGTGGAAACGTGCGCCCTTCACCGGCAGTGAACTGAAAGGCAAGACGGTCGGCGTGATTGGCCTGGGCAAGGTCGGTGGCCGGGTTGCCCTGCGCTGCCGGGCGTTTGAGGCCGAGGTGATCACCTACGACCCCTATATCTCGGAGAAGCGCGCCGATGATTTCGGGGTGAAGCTGATGTCCCTCGAAGATATTATCCGTTTTTCCGACATCATCACCGTGCACACCCCCTTGAACGAGGAAACCCGTGACCTGATCAGCGCCGAGCATTTCGCCGGAATGCAGGATGGGGTGATCATCGTCAACTGTGCCCGCGGCGGGATCATCAACGAGGCCGCCATGCTTCATGCCCTTGAGAGCGGCAAATGTGCCGGCGCCGCCTTTGACGTGTTCAGCGAGGAGCCGCCGCGCAGCGAGCTGCTCAAGCAGCTCATCGGCCATCCGCGCATGCTGGTCACCCCGCACCTCGGGGCCAACACCTTTGAGGCGCAAAAGAATGTTGCCGTGGATGTCAGCCAGGAGATTGTCAACTACATCGATGGGCGCCCGCTGAGCAACGCGGTCAATATCCCGCGCTTCGATCCTGATCTGATGGAACATATGAAGCCGTTCATGGAGCTGACCTCGATCCTCGGGGAATTCATCTCCCAGCTGGCTCCGCGGAACCCGAACAAGATCACCTTCACCTATAACGGCAAGATTGCCCGCTTCGACTGCGAGCCCTTGACCATCTGTGGCCTGGCGGCGCTGCTTAACCACTGCACCGAGCAGGATGTCAACATGGTCAACGCCGGGCTGGTGGCCAGAACCATGGGGATCGTTGTGGAATCGGTCCGCTCAACCGAGACCGATTCCTTTTCGAGCCTGATCACCCTTGATCTGGAGAGCGCCGAGGGCAAGCGGCGGATTGCCGGAACCCTCTTCGAGGGAACTCCGAAAATTGTCAAACTGCGCAATTTCCCCATCGATTTCCGCCCCGAAGAGCACATGCTGGTGATCAACTACCAGGATCGCCCGGGGTTGATCGGCAAAATCGGGACAATTCTCGGGGAACGCCGGGTCAATATCGGCAACATGAGTCTCGGACGGCAACAGAAGGCGGGGGAGGCGATGGTGGTGTTTTCCGTCGATTCACAGGTCGATGCGCAAACCCTGCGACTGGTTGGCGAGGCGGTGGAGGCGCGCTTTATCAAGGCGGTGCACCTCGCGAATCTCAAGGAAGCGAACTAGTCTGTCATCATGAGCGGCAACGGGCAGGCGGGAATAATGCCGCGCTGCTCGGCGCGCTCCAGGAGCGTGGCAATGGCCGCCACTCCGCTGTCGCCAAGGTCGACGGAGAAATCGTTGACATACAGAGCGATATGCCGGCGGATGACATCCGCGTCAAGTTCCTGGGCGTTGCTGCGGATGTAGTCCTGCGCCTCTTCAGGATGCGCCCGGGCATAGGCGATGCTTTGCCGCAGGGCGTCGTCGATACGCCTGATCAGCTCCCCGCCCAGGCTCCGCCTGGCCAGAATCCCCCCGAGGGGAATCGGATGACCGGTTTCCTCCTCCCACCACTGCCCCAGGTCAAGCAGTTGCACCAGTCCATGCTGCTGATAAGTAAAACGCGACTCGTGGATGATGACCCCGGCCGCGGCGTGCCCCTGCCGGACTGCGGCGATAATCTGGTCAAAGGGGAGCACCAGGAGCTGGTCAAACCCCTGTCCATAGAGCTGCAACAGCAGGTTGGCGGTGGTCAGGCGGCCCGGGATCGCAATGGTTCTGCCCCGCAGTGCGTCCATCGAGGTCGGTTCCATGCTGACGACCAGCGGTCCGCAGCCGCGCCCGAGGGCGCTGCCGCTGTGCAGCAGGACATAGTTTTCGCGCAGATGGCCGAAGGCATGAAAGGAGATCTTGGTCAGGTCCAGCTCTCCCCGCAGGGCAAGCTGGTTAAGGGTCTCAACATCCTCAAGCTGTTCGTCAAAGCGGACACCGGGGCAGGCGATCCGGCCGTGCACCAGGGCATGAAAGATGAAAGTGTCGTTGGGGCAGGGGGAATAACCCAGGGTCAGTGTCGGCATCAGCGTTCCTTCCGGTCGCCGAGGAGGCCCTGCCGCAGCAGGGTCAGCACGGCCTGCTGCGCCGTCTCAAGGGCGCGGGGAATATCCCACTGGTTCAGGTCGCGGGGGCCGGTCCGGTTGGAGATGCCGCGCAGCTCAAGGAGCGGCACACCAAAAGCGGCACAGACCTGGGCCGCGGCGGCACCCTCCATGTTTTCACAGATGCCGCCGGTGCGCTGGTGCAGCTCGTGGCTGAGCGCGGCCGTGCCGCTGCAGCAGTTGACCGTAACAAAGGGGCCGCAGGCGGCCCGGGGAAAATGTTCCCTGGCGCGGGCAAGGAGGGGCCCGTCGAGTGGGTACTCCTGTTGAAATGTGGGTGCGAAAGCCGCGTGCTGGGGGATTGCAAGCTGCGCCAGGGGAATGAAACCGGTGGCCGTGGCAACCCCGCAATCACCGTAGATCTCGCTGCTGGCCACGGCGAGGTCGCCGATCTGCAGCCCAGTGTCGGGATAGCTGCCGCCACAACCGCACAGCAGGATCGCCCGCGGATGCTGTACGGTCAGAATTCGGGTCAGCTGCATCGCCATCAGCATCGCGCCGACGCCGCCATGAGCGATGATAACCTCCTCAGCGCCGAGTCGGCCGTGCTGCAGCGCTGCCGTGCCGCAGACCAGCGTGCGCGACTTCTGCAGCTGCTGCCGCAGCAGGGGGGTTTCCAGCGGGGTCGCAGCGAGAATCAGCAGCATTGCCGATTTATTCCTTGAACCAGCCGTGGCGGATCAGGTCGCGGCGCAGTTCGCTGCCCTGGTTGCGCACCATGCCCTGGTACCAGAAGCGTTCCTGGGTCAGTTTCGGATCCTCCGGGGCATCGAGACGCTTGGGACGATCGGTGAGGGTCTTCAAAAAAGCGGCATCGGGCTCGGCGACGATGCTACGGATTTTTTCCGCCAGCGGTTCCGGCAGCATTTCGATGACCAGCTGGATCGTGTCGCGAATTTTCAGTCCCTGGCGGTACTCCCACAGGTCGCCATCAAAAACGTATTCACACTCGGTGACGAAATCGCTCCAGTCGAGGAGCAGGGCGCCAAATTCAATGTCGGCGAACTCGGCGTGGCGCAGTTTCCCTTCAACCAGGTCGGTGATCTGCTGCTGTTCCTTGCGGGTGAGAAAAAAGGAAAGTCCTTCCTCGACCTCGTACATGTCGAGCAGTTCGGTCAACTCGTCGCAGTAGAGGGCCGCGTCAAGGTCAACGGAGCTAAGTCGCTGCAGCTCCTGCGGCAGCTGTTGCCGGGGCAGGCCGAGGAGGGAGAGATGATCATGGCCATAGTCCGTCGGCAGAATGAGGTTGTCGACGTAGGGAATTTTTTCGCGAGCGAAGAAATTGCACAGGCGCAGGTGATTGTCGGTGAAAAAGCTCAGGACCTTTTCTTCCGAGCAGAAAAACTCGAGTCCCTTGCGATTGTTGGCCAGGCCAAAACCGACAAAGCCATCATGAATCATGCGCGACAGAAAGGGTGCGATGGTGCCCAGGATCAGGCTGGTCGGCAGATACGGCGAGTAAAAGACTGCCGGTTCCGGCCGGACCTCATCCTTGCTCGAACGTGACGTGGTCGCCTGCTCCGGGTAGTACTCGAGGATAAAAAATGACTCGTCCGGCAGAAAACGGGCAAAGCCCCTGAAAATGTCGGCGATGCGCGGGGCCGTCACGACAGCGGTGAAGCGGTAGGCATCGTCGCAGTCATCCAGGAGGGAGAATTCATACCCTTCCGCGATCGAACGGGTGATCCGCTCATTTCCCCAGGGTTTTAATCCCGCCGGATGTTCATAGTTGTTTTTCAATAGTCGATCCTTTTTTACAGACAGGTGAACCAGAAGAATAATTAGAGGTTTTTTTGTTGCAAGTCAACTCCCCCGGTATTTTGGCCGGCGCGGCAGAAAATAAAAACCCGCGGAGTTATCATTGGTCTCTTGATATGAGACTTTTTAAATGTTATACAGGATCGTTATCGGATCATCCTTCCAAGGAGTTCTCCATGCTCAGTTCCCAGACCTCTCTGGTGATGTATGACGAAGAGTATCAGAGGATACTAGCACTGATTGAACGTCTGCTGCGCGAAGCAAACGCAAAAGTTATTTTTCTGGTCGACAAGGACGGACAGCTGATCGCCGCCACCGGCGAAACCGCGCACCTTGACACGACCAGTCTTGCGTCCCTGACTGCCGGCAATATCGCCGCAACAGGTGGCCTGGCCAGATTGATTGGCGAAAAAGAGTTTTCGATTCTTTTTCACGAAGGGGAAAAGGATAACATTCACCTTTCCATTGTCGGTGGACGGGTGATTCTGGTTGTCATCTTCGATCAGCGCAGTTCGCTGGGGCTGGTGCGTTTGCGGGTTAAGAAAGCCAGCAGGGATCTTGCCGATGTTCTGGAGGACCTGGTACGCAAGGCGAAAGAGCACAGCAGTTCCGGTCATTCGGCAAGCACCTTTGCTGAAATAACCGATGACGATATAGATAACCTCTTTAACTGAACGGGGTTCGCCGGATGTCTTTCATTAATTACGCATCACGAGAAATCAACTGCAAGATTGTCTATTACGGTCCCGGCCTCTGCGGCAAGACCACCAATCTGCAATTCGTCTACAATAAAACGGCGGAGGGCTCCAAGGGGAAGATGATCTCCCTGGCGACGGAAACGGAGCGCACCCTGTTTTTTGATTTTCTGCCGCTGGCCCTCGGGGAGATCCGCGGCTTCAAGGCCCGCTTCCACCTCTACACGGTGCCCGGCCAGGTCTTTTACGACGCCTCGCGCAAGCTGATCCTCAAAGGCGTCGACGGCGTGGTGTTCGTTGCCGATTCCCAGGAGGAGCGCCTCGATGCCAATATCGAGAGCATGGAAAACCTGCGGGACAATCTCGAAGAGCAGGGTTTTGACCTGGAAAAAATTCCCTTTGTGATCCAGTACAACAAGCGTGACCTGCCGAACATTACCCCGGTTGAAGAGCTGCGTGCCCTCCTCAATCCGCGCCGGGTGCCCGAGCTTGAGGCCTGTGCGACCGAAGGGGAAGGGGTGTTTGAAACCCTTAAGGCGATTGCCAAGCTGGTTCTGAACGATCTGAAAAAAAACAGCTGAGGGCCATCCCGGCGCCAGCTAAAATAACTTGACAGGGGCCCCGACAATCCCCTATATTCCCAACCCGCAACAGATATTCCCTCTTAGCTCAGTTGGTAGAGCATCTGACTGTTAATCAGATTGTCGCTGGTTCGAGCCCAGCAGAGGGAGCCATATAAAAAAGGGCTTACAGAAAAATCTCTGTAAGCCCTTTTATTTTGTCCTTTCCTTTTCCAGTGAAGTTCTCCTAGGAAGATGAACGCGCCAGTTTCTCCCGCGCATTTCGCATCCCGCTAAAAATGGGTCCAGCAGACTCTATTTTATAGTTTATTGACTATAAAGTTAAAAAATAGCTTTGAGGCTATAAGAAAGAGGGGGGAGCGTGTCGGGGAAGTGCCTTCACATGTCAAATTCCTCGTTCCAGGACCCAACTCCATCCGGGTCCGGGCTTATAGGAGGAAACCTCTTGGCAGGCGGGAACCCGGAAGGATTTCAAGCCGGACACACCCCGGATCTTCGGCAAAAGCCCTTGGGGATGACAAGCTATTTATCCACCGCAGCAATAAACTGGCGATGTTCTTATTCATCCTCTCGCATTGCCTGGAGGATGAGAATCTAGTTCTGCTGTACCAATAACTTCACGATGCGCCGCACCTGGGGCACGACGACCATGATCGTCGGATACGCCACCACAAAGGCCTTGCCAAAGGCCTCGATCCACAGTCCGGTGAAACCCTCAACCAAACCCATGTTGATAAAGGTGATCACTCCCGACATCAGGAAGGACATGAACAGGGACATGAAAAACGTAAAGATAAAAAACTCGTATTTTTGCGGGATCATGACAACTCCGGACGGTGGTGAAGGTGCAGAAGATTGCAGTTGCATATGACATAGCGAATCGGACACAGAATTTCCAGTTGATATTGCATTGCGGTTGCGTCGGACAGGGATTGTCCTGATTGATCCCTGATGAGGAGGCATCATCGTCCTTGCTCCGGGCCCGTTGCGTTGTCTCAATGTCCTTTCTTTGCCTGTTTTACCTTGAAGAACAGCAGTCTGAAAATGATCCAGCAGAAAAAAAACATGTGCACCGGCGTTCTTGACGGGTACGTCCAGGGCCGGCCAGGGAGGACCCGGTTGTGCTGATAGCGTCGATTCGGCGCCACATTGCGCGCGACAGGGAATGTCAGAGCGTCCCCGCCAGGTCGCCAGGAGAAATGTAAACCACTGTTCTTTAATCACTTTACTGTAAAAATGCGATTGACATCGGCGCCGACATGTTAGATAAGATAATAAATATCAATCAGGGTATTCTGGTTTTTTGCCCTGGTCATCCTCTACTCTTGGGAAAGGAGTTCTCGCCGTGGAAGCTCATCAACATCATACAGCCGTTCCTTGTCGTTGCGGTGGACAGGCAAAAATTTTTGGTCCAAGCCGCTTTGCCCCGTCCAGCCACTGGGGAATCTACTGCTCCAAAGACAATTGCGAAAAAATGGCCGTCGCGGACACCATGGAAGAAGCCGTTGACTGCTGGAACGAAGAGCAGATGCTGGAAATCTACAGTCTTTGATCGCCGCTCAGGGCCGTTTGGCCTCACCGGTTCTTTAGCAATCATTCAGGCGGCACGTTGCAGCGGGGCCATTTCCTGACCCCGCTGTGTCTCACCTTTGATCATGTTCCCTGCTTCACTTCTGCGCATTCCCCGCTGTGTCACACTTCAAATGACGGTTTCGCTTGTTCGCTGGTCTTTTTCCGGGCAAATTTGTTATCCTTTGCTGCACCTTCTTTGTCCCCCGGTACCCGTCCGGTTTGATTTCGAAACGGGAGGAACA
The DNA here is from genome assembly GCA_046484405.1 of Pelovirga sp. Lineage (GTDB taxonomy): Bacteria > Desulfobacterota > Desulfuromonadia > Desulfuromonadales > Geopsychrobacteraceae > Pelovirga. Next base: position 16,354 of record JAWOIX010000058.1, read on the forward strand.
CACAATGAGCACCCGTGTTGATCGCGGTCAGGAGCGCAAGCACCGGCGTCTTAAACTACGATTTGGCGAAGAGAAACCGGCACGTATCGCCTTTATCGGCAATGCTTCGCCTGGCGGCCTCTATGTCATCACCGGTCAGCCGGAGCGGGTCGGTACCCTTCTGCATCTGGAAATCTCTTTGCCTGACGGTCAGACAATACTGGCAGAAGGACAGGTTCGCTGGGCCAAAAAAGTATCTCCGAACCTGATCCGTTTGAGCAAGGCTGCCGGTATGGGGGTGAAATTCACCCGTATCAGCTGTGGCCGGGAGACCTATGAGAGTTACCTGGCAGGTCTGCATCGTTGATTGACGGATTGAGAGCTTATGTTGAAGCACCCCAGCCACGTTGATTTTCTGCCGGCGCTTTCTCCCGATCTCGTCCTGGTGCGCCGCGGGCAGGGGGCGTGGCAGCTTGTCCGGGTTGCGGATCGTCTCGCGGCGGGGATGGGCATCCCCACGGCGCAGCTGTCCGGTCGGACCGTCACGGCGGTTTTCCCCGATGCTGTTCCCTCCCTGGCTGAGCTGGCTACCGAGGTGGTCGAGCAGGGGGAGGACCTGTCTGCTATCAGGCTGCAGCTTGGGGAGGGACAGGCCGATTTTCTTGCGGATATCCGCTTCGCCGGACTGACGGATGATTACCTGGGGCAGCTGGTCCAGTTCATTCTGCGGCCGGATGTGCCAGTCACCCAACGGCGCGAGGACTTTCACCGCCTGGTGGGTCGCAGTGCGGCCATGCTCGAGGTGTTTCGCAAGATTCGCCTTTACGCAGCATCGGACGCCACGGTTATCATTACCGGTGAGACCGGCGCCGGCAAAGAGCTGGTAGCCCACGCCCTGCACCTGGAAAGTGCGCGGCGCGACAGGCTTTTCGCTGCGATCAATTGCACGGCTATCAGCGAACAGCTGCTCGAGTCGGAACTTTTCGGCCACGAACGCGGGGCCTTTACCGGTGCCGTGCGCGAGCACCGCGGGTATTTCGAGCGGGCCGACGGCGGCACCCTGTTCCTCGATGAGATCGGCGATATGCCGCTGCATACCCAGGGCAAGCTGTTACGCGTATTGGAAGACGGCCAGGTTCTGCGCGTCGGCGGAGAAACCCCGCGGAAGGTGGATGTGCGTTTCATCGGCGCGACCAATGTCCCTCTCGAGCAGGCGGTGGCGCAGCAGCGGTTCCGTTCCGACCTGTACCATCGCCTGGCGGTGTTGCGGATTCATCTGCCGGCGTTGCGGGAACGCAAGGAAGATATCCCCCTGCTGGCGGACATATTTCTGCGCCAGTTCCGTGAGCGTTACCGCAAACCGGCAACCCGCCTGACCCCCGAGGCGGTGCGATTGCTGCAGTCCTACCTGTGGCCGGGCAACGTGCGTGAACTGCGCAACGTGATGGAGCGGGTGGTGATCGAAAATGAAACGGAAGCCATCGGTGCCCGGGCCTTCACCGAATGGATTCGCGAACGTCAGCAGTTTGCCGTGGACCGCTCCGGTCGTGACACGGATGCCGCTCTCTCACCTGTCGCCCTGCCCTGGTCCCCCGCAAGCGAGGAGCTCTCTTCCCCTTCGCGGCCGTCGCCGGATGTCACTCGCGGAGCACTGACGGAAGAGGCCCTGCGCCGCGCCTATCGGGCGGCCGGCGGCAACCTGTCCGCGGCGGCCCGGCGACTCGGCATCCATCGCGCCACGCTCTACCGTCACCTCCAGAAGCTCGATCTGACCCGTGAGGACCTGGGTTAGAACACTGCGCTGAGGATCCTTTTTCCCCCCTGCTGCCACCGCGGCTTCTCTCTCCTTGCTCCGTCCCCCGCGACGTCGCAGCTGTCGCAGCCTGTCGCGCAGTGCAGCAGCACAACTGTCGCACCAATCTGTCCGGTTTCGCCTTGTTGTCGCTAAGTCATCGAATTTCAATAGGTCTTTGTGTCATGCCAAGTTGGCACGCGGTTTGAACTAGTGTTCGTCAACACCGCTTCAATAAAGAGCGTCTATTCCACAACGACACCATAGAGGAGGAAGATATGTACAGATTTCACTTGGCGAACTCTTTCGACAGCATGCAGCGTGAGGCCGAGCAGCTGCTCCGCAGCTTTGATTTCGGTTCCATCGTTCGTCCCGAGACGGCTCGTCTGCAGTTCAACCTGCAAGAGCAGGAGGACAGCTACATGGTCGAAGCCCCCTTGCCGGGGATTGATGTAGAGAAACTGGATATCAGTGTGGTCAATCGTCTGCTGACCATCAAAGGCGAATTCGCCGCGGCAGAGCTGGCCGACGACGTCCGGTTTCATCGTCGCGAGCGTCGCTCGGGGACCTTTGAGCAGACCCTCCGCCTGCCGGCGGATCTCGATGCCGACGCCATTGCCGCAGACTACCAGGATGGCATCCTGTCGCTCCGCCTGCCAAAAGCGCAGGCCGCCCTGCCGCGGCGCATCGAAGTGAAGGTGGGTTGACCCCGCCGCGCAGTTATGGACGACATGACCAACATAACCGGATTCATCATTCCAGAAGGTTCGAGGTGATTGCAATGAGTGACAAGCAGATGACAACACAACAGGTAAACAAGGACGAGCAGGTGCATCAGGCTGCTCCCATCCTCTGGGCAACTCCGGCGGTGGATATCTATGAGACCGAAACCGAGCTGGTTCTCATGGCCGACCTGCCAGGGGTCGTGGATCAGGGATTGCAGCTGGAAGTGTCCCGCGGGGTGTTAACTCTCGAGGCGGAAAAGGCAGCCGTGCAGAATGGCAGCAAGCATGGCTATTACCGGCAGTTCAGGCTCTCCGAGCGGATCGATGCCGACGCCGGACAGGCGGAATTGAAAAATGGAGTTCTCACCCTGCGGTTGCCGAAAAACGAGGCGGCCAGACCAAAGAAGATTGCCGTCAAAACCCTCCATTAATCGGAGGAATCCAGGCCAGGGTCGGCAGCGACCCTGGCCTTTTTCCTGGTCAACCCGGCGGTCGTCGTCGCGCTGCCGGGACAATTCCGCACCGCGGCAGCCGGCCATGGAATTCCGTGCGCCGCAGTCAGCGGATGATATAATTGGTGACAGCGTCGGCAGAAACGACATCGCAAGCAGGGCACCGGGAGTCAGGAGGGTAAAACATGATTGATCTGAACAAAACCACACAGAAGGTCCAGGAAGGGATCCAGGCCGCCCAGGCTCTCGCGTTGCGTTTCGGCCATGCGGAGATCGACGGCGAACACCTGTTGCTGGCGCTGTGCGAGCAGCAGGATGGGCTGGGCCCGCGCCTGCTGGAAAAGATGAAGATACCTGTGGCCCCGGTTGCCGACGGACTGCGCAAGGACCTGGAGACGCGGGCGCGCGTCTCCGGAGCGGGGGCGGACAGCAGTAAGCTGTATGCCAGCCGCCGGCTGAGTCAGCTGCTGTTGCAGGCGGAGACGGAAGCCGGCCAGCTCAAGGATGAGTATGTCAGCGTCGAGCACATCCTTCTGGCGGCGACGGCGGAAGGCGAACGCAGTGCCGCGGGCCGCCTGTTCAAACGGTTCGGCATTGAGCGCAACGCCATGCTGGAGGCCTTGACCGCGATCCGCGGACATCAGCGGGTGACCAGCCAGGATCCGGAAGCGACTTACGAAGCCCTGCAAAAATACGGTCGCGATCTGGTCGAAGAGGTGAAAAAAGGGAAGCTTGATCCGGTCATCGGTCGCGACGAGGAAATTCGCCGGGTGATCCGTGTCCTGTCGCGCAAGACCAAAAACAACCCGGTCCTGATCGGTGAGCCCGGCGTCGGCAAAACCGCTATCGTCGAGGGATTGGCCCACCGGATCGTGCGCGGGGATGTGCCGGAAGGGCTCAAGGGCAAGACGGTTTTTTCCCTGGATATGGGAGCCCTGGTGGCGGGCGCGAAATACCGCGGGGAGTTCGAAGAGCGACTCAAGGCCGTGCTCAAGGAAGTCCAGGGCAGCGACGGGCGGATTCTGCTGTTTATCGATGAACTCCACACCATCGTCGGTGCCGGGAAAAGCGAGGGGGCCATGGATGCCGGGAACATGCTCAAGCCGATGCTCGCGCGCGGTGAGCTGCATTGTATCGGCGCCACCACCCTGGACGAATATCGCCAGCATCTGGAGAAGGATCCGGCCCTTGAGCGGCGTTTCCAGCCGGTGATGGTGGACCAGCCGAATGTCGAGGCGACGATCAGCATTCTGCGCGGGCTGAAAGAACGCTACGAGGTCTACCACGGGGTGCGTATTCAGGATAACGCCCTGGTCGCTGCCGCGGAGCTGAGTCATCGTTATATTGCTGACCGCTTTTTGCCCGACAAGGCGATTGACCTGGTCGACGAAGCCTGCGCCACGATCCGCACGGAAATCGATTCCATGCCGGCCGAACTCGATGCCATCACCCGGCGCCTGATGCAGCTGGAGATCGAGGAGGCCGCGCTGAAAAAAGAGAAGGATGCGGTCAGCCGCGAACGTCTTGAGGCGCTGCAGAAGGAACTGGCCGAACTGCGCTCGCGCGAGCAGATCCTTGCCGCCCAGTGGCAGCTGGAAAAGGGGGGGATCCGCGGCGTGCAGAGCCTGCGTGAAGAGATTGAGCAGGTCCGCCTCGACATCGGCGCCGCCGAGCGCAACTATGACCTCAATCGCGCGGCGGAACTCAAGCACGGCAAGCTGCCGGAGCTGGAGAAGCGCCTGCGCCTCGAGGAAGAGCGGTTACAAGGGAGTGATCAGCAGAGCAAGATGTTGCGCGAGGAAGTGACCGAGGATGAAATCGCCGAGATCGTCGCCCGCTGGACCGGGATTCCGGTCACCCGCCTGATCGAGACGGAGCGGGACAAGCTGCTGCGCCTCGATGAGATTCTCCATGAACGGGTGGTCGGCCAGAACGAGGCGGTGGAACGCGTTGCCGATGCGGTGATCCGCGCCCGTGCCGGCGTCAAGGATCCGCGCCGGCCGATCGGCTCTTTCATCTTTCTCGGCCCGACCGGGGTCGGGAAAACGGAACTGGCGCGCACCCTGGCGGCGGCCTTGTTTGACAGTGAAGACAACATGATCCGCATTGACATGTCGGAATACATGGAAAAACATGCGGTCAGCCGCCTGCTTGGGGCCCCACCCGGCTATGTCGGCTACGAGGAAGGGGGACAGCTGACCGAAGCGGTCCGGCGCAAGCCCTATGCCGTGGTCCTGTTCGATGAAATCGAAAAGGCCCACCCAGATGTCTTCAATGTCCTGCTGCAGATTCTCGATGACGGGCGGGCGACGGATGCCAAGGGCCGGACGGTCAGTTTCAAGAATACCGTCATTATCATGACCTCGAATATCGCGTCCCACTATCTGCTTGAGGGGATCCGTGATGGAGAGATCCCCGCGGCGGTGCTGGAACGGGTGGAACAGGAACTGCGCCAGAACTTCAGGCCGGAATTCCTCAACCGGATCGATGATACGATCATTTTCAAGCCCCTGACTCTCGCTGAAATCCGCCAGATCGTACATCTGCTCGTCGCGGATCTGAAGAAGCGCCTGGTCGAACAGCGCCTCGATCTGCAGTTGACCGACGCGGCGGCGGACTACATTGCAACGACAGGATACGATCCGGTCTACGGTGCCCGGCCTCTCAAACGGTTCATTCAGCACCAGCTGGAAACCCGGATCGGGCGCGCGCTGATCAAGGGGGATCTGTCAGGCGGCGGGCAGATCATCGTTGATCTGGTTGATGGCAACCTCACGGTCAATCTGTCAGCAACCCAATAAATCGGCATGGTTCGTGCGAAAATACTTGCCAAGCCGTCAGGAACCATTATAATGAAAACAAAAGTGGTTATAATTAATCGTTATTTTGTCATGGAGGGACGTCATGCGCATAGATATTCTCTGTAAACCGGATAAGCCTGAATCCTGCCAGGGTACCGTGGAAAACGTTCGTGAGGCGCTGGATAAACTGGGCGTCGAAGCGGAGGTGCACCAGTACAGTGATTCTCGAAAAATGATCGATAATCGTGTCTATGTTGTCCCCGCCCTGATGATTGACGACCAGGTGCGGATCGCCGGGCGTGTACCCAAGGTTGAGGAAATTATCAATTTTATCGTCGAGCGGCCACGCTACCTCAAGGACACTGCTGACGTCGCCTAGTTCGTACCGGCACACGCTCTAGATCGTTTTTTCGTTATCCTGGCTCCTGATGTTTTTACATCAGGAGCCTTTACTTTTTGTACGATCCGGACTACTGTTAGTGTTCGTTTATTAGGGAGAATGAATATGCCGAAGGTCCTGCTGGTTGATGATGTCGAACTGTTTCTCGAGCTCGAACGCTCCTATCTGAGCGGTTGCGGTTACGATGTGAGCACCGCTGCATCGGGTGAGGAAGCGCTCAGTCGTCTCGACAAGGTGGTGCCCGACGTCCTTCTGCTCGATTTCTACATGCCGGGGATCAACGGCGATGAGGTCTGCCGTGTCATCCGCCGCAATCCGCGCTGGCAGGATCTTCCCATTCTGATGGTCACGGCTGCCGGCAAGACCGAAGAGGTGCAACGGTGCCTTGATGCCGGCTGCAGCGATTATCTGACCAAGCCGATCAACAAAACCGAGCTGCGGGAAAAGGTCGCCCGTCTGCTGCAGCACACGTCTGCCGTCGCGGAAGCCACGGCCTCTTCCCCGGCTGCGCGCCACCACGGCGGCGTGACGCCGGCGCCGGCCGCACGGCAGCGGCAGGATTCGACCATCAAGGTTGCCATCAGGCTGCCGGATGGCGAGGCGCTGTCCCTCTCCGGTGTCATCCAGCGGACCACCGGGGATCATTCCTCGGGGCAGAACTATCTGCTTGAGCCGGACCAGCGCAGCCAGGCGCTGCTCAAAGGGCTGGCAGCGCGGGAAACGGGGGCGGGGCGCTCACAGGCGGGCCTGAGTGAGCGTTTGCGAGCACTGGAACAGGAGTACACCCGTCTGCGCGAAGAACAGGATGAAGCGATCAGGCGTATCAGCGAACTGGAACAGGAAAACCACGAGTTCGCCAACCAGCTGGTGCAGGTTGAGGAGGTGAACAACAACCTGACCAACCTTTACCTCGCCTCGTCACGGCTGCACTCCACCCTCGATCGGCAGGAGACCCTGGAGATCATCAAGGAGGTGGTGATCAATTTTGTTGGAGCGGAAAAGTTTGCCGTGTTTCTGCTCGATCCGCAGAGCAACAAGCTGGCCTACGAGACCGGTGAGGGGTTTGACGATGCGGAGCAGGCCACACCGCTTGACGCCGGCAGGGGTGTCTTTGCCGAGGTCGTGTCAGAAGCTGAAAATTACTTCTGCAGCGGTCCCGTCGGCGCCGGCTCGGATGATCTGTATGCGCCGATCGTCGCTATCCCGCTGAAACATTACCAGCAGCTGATCGGTGTTCTGGCGGTCTATCGTCTGTTCATTCAGAAGGAGCAGCTGGTCTCCATCGATTATCAGCTTTTTTCCATGTTGGGAGAACACGCTGCAACGGCCCTGTTCTCCTCCTCCCTCTATGCCAAATCAGAACGCCGCCGGCAGGCCTACCAGGGGTTTGTCGACCTGTTGATCAAGTAACCGGAATCAGCAGGCCCTCGGCTACGGCGAAGCGGATCATCTCCTCGGCATCCCGCGGATCGAGCCGGCGCAGCAGCCGATCGCCCCGTTGTGCTCTGCTGGCGGCGAGCAGCATGCGGGCAAACGCATCCGTCAGGGTTTCCACGACCATCTCTGTCTGCCGGCGCATGAACAGCCCGAAACCGGGATCCTTTTCCAGCTGCGGCGACATCAGGGTCAACGGCAGGGCGCCGAGCGCTTCGAGATCCGCCAGGTTGTGATGGAAGGCGGCGATCCTTACGGCCGGATTGCATTGCCAGGTTCCCCCGGCAAACGCCTTGAGATTGTCAAGCCGGAAACCGTCCCCGCAATCCTCCTCGAGGAGGATCTCGGCGCAGTAGAAGTGGTAGTTGATCAGGTCTTCCGCCAGGGCCGCCAGGTGCCCGAGCCTCTTGCGGGCAAACTGTTGACGGATGAAATCGATCTGCAGCGGCAGGATCCTCTGCGGTGTCCATTCTTCCACCGCCAGGACTTGCTCGCGCGGCAGCCGGCGCTCCTGCAGCAGCCAGTCAGCAAACTGTTGCAGCAGATCGGCAGCGGTGGTCTTCAAGGGTGCGCAGAGCTGAAGAAAGAAGCCGACGGCGCGGCCGCGGTTGTAAAAAATATCGGTCGCCGCGGCGAGCAGCCGGCTGGCGTCCATCTGCTGCGGCGGGTAGCTCCGGTTCTGTTCAACCAGGTACGGAGGGGTGCTGCTGCCACAGACGGCAAACTCCAGCTGGCGGCGATGCAGGTCGGTTCCGGGCAGAATCGCCAGGGGGAAGATATCAACCTGGTTGGGTTGCTGCTGCAGGGCAAAGTCGAGACTGCGGCAAAAGCCGGCATGATTGTCCCCCGGCAGTCCGTAAATCAGATCAAGACCAAAGACGATGCCCTGTTGATTGAGCCGCCTGAGCACCTGTTCGGTCTTCTTGAGATTGAGCTGGCGCTGGAGGGGCTTGAGAATCTCCGGCCGGGCCGACTGCAGACCGATTTGCACGGAGCAGGAGAGCTGTCCGAGCAGGCGGGTTGTTTCGCTGTCGAGAAAGTCGGCTTTGGCCTCAATGTGATAATGGATCTGCGGGGCGACATCGAGGAGCAGGCGAAGCAGCCGTTGTCCGCGTTCCGGCGGGGCATTGAACGTGGAATCGAGAATCCAGATCTGGCCGACGCCGGCGTCGGCAAAGAGGCGCAGCTCCCGCTCCAGCCGTTCAAAGGGCAATGGCCTGACCCCCTGGTGGCCCTTGGCGTCATAGCAGAAGGCACAGTTGAAGTGACAGCCCCGGGCGACCTCCCAGAGTACGCCGCAGTTTTCGGTGAGGGGGAGCTGGCCGGTCAGCCAGGGGGACGGCAGCGCGGCCAGATCGGGGCAGACGGCCGCCGGGCAGTGGGACGTCGCTGCGTCGGCGGCAAGAAACCCGGCAATGGGGGGAAGCGGCAGACCCTTATCGAGGGCCTCGAGCAGGGCGGCAAAGGCGATTTCCCCTTCGCCGCGGATGACACCGTCAAGGGCGCCTTCCCTGATCAGTGCCATGCCGTCCCCCGCGGTTTCCGGGCCACCCGCCACCAGGAACAGCTCCGGGCATTGCCGGCGCAGCTGCTGCGCCAGCCGGAGCATTGCGGCGCGGTTCCACAGGGAGAGGGACAAGGCAATCACCGCGGGTTGCTTTGCCAGTAACAGATGACAGAGGGCGGCGGTGGTCTGGTCCGGATAGGTATTGATGATTTCGGTCTGCTGCTGCAGTTTGGCAGGGAGTGCCGCCCTGATGCATCCTGCCGCCAGGGGGACGGCCTGTGCCGATGGCCGAACGTGGGAGGTGACGATCAAGATGCGCATCTGGTCTGGTCCGATTGGTTGTGTTGCGGTGAACTGCCGATCAGTTTTTCGGGCGCACCTTGATGCGGGGCTTCCCGCCCTCGGTGTCGACACAGAACTCGACCGGCCGGTCGCCGTAACGACTGCGGATCTGTTCCTTCTGGGCGTCGAGGAAGCTGGCGATCGCCTCCGTGCTTGGGCCGGCGCCGTGCAGACCACAATCTTTCCTGGCCTGGAGCATCATCTGCTGCAACCGCTCGGCGACGATGGCCGACGGCTCGGCGGCGGCCGGGGCAGGGGACGGGGGTGACAGCGGTTGCCTGGTTGTGTGACGATGATATTTTCCTTCGTCCATCAGGCGCTGGATCCGGTCCCAGTACTGGCAATAAGACATGAAGCGCGTGGCAATCCCCTGGTAGCGGAACTTCAGATCGGTCCAGACGATGTGCCGGTTGGTAAAGTGACGGATGTTTTTTTCGAAGCTGGTGCGGATCGGCAGAGGCTCGCGCCGTTCGCTGCCGGCGAAGTACTGTTCGTAGCGGATTTCCAGCTCTTTGAGCTGGTTCTGCAGAATATCGAGTTCCTGGGCCAGCTTGCGTCGCTCATCCATGGCGCTTATCCCTCCGTAACCGCTAACTATACGTGAGACGTGAAAAATTGTAAATCATCGACAGAATAATCGGCGGCCGGACAGGGATGGTGCTTGACTTGTCGCAAATCGTTTCGGGATAATCATATGTTTTTCTATTACCAGAGGACAGGACAAGGGGGTCATGTATGAATAAAGGACTGGCAGCAGTGATTCTGGCTGCGGGGAAGGGAACCCGCATGCGCTCGGCGCAACCGAAGGTTCTTCACGCGATCTGCGGTCGACCGATGCTCTACTATCCGCTGACCGCAGCGCGGGCCGCGGGGTTCGCCGATCTCAAGGTGGTCATCGGCCATGGTGCCGGCCAGGTGACGGAGGCGTTTCCCGATCAGGATATCACCTGGGTCGAGCAGACCGATCAGCTCGGCACCGGTCACGCCCTGATGTGTGCCGCCGAGTCCCTGCGTGGCTACTCCGGGGCACTGCTGCTGCTCTGCGGTGATGTGCCTCTGCTCAAGGGCGAAACACTGCAGCAGCTGTACAGCTATCACCGGCAGGAACAGGCCGCGGTGACGGTGCTGACCGCACGCCTGCCCGATCCGCACGGTTACGGCCGGATCATCCGTGATGGCGAGCAGGTCGTCGCCATTGTCGAGGAGCGGGATGCGGACGATATGCAGCGCCAGGTGACGGAAATCAACACCGGTACCTACCTGTTCGATACGGTCTTCGTTCTGGAGGCCCTTAAGGGGCTGAATAAAAACAACGCCCAAGGGGAGTATTACCTGACCGATGTGGTGGCGGCGGCGATCGCTGCGGGCAAGGACACCCGCGCCCTGTGTGTTGATGATCCGACGGAGGTGATGGGGATCAACGACCGCCGTCAGCTGGCCGAGGCGGAAGTGCTGATGCGCTGGCGCATCAATGCCGACCATCTCTACGGCGGTGTTTCCATGGTCGACCCGACGACGGTCTATATCGACGAGGGCGTCGAGCTGGGCAACGATACCCTGCTTCATCCCAATGTTCACCTGCGCGGCCGGACGACCATCGGCAGAAACTGCGTCATCGAACCCGGAGTGGTGGTGGTCGATTCACAGGTCGCTGCAGGAACGCACCTCAAGGCGGGGTCGGTGATCGAAGGATCACAGATCGGCCCGCAGTGCATCATCGGTCCGATGGCCCATCTGCGTCCGGGAACCTCGCTGCAGGGCCAGAACAAGCTCGGCAATTTTGTCGAGACCAAAAAAGCGCAGTTCGGCGAAGGATCCCAGGCCAGTCATCTGACCTATATCGGTGATGCGGTGGTTGGTCGCAATGTCAATTTCGGCTGCGGGACCATTACCTGCAATTACGACGGGGTTCACAAGCACCAGACGACCATTGAGGACGATGTTTTTGTCGGCAGCGACACCCAGTTCATCGCTCCGGTACATATCGGGCGCAACAGCCTGATCGCCGCCGGAACGACGGTCACGAAAGATGTCCCGGCCGATGCCCTGGCGCTCTCCCGGGTCGAACAGCGTAATATCGCCGGCTGGCGATTGCGGCAACAGAAAAAATCCTGACAGCGAGGCTCACTATCTATGTGTGGAATTGTCGGCTATATCGGTCAGCAACAGGCGTCACCAATTATTCTCGAGGGGCTGCGACGCCTGGAATATCGCGGCTATGATTCGGCCGGAATCTGTACCCTGCAGAACGGCGTCTCCCAGATCAGGCGGGCGGAAGGGAAGCTCGTCAATCTTGAGAATCTCCTGCGGCAGAACCCCGCCGAGGGGACCCGGGGCATCGGTCATACCCGCTGGGCGACCCATGGACGGCCATCGGAAATCAACGCCCATCCCCATCGCGCCGGCAGCATCGTGCTGGTACACAACGGCATTATTGAAAATTACATTGCCCTGAAAGGGCGCCTGCAGGCCCAGGGGCACAATTTCAGCTCGGAAACCGACACGGAAATCATCGCCCACCTGGTGGAAGAACACTATCGACAGTGCGGCGATTTTGAGCAGGCGGTCCGCAGGGGCCTGGAAGAGGTCCGGGGGGCCTATGCCGTGGCGATCCTTTGCGTTGACGAGCCGGACAAGCTGATTGCCGCCAAGCTCGGCTCGCCGCTGGTCATCGGCCAGGGGATCGGGGAGTATTTTGTCGCGTCCGATATCCCGGCAATGCTCTCGCACACCCGGGAAATGATCTTTCTCGAGGATGGCGAAATGGTCATCTTTACCCCGGAGAGCATGCGCGTCACCGATCTGGTCGGCACCCCGCTGGAGAAGCACAGCAAAACCATCACCTGGAGCCCGACGATGGCGGAAAAAGGGGGCTACCGGCATTTTATGCTCAAGGAAATTTATGAGCAGCCCCGCGCTTTGGCCGACACCATCGCCGGACGGGTGCTGGTGGAGGAGGGGGATGTCTACCTGGAGACCCTTGGGCTAACGGACGCTCAACTGGCGGGGCTCGACAAGATTTTCATTGTCGCCTGCGGCACCTCGTGGCACGCCGGTCTGGTCGGAAAGTTCTACCTCGAAAAAATCGCGCGGATTCCGGTCGAGATCGATATCGCCAGTGAATTCCGCTACCGTGACCCGATCGTCACAACCGGAAGCTTGACGGTCCTGATCAGCCAGAGCGGTGAAACTGCCGACACCCTTGCGGCCCTGCGGGAAGCGCAGGGCAAGGGGGGCAAGACCCTGTGCATCTGCAACGTCGTCGATTCCTCCATCGCCCGCGCCAGTGACGGGGTGATCTATACCCACGCCGGGCCGGAAATCGGCGTTGCCTCGACCAAGGCGTTTACGACCCAGCTGGTCGCCCTCTACCTGCTGGCCCTCAAGCTGGGCCGGGTGCGCGGAATCCTGTCGGCGGATGCCTGTCGCCGCCGGGTCATCGATCTGCTTGAGCTGCCGCGCAAGCTGGAAGAAACCCTGGAAATCGACACACAGGTGGAAGAAATCGCCCGCGACTTCATGGGTGCGCGCGACTTCCTCTACCTTGGCCGGGGCAACCAGTACCCCATCGCCCTCGAAGGCGCGTTGAAGCTCAAGGAAATTTCCTACATCCACGCCGAGGGGTACCCTGCCGGGGAAATGAAGCACGGCCCGATTGCCCTGATCGACGAGGATCTGCCGGTGGTCGTGCTGGTACCGCGCAACGCCACCTACGACAAGGTGGTCTCCAACATGGAAGAAGTCTGTGCCCGTGGCGGCCAGGTGATCGCCGTGGTCAGCGCTCATGACGACGACCTGCTCGGCAAGGTGGCGGCACAGATCCAGATTCCGGACATCGACGAGGATCTGATGCCGGTTCTCACCACCGTGCCGATTCAACTGCTCGCCTACTATATCGCCGTACTGAAGGGGACCGATGTTGACCAGCCCCGTAACCTCGCCAAGTCGGTTACGGTGGAGTAACCCTGTGCGAATCATGTTGACGGACAACAAAGTATCATCCCTGCAAAAAAGTATCACTTTGTATCATATGCTGAATTAAGTGAATGAATAGTCAATCAGAAGTATTATGTGCCAAAGTATTATAGAGAGATTGTCATTGATAACGCTATAGATACCAAAAAAAATGAGTAAATATTATTTTTTAGAGTAAATCATACCAGAGAAAACTATAAAAAATGTATTAGGCTTCCCATTGCAGGGACTTAATGCTTTTTTTTATTCAAAAGGAAGATCAGTGATAGAAGTAGCTTGTGATGTACCTTCCGGATTGTGAATAAAGAAAAACATGAAAGAGGAATTTGAACATCCTGACAGGTGCCGTCATATGATCGACAACGTCAGGCAGGCGATCTCGGTCATTCAACGTCTCTTCCTGTAACATCCCATACGCGGGACCAGGGGGTAAGCGGGCCGAACGTTGGCCAACAACAGCCCACTAGTCCCGCGACAGAAATTCATACCCAAGTAAAATTCTTACTATTTCAGAAAAAACGGTGATAAAATGTGAAATGACTAGAACGTCTTGTTATCAATAGTTTTTTGCGAAATGACTTTACTATGTTTGGATGATCTAAGCCTTCTTATTCATTGGTCAATCTGTACGTTAGCGGTGGCTGGGAGTGTGAAAAAACAATGACGGTAAAAAGACATTATCTATTCAGTTTTCTTCTTGCAGGCCTGATCTTCTTACTGCCGGGCACCGCTCTTGCCGGAGCTGCTAAGGCTTCGGACTCTTTTGCCTTTGCCGATGTTGAAAAACAGGCCCGACAGATGGCGCAGCAGGCGTATGTTCCGCCGGACAAGCTCCCCGCTATCCTGACTGAACTGACATACGACGAGTGGCGCAACATTCGTCAGAAGCGCGATAAAGTCTTATGGGCCGGGGACCCGTCACCGTTTCAACTGCAATTTTTTCATCCGGGTCTGTTTTACGACCGGACGGTCAAAATCAACATCAT
>JAWOIX010000061.1:0-3425 GCA_046484405.1 Pelovirga sp.
CGGTCTGTGCGGTGCTCGCCGCCAGCCGGCCGACTGCGGTCAACCTGTTCTGGGCCCTGGAGCGGATGCAGCGCTTTGCCGAGGCCAATCTTGATCGCACTGTCGCCGAACTGAAGATCGGCCTCGAATACGAGGCCCTGGCGATCACCCAGGAAGATGAGCAGATCAACCGCAAGCTCGGTCGCCTCGGGGCGGAGCTGATCCCCGACCAGGCGCGCATTCTCACGCACTGTAACGCCGGTGCCCTGGCGACCGGGGGCTATGGGACCGCCCTTGGGGTGATTCGTGCGGCGGCAGCGGCGGGCAAAAAGGTGACGGTGATTGCCGACGAAACCCGTCCTTTCCTCCAGGGATCGCGCCTGACCGCCTGGGAGCTGCAGAAGGACAAGATTCCCGTCACCCTGATCTGCGACAACATGGCGGGCTACATGATGCAGCAGCAGCAGGTCGACTGCGTTATTGTCGGCGCGGACCGGATTGCCGCCAACGGCGATGTCGCCAACAAGATCGGCACCTACAGCCTCGCGGTGCTGGCCCGGGAACATGGTCTCCCCTTTTACGTGGCAGCGCCGATTTCGACCATCGATCTGACCATCAGCGACGGCAGTCACATCCCGATCGAGGAACGCGACCCCCGCGAAGTGACCCATATCAGGGAGATCGCCCTGGCACCGCAGGGGATCCTGGTGCGCAACCCGGCTTTTGATGTCACCCCGCAGCACCTGGTCACGGCGATCATCACCGAGCGCGGGGTCATCCGCGGCGATTACCAGGCCGGGCTGCAGCAGCTCTGCAGAACCTAGCGCGGGGCGCGTGATGGTGGCGTGGCGGCAAGCGGATATCCGCAGCGGGCTGGAACTGCTGGAACAGGGGGGGAGTCCCCTGGCGCAGTGGCTTAGCCACTGCCCGCTGCTTGACGGGGAGCGCGCCGCCACCAACCTGCGCCTGCTCGATGAGCAGCTCGGCGATCGCGAGGTCCTCGCCGCCATTCTTGACAGCGCCGTCGCGGTGGCCGATCCCGATGCCGCCCTGAACAATCTCGAGCGTCTCTTCGACAGTGTCGATCGCGACCTGTTGACAGCGGTCCTGCGTGATCCCCTGCGCCGCCAGCGCCTGCTGACCCTGCTCGGCGGATCGGCGTTCCTGAGCGCGATCCTGTTCCGCCAGCGCCATTATTTTCCCGAGCTGTTTGCCGACAAGCGTCTTGAGCAATCCAGCAGCGAAGACGCGATGCTCGCCGATCTGCGCCGCCTGATCGCCGACGATGCCGATTTTTTCCAGCTCAAAGCCGGTCTGCGGCGTTACAAGGCGCAGCAGATTCTGCGCATCGGTGCCCGTGATCTGTGCCGGTTGGCTCCTCTTGAGGAGGTGACCGGGGAGCTGTCCGACCTGGCGGCCGCGGCGCTGCAACGCGCTTATGAGATCTGCTCCGCGCAACTGCAGAAGGACTATGGTCCACCCCTGCAGGAGGATGCCGACGGGCGCCAGCGCAGCGCGAGCATGACAATTCTCGGCATGGGCAAGCTCGGTGGCCGCGAACTGAATTTTTCGTCCGACATCGACCTGATCTACTGTTATTCCTCGACCCGCGGTGAAACCGGCGGCGGCCAGCGCGGCGAAAAAATCAGCCTGCACCGCTACTTTGTCAAGCTCGCCGAAATGATCACCCGGGCGCTGCACCAGGTGACCGAGGACGGATTCGTCTTTCGCGTCGATACCCGCCTGCGCCCGGATGGCAACAGCGGTGACCTGGCGATTTCCCTTGACGGTGCGGAAACCTACTACGAATCCTGGGGACAGAGCTGGGAACGGGCCGCGATGCTCAAGGCGCGGCCGGTGGCCGGTTCGATCCCCCTCGGCAACGAACTGCTCAGACGCCTCAAACCCTTCGTTTTCCGACGTTACCTTGATTTCGGCATGATCGAGGATATCAAGGTGATGAAACAGAAAATCAACGCCAGCCTGGAGCGCCACCAGGAGCAGGAGCGCAACCTCAAGCTCGGGGTCGGCGGCATTCGTGAAATCGAGTTCTTCATCCAGGCATTGCAGCTGGTCAATGCCGGCACCCGCCCCCACCTGCAACAGCGCAACTCCCTGCAGATGCTCGACCTGCTGCGCCAGGAAGGACTGGTCAGCGCCGCGGATCAGCAGACCCTGTCAGAGGCTTACCGGTTTCTGCGCACCGCGGAACACCGGATCCAGGTGGTGCAGGAGCAGCAGACCCATTCCCTGCCCCAGGATCCCCGCGCCTTCGAGGTTCTCGCCCGGCGCAGCGGCTTTGCCGACGGGGACGCCTTCAGCGCCGCGCTGGACCGCCATCGCCAGGGGGTGCATGCGATCTTTCGCGACCTGTTCCACTCTGCCGATGAGGAGATGACCGAGGTGCGGCCGGAGGTCAAGCTGATCTTAAGTGCCGATGCCGACGTCGACCTGGTCAAGGATCTGCTCGAGGAGAAGGGCTTTGTCAACCCCGATGCCGCTTACACCGCGCTGCAGGTCCTGCGCGGCGGGAGTTCTTCCCGGCGCCTGACCCGCCGTGGCCATCGCTGCCTGGAAAAGCTCGCCCCGCTGCTGCTCGGCGAACTGCTCGATTCGCCCAACCCGGACCAGGCGCTGAATAATCTCGACGCCTTTCTCAACAGTATCCGGGCGCGCAGTTCCTTTTTTTCCCTGCTGGTCGAGAATCCGGCGATCGTCAGGCTGCTCGTCGCCCTGTTCGGCTCAAGCCAGCTGCTCTCGCGGATCTTTATCCAGCGCCCGGAATTGCTTGACACCATGGTGTCACAGTCCTACGCGGTCGAGACCAAGACCCGCGAGCAGATGAGCGAGGAACTCGCGGAGCAGCTGGCCCTGGCCGAAGACTTCGAACTGCGCCTCGATGTCCTGCGGCGCTTTCGCAACGAGGAATTTCTGCGCATCGCCCTCAATGATCTGCACGGCCAGATCCGCCAGGGCGGCACGGCGCGGCAGCTTTCCCTGCTCGCCGAGGTCTGCCTCGAGCACGCCTGGCGGATCGCCCGGCAGGAGCTGGCGCCGCGTTTTGGCGCCCCCTATGGGGAAGGGACGGCGGACATTGCCCGGGAAACGGCATTCTCCGTGGTCGGCATGGGCAAGCTGGGTGGCCATGAGCTGAATTACCACTCCGATCTCGACATTATCTTCATTTACGCGGAGGAGGGGACGACCCGCCCGCTGCCGGACACCGACCCGGCGCGCTACCGGCAGCTGAGCAACCATGAATATTTTGCCAAGCTGGCGCAACGGATCATCACCATTCTGACCCTGGTGACGCGGGAAGGATTTGTCTATAAAATTGATACACGCCTGCGCCCTTCCGGCAACCAGGGCCCATTGGTCACCAGTCTTGCCGCCTTCAGGCGTTACCACTGTGAAGCGGCGCAGCCCTGGGAACGCCAGGCGATGAC
>JAWOIX010000094.1:0-40855 GCA_046484405.1 Pelovirga sp.
AAGTCAAATGGACCGGCACCCGGGTTGATCTTGTCTTCGGCTCCAATTCCGAACTGCGGGCCTTGGCAGAAGTTTACGGAGCAGCAGACGCCGGGGAGAAGTTCGTTCACGACTTTGTCGCGGCATGGGAAAAAGTCATGAACCTTGACCGTTTCGATCTGGTCTGAACCCCCGCCAAAAGGATCTTCCCCGTGCGGGAAGAGGCCACGGGGCAGGTCTGACCGGGCCAGGAAAAACCATTTCAACATACGTGCCTGCCGGCCACCGGCAGGCACTTTTTTATCACCAGGAGGACAATTCATGGAAAAAAGCATCAAGGGCACGGCAACCGAAAAGAATCTTCTCAAAGCCTTTGCCGGCGAGAGCCAGGCCCGCAATCGCTACACCTATCATGCCTCGATCGCCAAAAAAGAGGGGTATGTGCAGATTTCCCAGGTTTTCGATGAAACGGCCAAACACGAGCAGGAACATGCCAAGCGTTTTTTCAAATTTCTTGAAGGGGGAGAGGTGGAAATCACCGCGACCTACCCGGCCGGAAGGATGGGAACCACCGCAGAGAACCTGCTTGCCGCGGCCATGGGCGAGGAGGAAGAACACAGTGACCTGTACCCTGCGTTTGCGCGCATGGCAGAGCAGGAAGGCTTTATTGCGGTGGCGCAGGCGTTCAGGGCCGTCGCCGTATCAGAAAAGCAGCACGAAAAGCGTTTCCGTGCCCTGTTGACCAATCTGGAGAGTGGCCGGGTGTTCAAGCGCGACCAGCCCGTGGTCTGGCGTTGCCTTAACTGTGGTTACCTGCACGCCGGCAGTGCGGCACCGCAGGAATGCCCGGCCTGCATCCATCCGCAGGACCACTTTGAACTGCTGGCGGAAAACTGGTAAAGCACTGACCATAGCCCTGTCTGGCCACCGGCCGCCGGGAGTTCCCCGGCGGCCGTTCGTTCTTTTGTGCTGTGACGATTTCCCGGCGTCGGGGGAGACGCTTCAACCGCGCTGGAAACCGAACTGGGGGGGGCGGATCCGCCCGTTCCTGATCAGCGGCAGAACCAGCAGGCTGCTGAGCATTTTGACGATCGTCTGCCCGATGATGGCTGGCCAGAGGGGGCCGAAGGCGAGCAGTACGAACACCATGGAATCCAGGGGGGTTGACACCAGGTTGCTGAGCACCAGGCGCTTTTCCAGGCTGCCGTTGCACCAGGTGAAGATCGCCCAGTCACAGGATTCGGCAATCAAAAAGGCACAGACCGAGGCAAAGGCGAGCTGCTGGTTGAAGAGCAGGGTGATCAGTGAGGCAATCAGCATCCAGCTCCAGCAACCGGACTTGCCGTAGTGCTGCTGGACGAAGTCGCGGGCCGAGAAGGTCAGGCCGATCAGCACCGCACCGGCCGGAAAACTCAGTCCGAGCAGGGTAACAACACCGAATTGGTGAACCAGGATATTGGCAACAACAATACTGCCAAGATACAAAGCTGCGCTCATGGTCTGGCGGGTCTCCCGGGCGCTTTACGGCGCACGATCCTACTTTGAATAATATTCAACGATCAGCTTCTCGTTGGCCGGGTTATCGATCTCATTGATCTGCGGCCGGCGCAGGACCGTCACGCTTGGCGTTTCAGGATCGACCCTGAACCAGGTGCTGGCGGAAAAACGCGGATTGTCCATGAGCAGACGGGCCGCCAGGTTGCGGCTGCTGTGCCGCTCGCTCAGAGTCACGACATCCCCGGGCTTGACCTGACAGGAAGGGATATCCACCCGCCGGCCGTTGAGCCGCAGGTGACCATGATTGACCAGCTGCCGTGCCTGGTTCAGCGAATGACCGAGGCCGGCGCGGAACACCAGGGTGTCGAGGCGACATTCGAGCAGGATCAGCAGGTTGTCGCCGGTGATGCCGGGCATGCTTTGGGCGCGTCGGAACACCCTGCGGAACTGCCGTTCAAGAAGCCCGTAGCTGTAACGCAGTTTCTGTTTTTCCAGCAGCTGCAAGGCGTAGTCTGAGGGCTTGCGCGAAGGTCTCGCGCCGTGCTGCCCGGGGCCATCACTGCGTCGCTGTAACAGTTGATCATACTTTCCATTGCCGTAAATATTCACGCCGAAGCGGCGCACGATTTTCCCTTTCGGGCCGGTAAAGCGGGCCATTTCTGCAAACTCCTTCCTGGTTTTTTTGAAAACGGATATCATCTTTAATGTATCTGACCATATTTGTCAACTATTAACGGGGTGCTGTGTCACCAGCGCCGGATGGTGTGCCGGGTTGCCTCCGGCGTTGCTGCGCGACACTGGCCGTAAATAAAAAATCGACGCACACCCCTTAACCTGACCAATAAGGTAAGTTATCATTATGGACATGGTCATATCTTGTCTGCCCGCGGCTGCGGTAGCCGCGCCCCCGGCAAGTTATGGCAAAGAGAAAAACCGGTTCATTATCAAAGGAGTAGCTTATGTCCTACGTATTACCCGATCTTCCGTACGCTTATGATGCCCTGGAGCCTCACATTGATGCGCGTACCATGGAAATCCACCATACCAAGCATCACCAGACCTACGTCACCAAGCTCAATGATGCGCTGCAGGATTCGCCCCTGCTGGCGCTACCGGTGGACACCCTGGTCACCCGCCTGGACGAGGTCCCTGAGGCAGTGCGCACAGCGGTACGCAACAATGGCGGCGGCCATGCCAACCACAGCCTTTTCTGGACCCTGATGAGCCCGCAGGGCGGCGGCACGCCGGATGGCGCTCTGGCGGCTGCGATTGACCGGGAACTGGGAGGCTTTGCCGCGTTCAAAGAGGCCTTCACCCAGGCGGCACTGGGCCGTTTCGGCAGTGGCTGGGCCTGGTTGAGTCTGACGGCCGATGGCACATTGGTGGTGGAGAGTACTCCCAACCAGGACAGCCCGCTGATGAGCGGCAACAAGCCGCTGCTGGGGCTGGATGTCTGGGAGCATGCCTACTATCTGAAATATCAGAACCGGCGCCCTGATTACGTCAGTGAGTTTTTTAACCTGATCAACTGGCCGGAAGTGGCGCGACGGTACCAGTCTTAGGCACCGGTCTGCAGTGGAGATCCCGGCCGTGGCAATGCCTCGCTGGCGCTCACACGGGTTAGACTGGAAAAAAACCTTGGTATCGCTGGGGCGCAACAGAGCCGGTTCAACGGCGGGCTGACGCGGATCATCTGTTGGTCTGCCGTGATCGCCGGCACATCTGGGTCACTGTCAGCCAGGGCGGGGATAACAAAAGCGGTGGTCCAATACCGGACCACCGCTTTTTTTGTTATGGCGGGGCTGACGGGACTTGAACCCGCGACCTCCGGCGTGACAGGCCGGCGTTGTAACCGACTCTACTACAGCCCCCGATGTTTGCTTGAAGTGGAGGGGAAATTACACGATCCGGCCTCATCGTGCAATCAAATTATCTCTTTTTTCAGCTGAAAAAATTCTTCCCGGGTGATCAGCCCCTGCTCCAGCATCCGGTTAAGCTCGGCCAGCTCGCTGATCTGGGATGACGAATGGAAGGGCAGCTGCTTGACCTGGTTGGCCGGATTGACCTCGATCATCCGTGACGGTTCGTGGTGCTGATCAAGATGCCCCAGGCGCAGGGTCGCCATGCCGCCGAGCAGACTGATCTCGAGGCTGCGGTTCTGGAAGGCCGGATCCTTGATCATATCACGCAGACGCTGTTTGCCCGCCTTTGCCCGCCGGTAAAAAAAATAGCCCGATCCGGCAACCAGCAACAGTCCGCCAGCCAGGATCCACCAGCGCAGGTCGTAAATGCCCTTGAAGAGGACGACGGAAACAATCAGGGCGGCAATCAGTGCGACATGGAGAAACAGGATCATGGCAATGAACATGACACTGTTGAACAACGTGGTGTTTTGTTCGCTTTTGGGCTTCATCGAGCAGGAACCTTTTTTCTGCCGCTGGGGTCACAGGAGGAATACCTGTCTGCTTTGCTGCGGTCGGCAGCGGATTTATGCTATCATGCGACCTGTCAATATCCAGCAGGACCAACCCGCCCCGGCCACTGCGACCGAAGGAGGGATCTGTCTTCCATGGTACCCTGCCACAGATGATCGGGCAAGCAATGGCCACGGTATTCCCCTTGAAAATATTTTATGATGGCTCCTGTCGGGTCTGTTCCGCCGAAATGGCATCCTACCGGCGTAAGAATCCGCAAAATCGGCTGCTGTTTGTCGATATCAGCGCGGCCGATTTCCAGCCGCAGGACTACGGACGCACCCTCGCCGACTTCATGGCAGAACTCCATGTCTGTGATGCCCGCGGCGAATTTGCAACCGGCATGGATGCTTTTGTCGCCATCTGGCAGGCCTTTCCGCGCGGATCCCTGTGGCGGGGGATGGCGGTTCTGGTCGGGTTGCCGGGAATGGCTCCGCTGAGTCGGGCCGGGTATCGTCTGTTCGCCCGCTATCGCCATCTGCTGCCGCGCCGGCGGCAGGTCTGCGACAGCGACAGCGACAGCTGCAATTTGCATTAAGCACAGTGCCATAGCCATGAACGTGATGGAGAAGAGGGGAGGGTTGAGATGCTGGTTCTTGGAGTGGATGTCGGTGGCAGCAGCATCAAGGCTGCGCCGGTCGATGTGGCAACGGGAGTCCTGGCAGCGGAGCCGCTGCTGGTCGCAACCCCGCAACCAGCCACCCCGGTGCTGGTGGTGGAACGCATTGCCGAACTGGTGGGCCTGTTTGACTGGCGCGGCCCGGTCGGCTGCGGTTTTCCCGCGGTGATCCGCGCCGGGGTCGTTGGCACAGCTGTCAATGTTGATGACAGCTGGATCGGCGTCAACGCCGCGACCCTGCTCGCAGCGGCGACCGGCTGTTCCTGCAAGGTCATCAATGATGCCGATGCCGCCGGCCTGGCGGAGATGCAGTTCGGCGCCGGACAGGGGCTTGACGCGTCGGTGCTGGTGCTGACCCTGGGTACGGGGATCGGTTCCGCCCTGTTTTACCATCAGCAGCTCTTCCCCAATCTGGAACTCGGCTCCCTGCCGCTTAAGGGAACCACCGCGGAACTTTATGCCGCGGCAGCCGTGCGCAGGAGCAAAAAACTGAGCTGGAAGGGCTGGTCCGCGCGACTGAACCTGTTCCTCGCCCAGGTTGAGCGGCTGCTGACCCCGGAATCGATTATTATCGGTGGTGGGGTGAGTCAGCGCAGTGCGTTTTTCTTCCCCCATCTGGTCACCCGTGCCGCGCTGGTGCCGGCACGGCTGCTCAATCATGCCGGCATGGTCGGTGCGGCCTGTCACGCCGCAAGAAGCGATATTCTTTGAATTTTTCTCCTTCTTCACGGAGGTCATACAGGATATATTGAAAACCGATGTTGCTTTGCGCGTGCATTGTCATTCGCGCCCTGCGGCGCGCTGGTCTGTTCGACTGTTGCTGCTTCCGAAAAAGGAAATCCCATGCCGATCCGCATTGCCTGTCATCACCTGACCCGCTACCTCTTTGACCGCCCGACCCAACTTTATCCCCACGTCCTGCGCCTGCGTCCGGCACCCCACTGCCGGACACCGATCCGCGCCTATTCCCTGAAAATCAAGCCGGAACAACATTTTCTCAACTGGCAGCAGGATGCTTTCGGCAATTACCTGGCACGGCTGGTTTTTCCCGAGCCGGCCCGGGAACTGTCGATCGAGGTCGAGGTGATCGCCGATATCACGGCCTATAATCCCTTTGATTTTTTCATCGAGGAGTATGCGGAAAAATACCCCTTCGCATACAGCCACCAGGAGCGCATGGAGCTGGTTCCCTACCTGCAGAAAATTGCCCCCGGACCACGCCTGCGCCGCTGGCTTGAGAGTGTCGACCGCCGCCCGCAGGTGACCGTCGACTTTCTCGTCGAGGTCAATCGCCGGCTCAATCAGGACATTGCCTACACGGTGCGCATGGAGCCGGGGGTGCAGACCTGCGAAACGACACTGCGCAAGGCCTTGGGCTCGTGTCGGGATTCGGCCTGGCTGCTCGTCCAGGTGCTGCGCCATCTCGGCCTGGCGGCGCGCTTTGTCAGCGGCTACCTGGTACAGCTGGCGGCCGATGAAAAATCCCTCGACGGCCCCTCCGGTCCGGACGCCGACTTTACCGATCTGCACGCCTGGACCGAGGTCTACCTCCCCGGTGCCGGCTGGGTCGGGCTCGATCCCACCTCCGGGCTGCTCGCCGGGGAAGGGCATATCCCCCTGGCCTGTACCCCGCATCCGGCCAGTGCCGCACCCCTGACCGGGGCGACCGGGCCATGTGAAGTGGACTTCGAATACAGCAATGTCGTCCGGCGGATTCATGAAGATCCGCGGGTGACCAAGCCCTACAGCGAGGAACAGTGGCAATTGATCAACGCCCTGGGGGAACAGGTCGAAGAAGATCTGGTTGCCGGCGATGTGCGTTTGACCATGGGGGGTGAGCCGACCTTTGTCTCGATCGATGACATGGAAAGCGAGCAGTGGAATACCCACGCTGACGGCGAGCATAAGCGCAAACTGGCCCATGACCTGGTTCTGCGCCTGCGCGAAGTTTTTACGGCGGGCGGTCTGTTGCATTATGGCCAGGGCAAATGGTACCCCGGCGAGCCGTTGCCGCGCTGGGCCTATAACTGTTTCTGGCGTAAGGACAAACAGCCGATCTGGAGCAATCCCGAGCTGCTGGCTGATATCCGCGAGCCGGGCACCGCGGCTCACGATGCTGCTCGGCGCTTCGCCGGACGCGTTGCAGAGCATCTTGGCGTCAAGCAGGATTATCTTGTTCCCGGTTACGAAGACCCCCTTTACTGGCTCTGGAAAGAAGGCACAACGCCGGTAAATCTCGACCCCGAAGTGGCGAATCTGAAAGACAGCATGGAGCGCCGCGCACTGGCAAAAGTCCTGGCTCATGGGCTTGACCAGCCGGTCGGATACGCGCTGCCGCTGTGCTGGGAATCGCTTGAAGAACGCTGGAAAAGTGCCGATTGGGAGTTCCGGCGTGAGCAGATGTACCTGATTCCCGGCGATTCGGCGATGGGCATGCGCCTGCCCCTCGATTCCCTGCCCTGGGTCGCTCCGGAAAAACGTCAGCCTTTTCTGGAGCAGAGTCAGTTTGCTC
Organism: Pelovirga sp.; assembly: GCA_046484405.1. Classification (GTDB taxonomy): domain Bacteria; phylum Desulfobacterota; class Desulfuromonadia; order Desulfuromonadales; family Geopsychrobacteraceae; genus Pelovirga. Next base: position 7,082 of record JAWOIX010000094.1, read on the forward strand.
CGTTGCCGCCCCTGGCCGATTACCATGCTGCGGATTATCGCCAGACCATCATGGCACAGCCTCTGCCGGCTGCAGCAGACGCCGACGCCGATAAGGAGGACGTCCCGCTCGCCTGGGAAGATGTCCCCCACACCGCCCTGTGTTTTGAAGTGCGCGACGGACGCCTGTACCTGTTCATGCCCCCTCTGCCGGCCCTCGAGCAGTACCTCGATTTAATCGCAGTGATTGAAGCAACGGCCGCAGAGCAGGGAGTAGCGGTGGTGCTCGAAGGCTACGAGCCGCCACGCGACTGGCGCATCGAACGTTTGAGTGTGACCCCTGACCCCGGGGTGATCGAGGTCAACATCCATCCGGCCAGGAGTTGGCAGGAGATCGTTGAAAATACAACGCGGCTTTATGAAGAGGCGCGTCTGTGCCGCCTGGGGACGGAAAAATTCATGCTTGACGGACGCCATACCGGCACCGGCGGCGGTAACCACATCACCCTGGGCGGACCAACCCCGGCGGACAGCCCGCTGTTGCGTCGCCCTGATCTGCTCCGCAGTCTGGTCACCTACTGGCAGCACCATCCGGGACTGTCCTATCTGTTCTCCGGCATGTTCATGGGGCCGACCAGCCAGGCGCCGCGCATTGACGAGGCCAGGGATGATTCCCTCTACGAGTTGGAAATCGCTTTTGCCCAGATGCCGGAAGGCGAAGTTCCTGCGCCCTGGCTGGTTGACCGTCTGCTGCGTAACCTGCTGATTGACGTCACCGGCAATACCCATCGTGCCGAATTCTGTATTGATAAACTCTATTCACCGGACGGGCCGGCCGGACGTCTCGGACTGCTCGAATTGCGTGCCTTCGAGATGCCGCCCCACGCCCGCATGAGCCTGGTGCAGAATCTGCTGCTGCGGACGCTGGTCGCCTGGTTCTGGCGCGAGCCGTACGCGCACAAACTGGTACGCTGGGGGACTTCGTTGCACGATCGTTTCCTGCTGCCCTGGTTTGTCGCGCAGGATCTCAAAGAGGTGATGGCCGATTTGAATCGCGCCGGCTACCCGTTCCAGTTTGACTGGTTCGATCCCTTCTTTGAGTTCAGATTCCCCCGTTACGGAACGGTACAGATCGATAATATCGAGATGGAACTGCGGTTTGCCATCGAGCCCTGGCATGTGCTCGGTGAAGAAGTCTCCAGCCAGGGAACCTCACGCTATGTTGACTCGTCGGTTGAGCGGCTCCAGCTGCATGTCACCGGGCTGACGGAAGAACGCTACGCCATTGTCTGTAATGGCAAGCGTCTGCCTTTGCGCAGCACCGGGCGGCGTGATGAATTTGTCGCCGGTGTGCGGTATCGTGCCTGGCAGCCACCTTCGGCGTTGCATCCGACCATCAAGCCTCATGCCCCGCTGGTGTTCGATGTGATCGACACCTGGAACGGCTGTTCCATTGGTGGCTGTTCCTATCATGTCTCCCACCCCGGCGGTCGCAGCTATGATGTTTTCCCCTTGAATCCGTTGATTGCGGAATCACGGCGACGTTCCCTCTTCAGTGTGACCGAACATACCCCGGGACGACTGGCGCCCCACGCCGATTTCGGCAGTCTCGGACGCTTCTTCCCGACCGGATCGGTACCGGGCCCAATGGCGCCGCCGCCGATCAGAATTGATGAGGAATTTCCCTTGACCCTGGATCTGCGCCGTCACAGCCAGAGTTGAAGACAGGCACGATAAACAACATGATATGTGGTGAGAGTGTCACTTTGATAAGCGAACCGGAAACATCTACGTCACCAACAAGCGTCGCCGATATCTATCAAGCTATTGTCAAGGCAGCAGGAGCAGGGGATTTCCCTGAGCATTGGCGGCGGTTGCAACAGAACCTGGAAAAAATGGGACCGCGTGTGCAGACGCGTTTTCGCGAAGCCCAACGGTTGTTGCGGGAAAACGGGGCCATTCACAACGTCTTTGATCAGAGCAACAGCAATCGTGCCTGGCAGTTTGACCCACTGCCACTGATTTTCAGTATCGGTGAGTGGACCCGCCTCGACCAGGCGCTGATCCAGCGTGCCGAGCTGTTCAACCTGATTCTCAAGGATATTTATGGGCCGCGCAAGCTGATCGAAAACCGGCTGCTGCCACCGGAACTGGTCTTTCCTCACAGTGGTTTTCTTTACCCCTGTGCGGATCGTAATTTTCCCGAACCACAGCAGCTGAACCTGTATTCCGCAACCGTCGCCAAAGGCACAGACGGCAATTTCTGGGTGGTCGATGATCATGTCAGGCCGCCCTTCGGTGCCGGTTATGCCCTGGAAACCAGAGTCGTCATGACGCGTAGCTTTCCTCAACTGTTTGAGGGGTTCAGGGTGCATCGTCTGGCGCAGTTTTTTCGAGCGGTACGCCAGCGCATCAGCCAGTTGGCACGGCATAATCAGGATGATCCCCGGATCGTCGTGCTGACCGCAGGTCCGGCCCACCCCGATTACTTTGAGCATGCCTACCTCGCCTCTTACCTCGGTTATCCGCTGGTCCAGGGTGGGGATCTGGTGGTTCGCGACAGCTGTGTCTGGTTGAAATCCGTCGACGGTCTGCGCCAGGTCGATGTCATTTTTTCCCGCCTGGCCGACAACGCGTGCGATCCGCTGGAACTGCGCAGCCATACCGGCGGTGGCGTGCCCGGTTTGCTGCAGGCGGTGCGTCAGGGAAATCTGGCGCTGGTCAATCCGATCGGCAGCAGTGTGTTGGCCAATCCGGCCCTGATGGCGTTTCTGCCGGGGATCTGTCGTTATTTTCTTGGAACCGATCTGAAGATGCCGTCGATTGCGACCTGGTGGTGCGGACAACCGCGGGAGTGCAAATACGTGCTTGAAAATCTGGATCGCCTGATTATCAAGCCGATTCAGCCGTTGCCGAATCTGCCGCAGGCAACGCCTGGACGTATGACCGATCCCGAGCGCCAGCAGTGGCGCGACCTGATCAGCGCCAACCCGCGACTGTTTGTCGGCCAGGAACAGGTGGATTATGTCGCCTTTCCGTCCTATGAGGGAAAACGCCTGGCGACCCGCCAGAGTCTGGTCAGCCTGTATGTGACTGCGCACAAAGACAGTTACCGGGTGATGCAGGGGGGATTGAGCCGGGTTGCCGCTGCTGGAGATAATCTGCTCGTCTCCGGGCAGCGCGCAGGCAGTATCAAGGATACCTGGGTGTTGACCCTGGAGCCTCATCAGCAGGTAAACCTGTGGCTGCGGTCAGCCGCTGATGTGACCCTGTCGCCGCGCTTTGTCTCGTTGCCGAGCCGGGCTGCGGAAAATCTGTACTGGGCCGGACGCTACGCTGAGCGCACCGAGCAGACGGCTCGTCTGCTGCGCTCGGTTCTGGTCAAATTGCGTGAGGTCAGGGAATTCGAGGATCCGGATGATCGTATCAGCCTTGACCATCTGCTGCAGGCGTTGACCCATGTCACCCTGACGTATCCCGGATTTGTCGGCAAAGACGCGCAGCAGAAACTGAATGATCCACGCTCGGAGCTGCTGTCGCTGATCCGCGATATTGACCGGCCCGGGAGTTTGCGCTCTTCGTTGCGCAGTCTCGGGCGTGCAGCGGTGGTGGTGCGCGACCTGCTGCCGGAGGATGCCTGGCGCCTGGTGGATCAGATGCAATCATGGAATCCGCGCGTCGGCAGGGCGTTGATCGGTAGCGGACGGATGTACGAGAGTGTTCATCAGCTGGTGTTACAGCTGTCCGCTTTCAGCGGCCTGGCTTATGAAAACATGGCCCGGGAGACGGCCTGGCTGCTCCTCAATATCGGGCGCCGGCTCGAGCGCGCACTCAACCTGATTGATCTGCTCAATCAGACCCTGGTGACATGCTACGACAGTGCGACGGAAGCGCGGATTACGGAAACGGTGCTGGCAAGCTGCAACAGCCTGGTGGTCTTCCGCCGCCGTTATCGCTCCTTTATGCAGTTGTCGCCGATCCTCGAATTGTTGTTACTGGATGAAAACTACCCCAGGGCACTGGCCTGTCAGATGCGCCAGTTGAAAAAGCATATCAGCGAACTGCCCCACGAAGCCAATGTGCCGACGGTGGGCCAGAATGAGGCGATTATCTCTGCTGCCCTGGAACAATTGCTGGCGACGGATCATAAGGCCCTGACCCGACAGATTTCCGACAGTGGCACCTACCCACTGCTGGAAGCACTGCTGGCAGATCAGAAAAGGCGCCTGCAGCAGCTTTCGGACAGTCTGACCCAGCGCTACTTCAGCCCGACCCTTGCATTGCAGCAGTTCGGCTCGCCGCTGCGGGAAACGACCCTATGAAATACCGCATCCGTCATGTGACGCGCTATCACTACAGCGAAGCCGTTAACCTGTGCCGCAATGAAACCTGTTTGCTGGTGCGGAAAACCGAGCACCAACGCTGTCACAGCAGTGTGCTGCAGATCAGCCCCGAAGCGACGGACATCCATGAGCGCTGCGACTTTTTTGGCAACCGGAGAACCCATTTTGCCATTCAACAGCCGCATGACACCTTGACGGTGACAGCCCTCAGCGAGGTGGAGGTCTTCCCGCGGGTGCAACTGCAGAAGCCGGATCAGTCACACCCCTGGGAGGTGGTTGTCGAGATGCTGCGTACCCAGCGCACTCCGGATATCGTCGCGGTGATGCCGTACCGTTATGCCTCACCGCTGGTGCCACTCTTGCCAGCACTGGCCGACTATGCCCGGCTCTCCATGACTCCCGGCCGGCCGTTGCTCACCGCCACAAGCGATCTGATGCGACGGATTTACCAGGATTTTTCCTACGACCCGGCATCGACGACGATTGCGACGCCACTGACGGAAGTCCTTGAAAAACGGCGGGGCGTATGCCAGGACTTTGCCCACGTTGCCATCGGCTGTCTGCGCTCACTCGGGCTGGCGGCGCGTTATGTCAGTGGCTACATCGAAACCCTGCCGCCCCCCGGCCAGGAGCGGCTGATCGGAGCCGATGCCTCGCATGCCTGGTTTTCCGTCTATCTGCCCGGCAGTGGCTGGGTCGATTATGACCCGACCAATAATTACCAACCCCTGGAGCAGCATATTACGGTTGCCTGGGGGCGGGATTTTTCCGACGTGTCACCGTTAAAAGGGATCGCTCTCGGTGGCGGCAAGCATCAGGTGGTGGTTTCCGTTGATGTTGCCCGGCTGCCTGATTCCCCGCTGTTGCTGCAGCAGCAGCAGAACCAGGGCCCATTATCCTGATATCATGACCAAGGGTTTGAGGTGTGCGCTGTGCTTCTTGTCCAATCTTTGTAAAGGAGGATTCCATGAATTTTACCGGTTATGATAGGGAAGGCTTTTATGATGAGCTGTTTGATGCACAAGGGCAACCGCGTCCCGGGGCCGATCTGCTGGTGCAGCGGATCAACTCCATGGGAGACACCGAGCTGCTGCGGCGGCAGATGGCGGCGGAAAAGGCACTGCTGAACCTGGGCATTACCTTCAACGTCTACAGCAATGAGGCGCAGACGGAAAAGATCTTCCCCTTTGACATCGTTCCGCGGATTGTTCAGGCCGACGAGTGGCAGGTTCTTGAAAAAGGGCTGAAGCAGCGCATCCACGCCCTCAACTGTTTCATCGCCGACGTCTACAACGACCAGAAGATCCTCAAGGACGGGATTGTGCCGACGGAACTGGTGCTCTCGGCGGAGGGCTACCGGCAACCCTGTATCGGCCTGAAACCGCCCTGCGGGGTCTGGTGCCATATCACCGGGACCGATCTGGTCCGCGGTGAGGATGGCACCTATTACGTGCTCGAAGACAATCTGCGGTGCCCCTCCGGGGTCTCCTATGTTCTTGAAAACCGGCAGATCATGAAACGCACCTTCCCCCTGGTGTTTGACGCCTGCAGTGTCCAGCCGGTCACCGACTACCCGAGCCGCCTGCTGGATATGCTGCAGGCGATGGCGCCACTGGGAGTGCGTTCCCCGGTGGTGGCGGTCTGGACACCGGGGATCTACAACTCCGCTTACTTTGAACACAGCTATCTCGCCCAGCAGATGGGCGTGCCGCTGGTTGAGGGGAGCGACCTGGTGGTGCATCGGGACGAGGTGATGATGCGCACCACCAAGGGACTGGAACGGGTGGATGTGATCTACCGCCGGATCGATGATGATTTCATCGATCCGAAGGTCTTCCGCGCCGATTCCATGCTCGGGGTGCCGGGGCTGATGGGGGTTTACAGCAAGGGGCGGGTGGCGCTGGCCAATGCCCCGGGTACCGGCGTCGCCGATGACAAGGCGGTCTACGCCTATGTGCCCGAGATCATCCGGTATTATCTTAACGAGGATCCGATTATCAACAACGTGCCCACCTACGCCTGCTGGCGCGAAGACGACCGGCGCTACGTGCTCGAGAACCTCGATAAGCTGGTCGTCAAGGCGGTCAATGAGTCGGGCGGGTACGGCATGCTCATCGGTCCGCATGCCAGTGCCGCCGAGCGTGAAGAGTTTCGCCAGCGGATTATTGCCAAACCGCGCATCTATATCGCCCAGCCGACGCTGGCGCTGTCACGGGTGCCGGTTCTGGTGAAAGATCATTTCGAGGGGCGCCACGTCGATCTGCGTCCCTATATCCTCTACGGGGGCGACAATATCTACGTCCTTCCCGGCGGGTTGACCCGGGTCGCACTGAAAAAAGGATCGCTGGTTGTCAATTCTTCCCAGGGTGGCGGCAGCAAGGACACCTGGGTGATCAATTCACCGGCAGGCATTTCTCCCGAGTCCCCCCTGCAGGCACAGAATCAGGAGGCGTTGTGATGTTGAGTCGGGTCGCGAATTCCATCTACTGGTTGAATCGTTATATCGAGCGTGCCGAAAATGTTGCCCGTTTCATCGTGGCAAATTACAACATGACCCTGGATATTCCCGAAGGGGCCAGTGACCAGTGGCAGCCCCTGATCAATACCACCGGCGATCATGAACTCTTCAAGAAGCTTTACGGCGAAGCGACCCGGGAAAGCGCCATCAGTTTTCTGACCTTTGATCGCCGTAACAGCAACTCGATCTACTCCTGCGTGCGTGCGGCACGGGAAAATGCCCGCTCGATCCGTGAGTATATCAGCTCGGAAACCTGGGAACAGCTCAATACCTTCTACCTGATGGTCAACGCGGCTTCAGGGGAAACCGTGATGGACCTGCCGCACCAGTTCTCCGCCGATGTCATGAATGCCAGTCATGCCTTTGCCGGCACTGCCGACGCCACCATGAACCATGGCGAAGGGTGGCATTTCGGCCGCCTTGGACGGATGCTGGAACGGGCTGACAAAACCACCCGTTTGCTTGATGTGAAGTACTTCATTCTGCTGCCATCGGTCGATTATGTCGGCAGTCCTTACGACAATATCCTGTGGGCGGCGCTGCTGCGTTCCGCCAGTGCCTTCGAAATGTATCGCAAACAATACGGCCGGATTGCGCCGCGCAATATTGCCAATTTTCTTCTTCTCGACCGAAACTTCCCGCGTGCGGTGCATTATTCCCTCGCCATGGCGATGAATTCCCTCAACGAGATCAGTGGCAGCCAGAGCGGTTCCTACTCCAATAAAGCGCAGCAGGCCCTCGGGCGGCTGCTGGCGGAATTCCAGTACGCGTCCCTTGAGGAGATTTTTGAACATGGACTGCACGAGTACCTCGACCTGACCCAGACCCGGATCAATCAGGTCGGCGAGGCGATCTATGACGTCTATTTCCACTTTGAGCTGATCTGACCAGGCGTTTTCCCAGGCTGTCCTTCCGCGGTACCACCGGCTGCGCTTTTGCGGCCGCCGGTGGTACCGGCACACCTTGTCCTGATTCATCTTTTCCCTCCCCCTGACTTGACGCACCCTCTTCTGTTTGGCAGTCTTTCAGTAAGGGGCTCCGTCGGATCAGCACAAGATTCTGGTGTCCGCCCGGAACACGGCTGCTGCTGTTCTGCTGCCGCGTTGTTGACATGCTGCTGGCACTTCCAGGTTTTTTCTCACCGGCACGCGGGGTCTGGCAGGACATCCACGGATGAGCCGGGAAAGGTTCGGTGCGACGTGACAGAAGTGCAACAGGGGCTGTACCTGGTCCTGATCAGTGTTCACGGGCTGATCCGCGGCGATGACCTGGAACTGGGCAGGGATGCGGACACCGGTGGGCAGACCCTCTATGTCGTCGAACTGGCCAGCGCCCTTGCGCGGCACCCGGAGGTCCGGCAGGTTGACCTGGTAACGCGGCTGCTGGTCGATCCGGCGCTTGCCGCCGACTACGCCAGCCCCCTCGAGCCGCTCTTTGACAAGCTGCGGATCGTGCGCATTGCGGCCGGTCCCGACATCTATCTGCCCAAGGAACAGCTGTGGGACCATCTTGATGTGTTTGCCGATCAGCTGCAGGGGTTTTTTCGCCAGCAGGAGCAGTGGCCCGATATTTTTCACAGCCACTATGCGGATGCCGGCTGGGTGGGCAGCCAGCTGGCACGGCTGACCGGCATCCCGTTGATCCACACGGGCCATTCCCTCGGACGGGTGAAGCGCCAGCGTCTGCTCGCCGATGGTTTGACGGACGAAGAGGTGGAAGCCCGATACAACATGGCGCGGCGGATCGAGGCGGAAGAGTGGACTCTGGCGACGGCAGAGCGGGTCATCACCAGCACGGCACAGGAAATTGAGGAACAGTACGAACTTTACGATTACTACCAGCCAAAGCAGATGCGGGTGATCCCGCCGGGCACCGACCTGCAGCTGTTCAGGACGCCGAGCGGGGATGAATCCACGCTTCCCCAGTTCCGCCAGCTGACCCGGCATCTGCGCGATCCGCACAAGCCCCTCGTGCTGGCCCTGTCACGCCCGGACAAGCGGAAAAACATTATCCGGCTGCTCGAAGCGTACGGGGAGAGTGAAGAACTGAGGCAACGGGCCAACCTGGTGGTTGTGGCGGGCAACCGCGACGATCTCGAGGATCTTGATGAGGGTGCCCGCGAAGTCTTCCAGGCGATCCTTGCCACCATTGACCGCTACGATCTCTACGGCAGCGTCGCCATTCCGAAACACCACTGCCGTGAGGATGTCCCCTTTTTTTATCGGATCGCCGCCCTCACCAAGGGGATCTTCGTCAATCCGGCCCTGACCGAGCCCTTCGGACTGACGCTGATCGAAGCGGCCGCATCCGGATTGCCCATTGTCGCCACGCAGGATGGCGGCCCGCGCGAAATCGTCAGCAACTGCCACAACGGTCTGCTCGTTGATCCGCTGGACAGCACCGCCATTGCCGCTGCGATTCTGCGGTTGCTCAAGGAACCGGAGTTCTGGCACGCCTGTGCGGAGGAAGGCCTTGCCGGAGTGCGCGCACATTATTCCTGGGACGCCCACGCCACCCGCTACCTGTCGCTTGTCCAGGCGGTGGTCAAACGCTTTGAACCCCTGGTGCGCGAGCCGGTACAGCGGCGCTCGGCACTTTACAGCGACCGCGCCCTGGTCAGCGACCTGGACCTGAACCTGATCGGTGACGACCAGAGCCTGAAGGACCTGGTCGCGCTGCTGCGGCGGCATCGCCAGAGCACGGCGTTTGTCATCGCGACCGGCCGGCGTCTTGATTCCGCTTTGAGCCTGATGAAAAGACACCGGATTCCCGACCCGGATATCCTGATCACCAGTGGGGGCACGGAAATCTACTTTGCCCCGGAACTGACCGCGGACAGGGTCTGGGAAAAATATATTGATTTCCAGTGGTCGCCCAACAAGGTGCGGGAACAGCTGGCCGATGTCCCCGGGCTGAAGCTGCAGCCGCGCAAGGAGCAGAGCCGTTTCAAGGTCAGTTATTACATCGACCCCGCGCTGGCCGATGTCGATGACATTCGTCACCGGCTCCACCAGCAGGGGCTGTCGGTGCACGTTCTGCAGGCCTTCGGCCAGTATCTTGATGTGCTGCCCCTGCGCGCCTCCAAGGGGCTTGCCCTGCGCTATGTGGCCGATCGCTGGGGCATTCCGCTGGAGCGTATCCTGGTTGCCGGTGGTGCCGGGGCCGACGAGGATATGATGCGGGGCAATCCCCTGGCGGTGGTGGTTGCCAATCGCCATCATGAAGAACTGGCCGGCCTGGTCGCTGTTGAAGGTATCTATTTCGCCCAGCGTCCGCTGGCGGGGGGGATCCTCGAAGCGATCGACTATTATGATTTTTTCGGCCGTTGCAGTGATCCTGCAAGCGGCACCGGGGAGAGATAGCCGGCATGCGCCTGCTCTTGTGTGCCGATATGGATCGCACGGTGATTCCCAACGGAACTGCGCCGGAGCACCCTGCCGCCAGGACCTGCTTCCGTGCATTCTGCCGTCGACCCGAGATCACCCTGGTTTACGTCACCGGACGGGATCGGCAGCTGGTCGAGGAGGCGCTTGCTGCTTACCTTCTGCCGCCGCCCGATTACGCCATCACCGATGTCGGGACAAAAATCTATCGTGTGACACAGCAGGACTGGCAGCCGCTGGCAGTGTGGGAGCGGCAGATTGATCAGGATTGGAACGGCCGCTCAGGTGCCGATATCGCGCACCTGCTCGGGGATTTTAGCGACCTGCAGCTGCAGGAGGAGCGCAAGCAGAATGAGCATAAACTCAGTTACTATCTGCCCCTGAAGAGCGATCCGCAGCCCCTGCTGCAGCGCCTGCAACAATGCCTGGCGGCGGCAGGGGTGGCCGCCGGCCTGATCTGGAGCATCGATGAGGTGGCCCAGGTCGGGTTGCTTGACGTGCTGCCGCGTCGTGCCGATAAGCTTCATGCCATCAACTTCCTGGCCGGAATGCTTGGTTATTCTGCGGAGGAAGTGCTGTTTGCCGGGGACAGCGGCAACGACCTGGCCGTGCTGCAGAGCGCCTTTAAAACGGTGCTGGTGGCGAACGCTGCCCGGGAGATCAAGGAAGAAGCACGTGCCGCCGCTCTTTCAATGGGGCACGAGGAAACCCTCTATGTCGCCCGCGGCGGCGTGCTCGGCATGAACGGCAACTACTGTGCCGGGGTGCTGGAAGGGATCTGTCACTTTTTCCCGGCGCTGTGCCCCGGCAGGTAACGAGGAGAACTGATGAACGAGTTCCGCTGGCTCGGCGTCTTTGGCGAGGTGCTGTTTGATTGTTTTCCGTCGGGGGAAGAGGTCCTTGGCGGGGCGCCGTTCAATGTCGCCTGGCATCTGCAGGCCCTTGGCGACAACCCCCTGTTTATCTCCCGGGTCGGTGCCGACGCGCCGGGACAACGCATCCGTGCGGCGATGACGGAGTGGGAGATGGCGTGTGATACCCTCCAGGTTGACGCCGTTCACCCGACCGGCCGGGTCGAGGTCACCCTGGAGGACGGTCAGCCGCAATACCGGATCATGGCACCGGCCGCCTACGATTTTATCCGTGACGACGAGTTGGCGGTTCCCCCCGGCGACTTTATCCTCTATCACGGCACCCTGGCACTGCGCCACGGCACGTCGCGGGCGGCACTGGACGCCCTGGCCGGGCGCCCCGGCGCGGCGATCTTTATCGATGTCAACCTGCGGTCCCCCTGGTGGAACAGACAGGAGACCCTGCTGTGGCTGGCCCGGGCGCGCTGGGCAAAAATGAACGAGGAGGAACTGCGTGCCCTGGGCTTCGATGCGGGCGCTGTCGAGACGGCGATGACGGCGTTGCAGGAGGAGTACGCTGTGGCGCAGTTGATTGTCACCAGGGGTGCGGACGGGGCGCTTGTCCGCAGTCGCGACGGGACCTTTCACCGGGTGGTGCCACCACCTCAGGGGCAACTGGTTGATACCATCGGTGCCGGGGACGCCTTCAGCGCGGTGTACCTGCATGGACTGCTGGCGGGCTGGCCGATCGAGCGGATCCTTGCCATGGCCCAGCAACTCGCCGGCGTCATCGTTGCGCAGCGCGGCGCCATTCCTGCTGACCGGGCCCTCTATCGGGACTTTCATTGAGAAAAGGCTAGGTATGTACGAACAGGTTTCCCATTCGTTGCTGAATCATATCCTCAACGGTTTGCAGGAAGAAATCTGCGAGCAGGATCTGCGCCACTTCTACACGCGCCTGGGGGCGAACTTTTACGCCATTCATTCCCTGTTTTATCGCTTATACGGGCAGCGCCCCGACTTTGAAGAGCAGGCCCAGCGGCTCGTTGAAACGATGGCGCGCCAGTACATCCGGCGCCCGGAGCACCTGCGGCGCATCGATATCGAGCGGGAAAAGGACTACAACTGGTTCCTGCACCAGAAATGGGTGGCAATGGCGCTCTACAGCAACGGCTTTGCCGGTGATCTGCGGGGCGTTCACGACAAGTTGGCCTACTTTCAGGAGCTCGGCATCAGCATGGTTCACATCATGCCGGTGATGCGCTGTCCGGAAGGGCGCAGCGACGGCGGTTACGCGGTCAGCGATTTTCGCGAAATCGATCCCCAGGCCGGAACCCTGGAGGACCTGCAGCGGCTGGCGCAGGGGATGCGTGACCGCGACCTGCTGCTGGTCCTTGACGTGGTCCTCAATCACACCTCTGACGAGCATGAATGGGCGCGCCGCGCCCGCGCCGGTGAAGCCGTCTACCGGGATTATTATCACACCTACCCGACCCGCAATGTGCCGGACATGTTCGAGCAGAGCATGCCGGAAATTTTCCCCGAGACCGCGCCGGGCAATTTTACCTGGAACGAGGAGATGGGGCGCTGGGTGATGACGGTCTTCAATGATTACCAGTGGGATCTGAACTACAGCAACCCCGCCGTCTTCATCGAGATGCTGGATATCGTGCTCTACTGGGCGAACCAGGGGGCTGATATCCTGCGCCTGGATGCGGTGGCGTTTCTCTGGAAGAAGATCGGCAGCACGTCGCAGAATGAACGAGAAGCGCACCTGCTGCTGCAGCTGATGAAGGATTGCAGCCAGGTCACGGCCCCGGGGGTGCTGTTTATTGCCGAGGCGATTGTCGCACCGGTCGAGTTGGCCAAGTATTTCGGTGAGGATGCCGTTGTCGCCAAGGAGTGTGAAATTGCCTACAACGCCACCTTTATGGCGTTACTCTGGGACGCCGTGGCTACGAAAAACGCCAGGCTCCTGACCCAGGGGATCAAAAGCCTGCCGGTCAAGCTGGAGCGTGCCACCTGGCTGAATTATGTCCGCTGCCATGACGATATCGGCCTGGGATTTGATGATCGTGATATCGAACTGGCCGGCTACGAACCGGTGTCCCACCGGCGTTACCTGATCGACTATTTCACCGGCCGCTATCCCGGGTCCCATGCCCGCGGCAAACCTTTCGGTGAGAACCTGCGTACCGGTGACGCGCGCATTTCCGGTGCCCTGGCATCACTGGTCGGTCTCGAGCACGCCCTCGAGGCGGAGGATGGTACGGCAATTACTGACGCGATCAACATCATCCTGCTGCTGCACGGCATGATTCTTTCTTTTGGGGGCATTCCGCTGCTGTACTACGGTGATGCCCTCGGCACGACCAACGATGATTCCTATCTTCATGATGCGCATAAGTCGGCTGACACCCGCTGGATACATCGCCCGACCATCGATTGGGACCGGGCGGCGCGGCGAACTGTTGCCGGAACGGTGGAATACCGGATTTTCAACGCGCTCAAACGGATGATCGCCGTGCGCACGGAAATCGGTGTGTTTGCCGATTTCAACAATCGCGAACTGATGGAAATAGAGAATCCGCACCTGTTTGTTTTCGAGCGTTACAGCCGCACGGCCGCCGGTGATTCGGTGCTGGTGGTGGCCAACTTCAACGGCCAGCCCCAGTCCCTTGATCTGGAGCTGATCGGCAACTGGTCACAGGCCCAGTACGGCACCCTGGTCGACCTCCACAACGGCCAGCAGCCCGATCTCGTCAACGGGTCCCTGGTCGTTCCCGGCTTCAGCTTCTGCTGGCTGTGCCGGAAATAAGGCGCCCGCAGGCTGGCCTTGTGCTGCCCGCGGTGGTGCCGGCGCTGTTGCTGGCGACGTTGCTGGCGGTCGTGTGGCCAGCCGGATGGCGCGACGTCAACGACAACGGGCGCCATGGAAAACTCCATGGCGCCCGTTCTGTCGCTCAGCGCTGGACTGGTGTGTCTTAAAGCTCTTTGGGTTGGCAGACATTCGCGGCGTTGTGGACTTTGGCGCCGCAGTTGGTACAGACGTAACGCGGGTTTTCGAAGATCTTGTCGATCTCCGGGTTGCGTTCGTTGGCCGTCAGTTGACAGGCGTGCAGATCACAATGCTCTTCCGGGTTGTCACAGCTCCATTCCGTCATGGCTCCACTCCTTGATCCTGTTCAGGTTAGCGTCTCAAGCAGATTTCTTGCCGACAATCTTAGCAAATTTTTCGCGGTTGATGGTAAATCGTTCGTGGGTGCCCTCGCCGATGATCTCTTTTTCATCGCGTGCGACAATCGTCCAGCGGGTTTTGGCCCCGTCGATCTTGATGCACGTGACATCGACGGTGACCCGCATCCCCACTGGTGTCGCCGCCTGATGATTGACACAGATCTCGGTGCCGAGGCTGATTTCTCCTGCTTCCATATAGGGCCGCAATGCCTCCATGCAGGCCCATTCCATCAGGCCGACCATAAAGGCGGTGGCGAACACCGGCGGCATCGCGGCAAACAGGTCGGACTCGGGGAAAACCGCCGGGACGGTCTTGTCAGCCGGAACCAGGTATTCGTGTCGATGGGTCAGCCCCTCGCGCAGGGTTGTTTTCATACTGCGGTTCTCCTTTTGCTGTCGTGCTGTTCAAAGTGACCCCACGGGTTGACTGACAGGGCCGTCCAGATCGAGCTGTGGCTTTGCAAACCTATGTTATTGTAGCATGACCTGCGGTTTGACCGGCAACCATTCATCCACGATTCCGCCGCTTTTGCCGCCCGTGGTTACGGTGTGGCGGGGGGGAGGGGACGTTTTTATGCAGCTCATGTTTTCTGCACAAGGGGTAGGGCGCAAAGCAACCGAAGGATCGCTGTGGAAATCGTTTGGACAGGTCCGGCTATACCCGGAGGGTAAGGCTCAAGATGATTGTAACATGTTGACGTGTGTGGTAAGGATCGGATTTATCGTGCGCACACATAGCCCGGAGGCGCCATGCAGCACATCCTTGTCTACTCTGATTCCTTGTCCTGGGGCATTGTCCCTGCGACACGCAAGCGCCTGCATTTTGAACAACGCTGGCCGGGTGTCATGGAAATCGCCCTCTGCTCCTCCGGTCGGAAAGTGCGTGTCGTCGAAGATTGTCTGAACGGTCGGCGTACCCTTTGGGAGGACCCCTTCAAGGCCGGACGGAACGGACTTGTCGGGCTGGCTCAACGCATCGAAATTCACTCGCCGCTTGAGCTGGTTGTTCTCATGCTCGGAACAAACGACTTCCAGTCTATGCACGCGTACAACGCCTGGCATTCATCGCAAGGCATCAGTGCACTCGTAGCCGCCATCCGCACGGCCCCTGTTGAGCCTGGCATGCCCGTGCCGCAAATCCTGGTGATTGCCCCGCCGGCCATCCGCACGCCGAAAGGGCCGATTGCACCAAAATTCGAGGGCAGCGCAGCGAAATGCGTTGGGTTGTCCACCGCCTACCGGAAGGTGTGCGAAGACGTCGGTTGCCATTTCTTCGACGCTGATGGCGTCGTTGTCTCAAGCAGCGTCGATGGAGTGCATCTTGATCTTGAACAGCATTTGGTTCTTGGTGACGCTGTGGCAGAGGTTGTGAAACCGCTGCTCGCATAAAACCTGCTTTAAGCCGGCGCTGGCCCTGCGCTCAACCGGAGGCAGCGCGTTCGGGGTCAGGGGGAGATCCGCTGTGCCAGGCGGGTGAGACGCAATACCTTGTCATCTTCGGCCAACGACTTTGGCAAGATCACAGTTACCCCATATCCCTGTTCCAGCAAATCCAGGGCGGACGCAGAGAGCAGGTTGTCATTTCCGGCGATTTCCCCGGTATTCGCGTGGAAAAACTCGAGGATATCGGCGATATGCGCCATGCCGATCGTGAAAATCGCATGTTTGTTTTCAATCTCCCCTTTCTGGAATACGCTTTCAATGGCCAGGGGGATGTTCCGGAGCATCATCGCCGTGCGTTTTCTCTGGTAGTCGTTCAATTCCTCGAAAAACGCGCGGTTCAAGTCTTCGTTTTGATGCCCGAGTTGCCGCATCAGGCGGGATACCCTCTGGTACAGTGCTTCATCTTCCACCTGTCCCAGGCGAACGGGATATTGGGCCGATAACAGGGTGTCGGCACTGACGAAGCGACTGGTATCCTGAAGCAGACTCCTCAGGCGTGCACTGTCCAGGGTGTCCGGAGCAGGATGTGCGTCTGGCCGCCCCTGTGCGTGCTTTTGCACGATCCCCTTCTGAAAAAACCCCTCCGGCAGTAACAGCTCCACCTTTTTCTGACGTATAAGCCATTCGCCGATCCGATAGATTTCCATCTGGGCCTGCACCGTTTGCTGGCCGTTCTTTCCATCCACTCCGCTGCGATGGGCCTGTCCGATAATAAAGATCTGGTTTGTTGCATCTTGATTTTTCTGAAAAACGACACGGCCGTACGCATTCGGCAGTCCCTCGTCGATCGCGGAGTGCGGGGCTGAATTCAGACAAAAAACCGGGCTGACACTGGCAATAAAAAAGCTGAGAACAAGCAGAACCTTCAGGATGATGCATTTAGTAGCAGAATGGGGATTCATAAGAGCAATGCCTTTGATTGACCTAAAAAATCAAGGATTGCTAAAGAAAGAGAGGCATCTGGCAGTCCCGCTGTCGTGGGGAAGAATCCCTGTAGATCGGTGACTTTGCGCATCCAGCTTTCGCTGGATTTGCCTTTAGCAGATTTTTTGGTCTATTAATTAAATTATTTTTTTATTTTCCAGGAAAAATTCCTGACATATCTGTTTTTGCAATGTTATTTTCTTGAAAAATGATCATAGTCGGACTCCCTGATCATGTCAATAGCAACGATCTTTCTCATTAATAAAATCTATTTCACTTGCATTCATGGGCAGAGTGCCCGCTCTTTGCACTGGCGGCGGTGGCCCCGGCTATCCTGAGCCGGCCGCCGCATATGATGGCTTTGTCGCATATGACGACTATCATCACAGATTTTTTCCCCACCGGCGCGTTGAATTCCAACTTATAAGACCTATTATCAATACGTTGCATAAGTAGAGCCTGCCGGTTTTTTTCTGGCGTGATTGTTGCGATAACCCTATCACAGCAGATTGTGCTGCTAGGTATGTGCAGTAAATTGCATCGTGGAAAAGGTTGAGGCAGGAGTTCATCGTTACCTGTTCCAGGCAACTGGTTGCTTGCATCGAAAACATTTGAAGGAGAAATATATGAAAAAAACCAGTATTTTTATAACCATTCTGTTTGCGCTTGGGCTTTACATGGTCCCGGCGTCTTTCGCAACCGGCGGTTCTGCCGACAGCAAAGACAAGCCATCCGGCCAGAGTGAAAATCTGAAGGACCAGAAGCGGCAGGCCCAGGGCCAACAGGGCCTGAACTTTCAGCAGCAGAAGCAGAATCTTCTGCTGAGCGATAACCTGATCGGCACTGAAATCCAGAATCAGCAGGGCGAAAAAATCGGTGAGATCGACAGTGTTCTGGTGGATGTGGAAAATGGCCAGGTTGGTTTTGTGACCATGACCAGCGGCGGCGTCCTTGGCGTTGGTGCAGAAAAATACATTGTGCCTTTTAATGCGCTGCAAAAGAAAATGCCGCAGGGCGAGCAGGCACTGGCAGGCGAGCGTCAAGACCGTCAGGTCGTATTTACGCTCAATAAGCAGAAAGACCAACTGAAAAAGGTTCCCGAAGGTAATATCGAGGAGGCCTTGACCCAAGAGGGCCAGAGCAGGGGAATTCATGAGCACTATGGCGTATCCCCGTATTGGGAAGAAGATCAGCGCCAGATGATGCAGGACACGGAAAAAAATCAGATGATGCAGGGCACGGAAGAAAATCAGATGATGCGTGACAGGGATCAGCAGAAAAACCAGCAGAAATACTGATTTTCTAGCTTATTTCACCACGAACCCACATTAACCGATAGCAACCAGTAAACAGCCAGACCAATGCAAGCCGACCGGGTGTCCTCAACGCCCGATCGGCTTTTTTTGGTTGGTTCCGAGGTTGATTTCTCCTTCATCCATGTGCGGCTGCAACATCTCCATTCCCACCCGCGCGATCCGTCCGATCATGAAGGCCGGTGCAAAACCCCGTGGCATGGTGGCAAGCAGACCGGATTCTTTAAAAAGATGGGGCGGCCGAGTCGGCGGGAATCTGACAGCTGTGTTGCTCACGGATACGTGCACTGGGTAGGTTTTTCACGAGAATCCCCTGAGTGGAAGGTCTCGCACGGTGAAGTCCCTAGCAGGCACGAGAGCATTCAGGACGACGCTGCCAACAAGCCCGTTGATTTTTTGCCTGAAATGGATAGACTCCACAGGTCTGGATGAATGCCTTTTCAAGGATACGGATCATGATTATCGGATTTGCCGGCAAGGCGGCCTCAGGGAAAACCACTGCGGCGAAACATGTGCAACAGCTTCTGGGTGATCACGTTCAGGTGCTGCCGATGGCGAGCATGTTGCGTCGCGAAGTGGAGACTTTTCTGCGCCAGGTGGGAGCGGTGGATCGGGTGCCGTTGCTGTATGGAGATCAGCAGGACAAACTGACCCATTTCGAGGTCGATGAACAGACTGCCAGGCAGCACTGTCCGGTGTGGGACGACTTTATCAGACACAACCAGGAGATCCAGCAGCAGCCGGGTCGGACGATGGTGAGCGTCAGGCGGATCCTGCAGTGGTGGGGGACCGAATACCGACGGGCGCAGGAGCCCGATTACTGGACCAGGGCGTGGGAGAAAGAGTTGCACGTCGTTGTGACCAGGCAGCGCCACATTCTGGTCGATGATGTGCGCTTTCACAACGAGGTCGATGTTGTCCGGCGTAACGGCGGGGTGTTGATTCGGGTGGAGCGCCCTGGATTCAATGGCGCCAATGACCACAGCAGTGAGAACTCCCTGGATGATTTCAACGGCTGGAACATGATCCTGCTGAACGACGGCAGTCTTGAGCAGTTTCTGCGCCAGGTTGAAGACAGGGTTCTGAGGCTCTTGGAGGGCTGATCAGAGCTTTCCCACCGGTGCCAGGTAGACAGTGAATTCTTCCTGTCCATCGACGCCAATCAACTGATCCATCAGCTCCTGGTGATAGGCGGCAATCGCACAGGTGCCGGCACCGACAGCGGCGCAGGCGAGGTAGAGATTCTGACAGATGTGACCGGCATCCATCAGGATCACCCGGTGTGCAGCGGTATGATAGCGCCATTCGGTGCGGTAGGGGATACAGGCCCAGACAAAGGTGACCGCCGCCGCGGCACTGAAGGCCTGCCCCAGGGTCGCGGCGGGAAGCTTCTCAACCAGGTTCTCATCGCCACGCTCCAGCACCAGGGCGTGTTCGCGTGCCAGGTAGCGATAGACTCCCGGTTCCAGACCGGTCACCCGGGTGATGAGCAGATAGGTCTCAAACGGATGGCGGCACCCGGCCGAAGGGACGTTGCGCAGCGCTGTCCCTTCCGACAGTTCCTGGCGGATCCCCTGTGTTGCCCAGAGCAGGAATGCGAGTTCCTTGAGGGTCAGTGGCTCACTGCTGAAGCGCCGCTGACTTTTGCGGCCGGCGATTGCATCAAGCAGGGAGGTTGCCTGCAGCTCCTGCCATTGCTCCGGCCCGGGCAGGGACTGGATCGGCTGCTCCGGCCGCGGCGCTTTCTGCACTGTCGGTGAAGCGACGCCCTGTTTCTGGTCGGTAAACCGGAAGTCGATGGCAAGGCGCAGGGAATCCTTGAGGAATTCGCGTTGGCTGGCAATCTCATCGCGCTGCATAGGGTCTCCTTGAATAAAATATCGATATCCTAGGGGCGTGGTACGCCGCGGA
Source organism: Pelovirga sp. (assembly GCA_046484405.1). Lineage (GTDB taxonomy): Bacteria > Desulfobacterota > Desulfuromonadia > Desulfuromonadales > Geopsychrobacteraceae > Pelovirga. The sequence continues at coordinate 26,983 of JAWOIX010000094.1, forward strand.
AGAAGGCAATCACATCCTCCAGAATCAGGTAGCTGGCCGGCACCAGCAGCAGGCTGAGAAATGAGCCGAAGAGGATGCCGAAGCCCAGGGATACCGCCATGGGAATCAGGAACTGCGCCTGGGTGCTGGTTTCCAGCAGCAGCGGCGCCAGCCCGAGAAAGGTTGTCAGAGAGGTCAGGAGGATCGGACGGAAGCGGTTGACCCCGGAGAGCATCACCGCCTCCAGCATCGGCATCCCCTGGCGGCGGCGGCGATTGATAAAATCCACCAGGACCAGGCTGTTGTTGACCACGACCCCGCACAGGGCGAGGATGCCGAGCAGGCTCATGAAGCTCAGATTGATCCCCATGATCATGTGACCAACGATGGCGCCGCCGATACTGTAGGGAATCACCAGCATGACCGGCAGGGGCTGCAGGTAGGAGCGGAAGGGAATGGCGAGCAGGGCATAGACGGCAAACAGGACAAAGACCACGCCATAGATCAGGCTGCCCATGGTTTCCCGCTGTTCCTCCAGTTCCCCTTTGAAGCTGTAACGTACCCCGGGGTACTCGAGCAGCAGTTCATCGAGGAAAATTTTCAGGTCGGCGGCAATCGCATTGGTGTCGACCTCCCCCTTCTCTGCATCGGCCGAGACGTTCACCGCCCGGTTACGGTCGACGCGGCGAATGGTCGAATAACCCGCCTGCATATCGATTGTCGCCACCTGGCTGAAGGGAACCTCGACGCCGCTCAGGGTCCGGATTTTCATCGTTTCCAGGCTGGCAAGATTCTGCCGCTGTTCTTTCGGATAGCGCACCATCACGCGGACATCGTCACGCCCGCGCTGGATCCGTTGCGCTTCGGTGCCGAAAAAAGCGGCCCTGACCTGGCGGCCGAGGTCGCTGGTGGTCAGCCCGAGGAGCTTGGCCTCGGGCAACAGGCGCAGCTGAATTTCCTGTTTCCCCTGGTCAAAGCTGTCCTGGATGTCATAGAGCCCGGGGTATTCGCGGTAGCGTTGCTTGAGACTTTCGGCCACCTCGGTGAGCTGGGCGAAATCAGCGCCGGTCAGCTGCACATCCACGGGGTTGCCGCCCCGCCCGATTTCAGCGCGGAAAATCAGTTCCTTTGCCCCGGGGATGACGCCGATCCCTTCACGCCATTCCCGAACAATCTGGTTGGTGGTAATCTGGTTGAGGCGTTCCTCCGGCGGCACCAGTTCGAGGGTCACCTGGCCGAGTTCCGGGCTGCCACCCATCCCGGCGCTTCCCGTCCCGGTCCAGCCGACACTGACAAGAATATTGCGCAGCACCGATCCCGAGCCGTCCGGTTCCTGGTGTTTGTCCTGTAACAGGTAGGCCTGCTGCGCCATGCGCTCGATATGGGCGCGGGTCTGTTGGACGGAGGTCCCGGCCGGCATAACCAGTGTCGCCCGGGCAATCTCGCTTTCGATACGGGGAAAAAAGGTATAGCCGTAACGGCCGCTGATGACAAAGCTGATGATGACGAACGTCGCTGCGGTGAACAGTGCGAAGGTGAGATGCCGCCGCCCGATGGCGACCCGCAGAACCGGCTGATAGATATGCAGGGCAAACCATTCCAGACCGTTGGCGACTTTCTGTTGCAGTTTCTGCAGCATCAGCAGCGGGCCGCGGGGCGTTTTGCTGACATGGACACTGCGCAGGTGGGCCGGCAGAATCAGTTTGGACTCAATCCAGGAAAAGGTCAGTGCGGGGATGATGATCAGGGGAATCTGCGCGAAAATCGGTCCGCGCACGCCCTCCATGAAGAGCAGGGGAGTAAAGGCGGCAATGGTGGTCAGCAGGCCGAAGGTGACCGGAACCGCAACCTCCTGTGCCCCGACGATGATCGCATCCAGCGATTCGCCGTCTTCCTTGAGATGGCGATAGGCGTTCTCGCCGGTAATAATGGCATCATCGACGACAATCCCCAGGACCAGGATAAAGGCAAACAGGCTCATGCTGTTGAGGGTGACCCCGAGGATCGGCATCATCGCCAGGGCACCCAGAAAACTCACCGGGATGCCGACGCAGACCCACAGGGCCACGGAAAATCGCAGGAACAGGGTCAGGGCAAGAAAGATCAGAAGACCGCCCTGAACGGCGCTGCTGGTCAGGGTGTTGAGGCGCAGCTGGATGATCCGCGAGCGATCACGCCAGTAGTCAAGTGCAACACCGGGGGGGAGCACCTCGCGCTTGTCGGTGACATATTCCCGCACGGCACGACCCACGTCGAGAGCGTTCTGTTCACCGGTGCGGTAGACTTCGATCATGATGGCGGATTTGCCATTGAGCAGCGCCTCGAGAGGCTCCTCATCAAAGGTGTCGCGCACCTGTGCGACATCACCGAGGAGCAGCAGGCTGCCGGCGGCGGACGTGCGCAGGGGAATCCGGGCGAAATCGCGGGCCGTATACGCCTGACCCAGGGTGCGCAGGAGGATTTCTCCGCCGCTGGTCTTGATCGCGCCGGCCGGCAGGTCAACGGAGTGATTGCGGATCGCCTGGGCCAGATCGGCGATGGTCATCTGGTACTGTTCCAGGGTGGACTGGTCAACCTCGATGGCGATCTCGTAGGGACGCACCGCGACCAGGTCCGCCAGGCTGACTTGCGGCAGGGCGGTCAGGTCATCGCGAATCATCTCCCCGATCTTGCGCAGATCCCCTTCGGGCAGGTTGGCGCCGACGACAACGGAAATGACCTCGCGACGAAATTCGAGGATCTCGTAGGTCGGTCGGTCAACCTCTTCCGGAAAGGTCGAGATGGCATCGACCTTGTTACGGATGTCATCCATCACTTCGCGCGGCTTGTACCCCTTGATGACATCGACGCGGACCTGGCCGCTCCCCTCCCTGGCCGTGGAGATGATGGTGTCGATCCCGGTGATCGTTGCGATCGCCTCTTCAATCCTGATGATGACGGCTTCTTCCACCTCGGCCGGTGTCGCGCCGCGGTAGGTGGCGCTGATGATCACCGTATCCCGTTCGAACTCGGGGAAGACCTCCATCGGAATTTTGTCCCGCACCGCCCACAGGCCCAGTCCGACAATCAGAAAAAGGAGCAGGTTGGCGGCAACGTTGTTGCGGGCAAACCAGGCAATAACGCCGTTCATTGAGGCAGCCCTTGCTGGTCCTGCGGGCGCGGTCGGTCGGTCGTCTCTGTCCCGGCGATGCGCACGCGAATGCCGTCAGCGGCGAAGGGCAGGCGGGTCAGGGAAATTTTCTCGCCGGGCGCCAGCGGGCCGCTGACGACCAGGTGTTCGGTGTCGCGCCAGAGGACTTCGAGTTCCCGCCGTTCCAGGAGATTTTCCGGGGTGATGATATGGACGGTGGCCTCTCCATGAACCGCTTGCCGGGGAATCGTATAAACATCCTCAAGCCGGCGTCCCTTGATGCGGGCTTCGACGAACTGGCCGATTTTCAGCTGCGGCCGGTTCTCCTGGCGCAGATAGGGGTCGTCGATGCGGGCAACGACGAAGAGTTGGCGGCTGCTGACATCAATACTGCCTTCCGTCCGCACCAGCTCTCCCGACCAGTGGAAGGTTTCACCACCGAAACGGGCGCTGAATTCAACCCGAGCCGGAGCACCGCGATCCTGCGGTCCATCGCGGAAGATCTCCGGCAGTGTCACGTAGCGCAGCTGCTCATCGGTCAGCGGCAGGCGCACCTCGAGGGCATCACTGGCATAAATCTGCGCCAGGCGGGTGCCGGGACTTAAATACTGTCCCAGGTCGACCTCCTTGCTTAAAATGCGGCCGGCATAGGGCGCGACGACACGGGTCCGTTCCAGGTTGATTTCGGCCTGCCGCAACTGGGCCGTAGCGGCTTCCAGAGACGCCTTGGCATGCTCCAGCTGCGGAATGCGCAGGAGCAGTGGTGCCGGATCCCCTTCGATGCGGAATTGTTCCAGGTCGCGCCTGGCCTGTTCACTGCGTGCCTCTTCTTCCGCCAGCGCCAGGCGTTTGAGGGTCAGCTCGGCACCGGCTATGGTCAGCGCGTTACGGTAGTTGCGTTCGTCGATCTGCAGCAGCAGATCCCCCGCTTCAAAAAAACCGCCGGAGTAAAAATCATCGGATACGCTGACAACCGACCCTGCCACTTCGGCGACCAGGGTGCTCTCGGTGCGTGGTGACACGGTGCCGCGACTGGCGACCCGGATCTGGTAGGCGTGCGGCTGCACGGTCAGAACCTCGACGGTCGGGGGCGGTGTCTGCGGCCGCTGGCGATCGGCCTCCGGACCGCTACCGATCAGCAGTGTACTGATGGCAATGCCGATGAGAAGGACCAGGGGTGGCAGGATAAACCGGACAATGCGCTTCATGGAAGGTTCCTGGCGGCGTGCGGAGACGCTCGCAATTGTTTCAAGTGTCCTGTGACGTCTCTGAAAAAGGCAGGGCGGACATCGGGTCAGGCCTGTCAGCGCCGCTGTGGACGCGGCAAATTCTACCCATTTTTACACAACGGCGGCGGATTTTTGAGATCTAACCGCATTATTGTTGATTAATCAGACGTTATCGATGCTTTTTACCGGCGGTGCTATGGAAAGTTCCGATTTTGCTGTTATTTTGTTGTCACAATGATGGAAAATACCGCCACGGAATGTTTTATATGGAGCCGTCCGCTGAGGAAAAACGGCGTTCCTCTCTCCCACCGTGCCCTGGTGGCCATCCGCGAGGTGTCTATGATTGTTGGTGTGCTCAAGGAAATCAAGCTGGAAGAAAATCGCGTCAGCATGACTCCCGATGGGGTGGAGGTGATGACCGGTCATGGTCATCAGGTACTGGTAGAATCCTCGGCCGGTGCCGGGAGCGGTTTTTCCGATGAGGCATATCTTGCTGCCGGCGGAGAAATCGTCAGCACGGCTGCCGCGATCTATGCCCGTGCCGAGATGGTGATGCATGTCAAGGAGCCCCAGCCGGAAGAGTACCCGCTGATTCGTGATGGTCAGATTGTCTTTACCTATTTTCATTTTGCCGCCAGCGAAGAATTGACGCGGGCCATGCTTGACCGCAAGGCCGTCTGTATTGCTTACGAGACCATCACTGACAGCCACGGGGGGTTGCCGCTGTTGACGCCGATGAGTGAAGTCGCCGGGCGTATGGCGGCCCAGCAGGCGGCCAAATACCTCGAGCGGGCCCAGGGGGGACGCGGTATTCTGATGGGCGGGGTGCCGGGGGTGGCGCCGGCAACGGTGCTGGTGATCGGTGGCGGAGTGGTCGGCACCCATGCGGCGCAGATGGCCAGCGGACTCGGGGCGCGGGTGTTTATCCTCGACAAGGATCTCGCCCGTCTGCGCCACCTGGCGGAGATTATGCCGGCCAACTGTTTTGTCCTGATGTCATCGCCCGGCACCATTCGTGAGCTGGTCCAGGAGGCCGATGTCGTCATCGGTGCGGTCCTGGTTCACGGCGCCAAGGCACCGCGCCTGGTGACCCGCGAGATGCTTGCGACGATGCGACCGGGATCGGTTCTGGTGGATGTCGCCATCGACCAGGGGGGATGCTTCGAAACCTCCCGTGCGACCACCCACCGGGCGCCGATTTACGAGGTCGACGGGATCGTCCATTATTGCGTTGCCAACATGCCGGGAGCGGTCCCCTTGACATCGACCATGGCATTGACCAATGCGACGCTTCCCTATGCCCTGAAGATCGCCGACCGAGGCTGGCGCGCCGTCGCACGGCACGATGCGGGAATCCGGGAGGGGTTCAACCTGGTCAACGGCCTGGTCTGTTGCAAGGGGGTGGCGGAGGCCTTCGGGCTCGACTACGTTCCGGTGGACGAGGGGTTGAAGGACTGCTGATATTTTTCCCGGAGCAGCTTTTTGTCAACTTTGCCGACGCTGGTTTTATCGATCTGGTCGACAAACGCGATTTTCAGCAGGACAATCTGCTTCGAGATGATCCCCTTGTCAACGAAACCACGGACATGAAGGAGAAGTTCCTTTTCGCTGATGTCGGCGGACGCCTTTTTGACCACCAGCGCCAGGGGCCGTTCCCCCCACTTGGCATCGGTGAGACCGATGACCGCAGCTTCGACAACCGCCGGGTGGGTTGACAGCAGATCCTCGACCTCGAGAGACGCAATCCACTCCCCGCCGATCTTGATAACATCCTTGATCCGGTCGGTGATCTTGACGTAATTCTGTGCGTCGCGGATCGCCACATCCCCGGTATGCAGATAGCCGCCGCGCCAGAGGGTCTCCGAATTGCGCTGATCCTTCAGATAACCCTGGGTCAGCCAGGGGGAACGCACGACGATTTCACCGACGCTCTGGCCATCGGCCGGGACATCCTCCATCTGCTCATCGACGATGCGCAGATCGACCAGGGGAATAGGACGGCCTGTCTTGCAGCGGACGTCAATCTCCTCATCGAGGGACAGGTCCTCCGCGGTGACATTGGCAATGGTCAGGACCGGGCAGGTTTCCGACATGCCGTAACCGGAATAGATGTCGATGCCGCGTGCCAGGGCCGCACGGCACATGGCCTTGGGCAGGGCGGCACCACCGATGAGCACCTTCCAGCCGCCAAGATCGACCTGATCGAACAGCGGATGGCTCATCAGCAGGTGGAGGATGGTCGGGACACAGTGGGAGAATGTGACCTTTTCCCCCTCGATGAGCTTGAGCAGCATTTCCGGGACATATTTCCCCGGGTAGACCTGCTTGATGCCGAGGCTGGTGGCGATGTAGGGAACGCCCCAGGCATGGACATGGAACATCGGGGTGATCGGCATGTAGACATCCTGCTGGTGGAGCCGCCCCTGCACGGAGACGGTTCCGAGGGCGGCCATCCCGGCGAGGGTGTGCAGCACCAGTTGCCGATGACTGAAATAGACACCCTTCGGCATGCCGGTGGTGCCGGTGGTGTAGAAGGTGGTGGCGCGGGTGTTTTCATCCAGATCGGCAAACACATAACTGTCGTCGGCCGCCCGGAGCAGCTCTTCGTATTCTCCGGCAAAGGGCAGACTGGTCTGTGGCTGGCTGGGCTGATCCTGCAGCAGGACGTAGGCCTTGACGGTGTCGATGCGTCCTTTGATCTGTTCCAGCAGGGGCAGAAATTCCTCGTTGACGAGGATGTAGTCGTCTTCCGCGTGATCGATGGTGTACAGGATCTGTTCCGGTGAGAGGCGGATATTGACCGTGTGCAGGACCGCCCCGAGCATCGGAATGGCATAAAAACACTCGAGATAGCGATGGGAATCCCAGTCCATGACCGCCACGGTATCGCCCGGCTTGACGCCGATGGTGGTCAGGGCGTTGGCCAGCCGGCAGACACGCTGGCGAAACTGCTGATAGGTAAAGCGTTCCAGGTCACGGTAAACGATTGTTTGCTGCGGATTGTTGACGGCCGGCGCGCTAAAAAGGTTTTTGATCAGCAGGGGAAAGTCGTAGGCTGACGGGGTGCGCTGAATAAGATTGTCTTTCATCGGTGTCCTCACACGGAAAAATCAGGGTGACAGTCGTACAACCAGGGCGCCTGGGACCGCTAATATACGATGATCGATTGACCTGTGCAATATCTGTCCGGGTGACCGCAGAGTTCCCAGGATCGGGATCAGGCGCAGGCAATGACGGGAGAGTCACGATGAAACTGCCGACCCCCCTCTACGAGGGAATCCTGTTGCGGCGTTACAAACGCTTCATGACCGATATCGAGCGGCCCGATGGCTCGGTGATCACCGCCCACACGCCGAACACCGGCAGCATGCAGCAGTGCGCCGTTCCCGGTTACCCGGTACTGTTCTCCCAAGCGCATAACCCGGCGCGCAAGTATCCCTTTACCCTGGAATTGATCCGCGTTGGCGACGACTGGGTTGATACCCATACCCAGCGCAGCAACCGGCTGGTCGCTGAGGCGCTTGCGGGAGGCTGGATCGATGAATTCCGGGGTTATCAGGTGGTGCCGGAATACCGGTTCGGCGACAGCCGGATTGATTTTCTGCTGTGTAAGGACGCGCAGCGGGTTCTGCTTGAGGTCAAGAATGTCACGCTGTGCTGCACCCCGGACACGGCCTGTTTCCCCGACGCCGTGACCCGGCGCGGTCAGAAGCATCTGCGGGAACTGCGGCAGGCGCTTGATCAGGGTTATCGCAGCGTGATCTTTTTCCTGGTCCAGCGCAGCGCCGCGCAGAGTTTTGCCCCGGCGGACCGGATCGACCCCGAGTACGGTCGCCTGCTGCGCGAGGTGGCTGCCGCCGGGGTCGAGGTGCTGGCATACCAGACAACGACAACGCCGCTTGAGAACCGTATCAGCCGGGCGCTTCCCGTGCTGCTCTGATCATTCGGCCCGTCTGCTGACGGGGCACCGATCGATTGCTACATCGCGGAATTTTTCAGGGGATTTCTGCTCTCGCAGGGGATCCGCGTCTGACACAGGCCGCAGGGGGTGACCTGCTCGCCGCTGATCTGCCTGGCGTAGGGAGCGGTGACGGAGCGGATATAGGCGTGGCAGAGGTTTTTGTCGTGTCCGGCCGTGGAAATGGCGTCCACCGGGCAGCGCTCGATACAGGTTCCACAGCTGCCGCGGGCATGAAACAGGCAGTTGGCAGTATGTGATGCGGCCGTGCGGGGGGTGACGCTGATGTCCGCTTCAACCACCACCGATCCGATCCGCACCGCTTTTCCCGCCTCGGTAATCAGGCCGTCCGACAGCCCGAAGGTTCCCAGCCCGGCAGCGTAGGCCGCGTGCCGCTCCGACCAGTTGGAGCAGATGCCTGCCTGGGGGGTCTGGCGGTAGGCCCAGTGCGGGACCATGGTCGGCGCCGTGGCCCTGATTCCCCTGCTGGTGAATTCATCACGGACTTTGATGCGCAGCCATTCATTGAAGACTTCACCGTAATGGCGTGAGTAGATCCAGCGCGGTGCCGGCAGTTCCGTTTCTTTGCGCTGATCGGCCAGGGTCGCCGCGGTCTGTGGCAGGACCCAGCTGATGACACGCAAGTCTGCCGCTGCCGCGCTGTCCCCGGGATAGGCCAGTTCAAAAACTTCCGCCGGTGTCCAGTGGACGGCGCCAATAACCTGTTTGAACTTTTGAAACAAGGGATCATCACCGGCGGCGATGCCGATCAGCGGACTGTTCCAGGCTTTTTCGTCAAAGCCGTGGAGATGGTTATTGGGCGCTTCGTTCACCAGGGTGGTGATCAGCTCGGTGCAGAAGGTGCGGTATGCGGTTGGAGTCATGTATCGGGTTCCAGAGACAGAAGGTTTGTCACAGTGTGGCAGGATGGTGCGGTGGGGTCAATGGCCTTCAGCTGCAACAATTTGACCTCAACATCGTGCCCCAGATTCTTTGCCGCGGGCGCTGCTGCAGAAGCGTCAATGCGTCCTTGAACAGGAACCTTCCGTACCCGCGGGGGCGCAGGTCGGGATCAACCAGCAGGTTGCCGATCCCGCCGCTGTGACGGTCGCTGACGACGGAAATGAAGCCGCAGGTTCTTCCCGCATGCCGCAACGCCAGAAAACAGGGGCGCCACTGATGCTGAAACAGAAGCTGCTCTGTAAACGGAACCTGCCAGCGTTCACCTTTAGCCAGGCGTAAAAACAGGTTCCAGTCCTCTGCTGACAGCGGTTGGCGGATCATCAGCGCATTAACCAGCGCGACACAAGGCAATCAGTTCATGATCGAAGAGGGCGCGTTTGCGCCGGCCGGCAAGAGCGCGTACGCGTCCCAGAAGGCGCTCCAGGTCCAGCGATGGCGGTTCCAGGTGCAGCTCCTGCAGCCGTTGCTGCAGGCCGCCGCGGCCGGAATGTTTGCCGATCACCAGGTGGCGCTGCAGGCCGACCTCGGCCGGATCAAAGCCTTCATAATTTGACGGATGCTTGAGAACACCATCCGCATGCAGACCGGATTCGTGGGAAAAGACCTTTTCACCAACGATCGCCTTCCAGGCCGGGAGTGGTCGCCCGCTGGCCGTCGCCACAAAGCGGGACAGTGCGGCCAGCTCAACCGTCGCAATCTGCGGATCGATGTCGCAGGCATGTTTGAGAGCCATCACCACCTCTTCGAGGGCGGCATTACCGGCCCTCTCGCCAAGGCCGTTAACCGTGGTGCTGACATGGCACGCCCCGGCTCTGACCCCGGCGATGGCGTTGGCGGTCGCCATCCCGAGGTCGTTGTGGGTATGAACCTCAAGGTCGATATGACTGTGCTGCGCCAGGGTACTGACCTTGGCGAAGAGGGTGAAGGGATCGAGCAGCCCCAGGGTATCGCAGAATCGGAAACGATCCGCCCCAAGGCCTTCGGCGATGGCAAGCAGTTCGAGGAGAAAACCCATATCCGCGCGACCGGCATCCTCGGCACCGATGCAGACGTAAAGATGGTGCTGCTTGGCAAAACCCAGGGCGGTTTTCAGTTGCTCCTTGACCTGGTCACGGCTGGTACGCAGTTTATGACGGATGTGGATATCGGAAACGGAAATGGAAAGGTCGACCGCCCTGATGCCGCAGTTCATCGACGCCTGAATGTCCTTGATCAGGGCGCGGTTCCAGGTCAGCAGGCGGGCATTCAGACCGAGGTCGACCAGTTTCTTGAGGGTCTGCTGTTCTTCCCTGCCCATGATCGGAATGCCGCACTCCAGCTCCGCGACACCGATCCGGTCGAGCATTCTGGCAATGGTGATTTTTTCGGCGCGGCGAAAGACGACCCCGGCGGTCTGTTCGCCGTCACGCAGGGTGGTGTCGGAGATGTGGATCGGTTTTGTGGTCATGGGCGCCTCCCGGTGTGGATTAGGGGACGCCGTTGTCACCGGTTTGTTTGCAGGTCTCTGCACAGCAAATTATGTGCCTTGTCCGGGAACAACGAAATCTGGCGGGTTGATGATCGCGCGATCTGTTTGCTCTGCTGAATCTTGAGGCAGGACGCCTTTTTTATGGGCAGAAACAAAAGACATTTGCGGGGAGGGCCGGGCGCACAGCGGCGCGCCCCTGCCGGGCGTAATAAGAAAACAACCGCTGCGGTTGGCGCAGGTCCAGGCAGCTACCATGTTGGCAGGTGTCTTGCAGTGAATGGATGATCGTGCATGGGCATAGCCGCCAATCACACCAATTTCTCCCCTCTCAAGGGTGCGGCGGGGCGACTTGATCTCTCACTCAAGGAGCTGACGTGGCAACCAGACCCAATATCAAGGAACTTCTCGTTGAAAGCGCCTGCTCACACAGCCAGATGAAAAAGCCGGCCTGCAACGCACCGACCCCCGGTGCGACGACCGGTGGCTGTGCTTTTGAAGGCGCGCAGATTGCGTTGTTCCCCTTCGCTGATGCGGCACACCTGGTGCACGGACCCATTACCTGTCTCGGCGCCAGCTGGGAGACCCGGGCCACACCGACCAGTTGGCCCGGTGTCGATCTGACCCAGGTCGGGCTGACGACGGATGTCAGCCTCAATGACGTGGTGTTTGGCGGTGAAGAGAAGCTCGCCCTCGCCATCGATCAGGTGCTGGCCCGCTATCGCCCCGAGGCCCTTTTTGTTTATGCCACCTGTGTCACCGCGCTGATCGGTGACGATATCGACAAGGTTTGTCGCGAGGCGGCCGCGCGCCATAAGGTGCCCTGCGTGCCGGTGCACGCGCCCGGTTTTGTCGGCAGCAAGAACCTGGGCAGCCGTCTCGGTGGTGAAGCGGTGCTGACCCACCTGGTCGGTACCCTTGAGCCGGACGCCACCACCCCCTTCGATATCAATCTGATCGGCGAATACAACGTGACCGGCGACATGTGGCAGTACACCCCACTGCTCGAAGAACTGGGCATCCGCGTGTTGTCGACCTTCAGTGGTGACGGCCGCATTGCCGCCATCCGCACCGCCCATCGGGCCAGGCTCAATGTCATCGTCTGTGCCAAATCCCTGGTGTCGATGACCCGCAAGATGGAGCAGACATACGGAATTCCCTGGATCTCCCTGTCCTTCTACGGCAAACGCGATACCTCCGCCGGTCTGCTGGCCATCGCCGCCGCCCTGGGCGATGAACAGCTGCTGCTCCGGACCCGGGCGCTGGTGGCCCGGGAAGAAGCGGCGCTGGAGGAAAAACTTGCTCCCTACCGGCACCTGTTTGCCGGGAAGAAAGCGGTGCTCAACACCGGCGGCAACAAGACCTGGTCGATCGCCGCGGCTCTGCAGGATCTCGGGATCGAGGTCGTGGCGACTGCGGTGCGCAAGGCGACCGAGGACGATCGCGCCAGGGCACGTGAATATCTCGGGGCGGAGGGCGTGCTGATGATGAATCCCGGAACCGAACAGGCACGCCTTATCGATGACAAGGGGGCCCACATCCTGCTGGCGGGGGGACGGTCGTTGTACACGGCGATCAAAAAAGGGATTGCCTTTATCGACGTCAATCAGGAAAAGAAAGTCAGCTATGGTGGCTATGCCGGTTTGCTCAACCTGGCCGAGGACCTCAAGCAGGCGCTGGAAAGTCCCGTGTTCGCCCTGGCCGGTCGGAGGGCACCATGGCACGCGTGAGACGCAAGGCCACCAGGCCCCTGCAGATCAATCCGTTTAAACTGTCGGCGCCGATGGGGGCGACCCTGGCATTTCTCGGTGTCCATCAGTGCCTGCCGCTGATGCATGGTGGTCAGGGCTGCGCCGGCTTCACCAAGGTGTTCTTCACCCGTCATTTTGCCGAGCCGATTGCCCTGCAGACCACCGCCGTCACCGATGTCACGGCGATCCTGGATGGCGGCGACTACAGCATCAGTGAATCGGTCAGGAACATCCGGAAAAAAATTACCCCGGCGCTGATCGGCCTCTGTACCACGGGTCTGACCGAAACCAAGGGGGATGATGTCAGCGGTGTGGCCGCCCGGCTGGATGTGCCGCTGGTTTACGTCAACACGCCCGATTACGAGGGCGGCTTGGAGCAGGGCTGGTCTGCGGCCTGCAGTGCGATGATCCGGCAACTGACGCGCCCCTGTTCCCGGGTCGATGACAACCGCCTGGTGCTGTTGCCCCATGTCAGTCTGACGCCGATCGAGGTCGAAAAGATCAGCGACCTGATCGCCGCTTTTGGCTTCAATGTCGTGGTTCTTCCCGATCTGTCGAGCTCCCTCGATGGCCATCTGGGCGAGAAGCAGGCCGCCCTGTCCAGCGGCGGCACCCGCCTGGAGCAGATCCATGATCTGGCCGGCGCCGGGCTGGTCATCAGTGTCGGTGCTTCGATGATCCCCTGTGCCATGGAATTGCTGAAGAAAAACTCCCTGATGCGCCATCATCATGTTCCCCACCTGGCCGGATTAAACGCCACCGATCAGTTCGTCCGTTTGCTGCTCGATGAAACCGGGTTCCAGACGCCCCCTGCGTCCGTCAGGCGCTGGCGTGCGCGCCTGCAGGATGCGCTGCTTGATTGTCATTTTGCCCTGGGCAAGGTGCGTGTCGCAGTGACCGGGGAACCTGACATGCTGGCCGCTCTCTGCGCGCTCATCGGCGAGGCGGGGGGGACGGTCGCGGCGGTCATCGCCGCCACCGATTCCCCGGCCCTGGATCAGGTCCGGGCGGCACGGATTCTGGTCGGCGATCTGGGGGATGCTGAAGACCTGGCAGCAGACTATGATCTGATCATCGGCGGCACCCACGTTGACAGCCTCGCCGGGCGCCATGGCAAGGGGATGCTGCTGCGCGGCTTTCCCAATTGGGAGCAGCTCGGCAACCAGCTGGTTTTTGACTGCCTTTATGAAGGAGGCGCCTACTTCTTATGCGCCCTTGCCAATGCCGCGCAGCAGCAACACCACGACCACCGGACCCCTTGCAACGCGAGCCCGGTGGCCTGACAGCAGGCAGCGAAGTTCACTGTCCGGGCGGCTTCAAGGATTCTGCACTGTCTGGAGCATGAACAAGAAAAAAACTAAAAAGGTATGATTTTTATATTGACAATGATTATCAAAA
>JAWOIX010000053.1:0-21736 GCA_046484405.1 Pelovirga sp.
CCCTGACGCCCGAGCAGAGCGAGCAGGCCCTGGAGATCGGGCTCCCTGGCCTCTACGCCGAGCCGGTGTCCCAGCGCAGCTACCCCTCCGGAGCGGTGGCGGGCTCGATCCTCGGCTTCATGGGCGCCGACGGCCCGCTGGAAGGGATCGAAGCCGCCCAGGGCGCGTGCACCTGCTGCAAACAGGACACCGGCCGCGCCAGCAGGCGCGACCGGTGAGAAGGATCTGTCGGGGTCGTCAGTGCAGCGTCGCCGGGACTATTGCTTGACGCTGTCGCCGGTTGCCGCCGCCGGTTTTTTAGACGCGGTCTTTTTTGCCGTGGTCTTTTTCGCTGCCGGCTTTTTTGCCGCCGGTTGCTTGACCGGAGTTTTGGCGGCCGGGGTTTTTTTCTCCGGCGGTGTAATCACTTTTTCCCAGTCGCATTCCGTCTGCGGGCAACGCTGCACTGTCCCGAAGCGCTTGGTTGTCTTGATCTCCGTCAGGGGCCAGCCGCACTTGGGGCAGGGCTCTTCGCAGGGGGGGTTCCACAGGGCGTATTTGCACTTGGGGTAGCGGTTGCAGGAGTAGAAAATCTTGCCGTAACGGCTCTTTTTTTCCATCATCTCGCCGTCACCGCAGGCGGGGCAGCCAACACCGAGAGATTTTGGTTTTTCCAGCGGCTGGATGTTCTTGCAGGCGGGATAGGCGCTGCAGGCCAGGAATTTGCCGTAGCGTCCGCTCTTGATCAGCATCGCGCTGCCGCATTTGTCGCATTTTTCGTCCGAGATGACCGGTTCTTCGGCGTCCGCGGCCGCCCCGGAGAGAGGCTCGGTGTGGCGGCAGTCGGGAAAGCCCGAACAGGCGAGAAAACGTCCCGATCGCCCCAGCTTGATGACCAGCTCCTTGCCGCACTCAGGACAGATCTTGTCGGTTTTCTCCGTCGTCACATCCGCCTTGCTGACCTCCTTCTCCTTGCGCTTGAGCAATTCGATAAAGGGCTCCCAGAACTGGCGGATGGCGGGTATCCAGGTCTTTTCGCCTCGGGAGATGGCATCGAGCTCCTCTTCCAGCGCCGCGGTGAAATCGTAATCGACATACTGGCTGAAATGTTCCGTCAGCAGGCGGGTGACGACCCGTCCGGTGTCTTCGGGAAAGAAGGTGCGTTTTTCCAGCCGGACATAGTTGCGCGTCACCAGGGTGTTCATGATGCTGGCATAGGTCGATGGCCGGCCGATGCCATATTCCTCAAGGCTCTTGACCAGGCTGGCTTCGGTAAAACGCGGCGGCGGCTGGGTAAAATGCTGCTGCGGCAGCAGCTCCTCGCGCTGCAATTCCTCACCCTCGTGCAGCGGCGGCAGCAGGCCCTCCTGCTGGTCGTCCTCCTGCTGGTCCGTCCCTTCGATGTAGAGGGTCATAAAGCCGGGAAAGCGAATCACCTGGCCGCTGGCGCGGAAGCTGTAGCCTTCCCCTGCGGCAATATCAACACTGGTGGCGTCGAAAATCGCCTGGGTCATCTGCGAGGCGACAGTGCGCTTCCAGATCAATTCGTAGAGACGGAACTGATCGGAATTCAGGTGCGGCTTGACCTGCGCCGGTGTACGGATGAGGCTGGTCGGCCGAATCGCCTCGTGGGCCTCCTGCGCATTTTTGCTTTTGTTGCGGAATACCCGTGGTCTGTCCAGGGCATAGTCATCCCCGTACTGTTCCCGGATCAACTGGCGGGCTTCACTGGTGGCGGTGTCCGACAGGGCGACGGAGTCGGTGCGCATGTAGGTGATCAGGCCGTGAGTGCCGTCGGCAACAGCGATCCCTTCATAGAGCTTCTGCGCGACGCTCATCGTTTTGCGGGCCGAGAAACCCAGCTTGCGGCTGGCTTCCTGCTGCAGGGTGCTGGTGGTAAAAGGCGGGGCCGGGTTGCGTTTACGTTCCTTCTTTTCCAGGGCACTGACACGGAAGAGAGCGTTCTCCAGTTCGGCGAGCACCGCGGCCGTCTGCGCTTCGGTGGTCAGGGCAAACTTGCCCAGGTTCTTGCCGGCGGCGGCGTGGAGCTTGGCACTGAAGCTGACACCGTCCTGCTTGCCCAGGCGGGCCTCGATGGTCCAGTATTCGCGCGGTATGAAGGCATCGATTTCATCTTCCCGTTCGCAGATCAGGCGCAGGGCGACGGATTGAACCCGCCCGGCAGATAGGCCGTAACGGATCTTTTTCCACAAAAAGGGTGACAGGTTGAAACCAACCAGGTAGTCGAGGACCGAACGCGCCTGCTGGGCATCGACCAGGTTGCGCGAGATGGTCCGCGGTGCTGCCATCGCTGCGGTGATCGCCGACTTGGTGATTTCATGAAAGGTCACCCGTTTGACCACCGGCTTTTGCGCCTCTTCACTGATACCGAGGGCTTCCAGAAGGTGCCAGGCGATGGCTTCCCCTTCACGGTCAAGGTCGGTGGCAAGAATCAGTTCGTCACATTTGGCGATCTCTTTTTTCAGTAACGCGATATGCCGCGCGCTCTCCGGCAAGATCTGGTAATTCGGGCGGAAGTTGTCTGCCGTGTCAACGGACCCCTGCTTGCTCGGCAGCGCCCGGACATGGCCGTAGGAGGCGAGAACCTTGTAGCCTTTGCCAAGGAATTTTTCGATGGTTTTTGCTTTCGCCGGTGATTCAACGATAACCAGTGATTGTGCCATTGTGTCCCCTCTATCCGGTAACGGTCAGCTGCCGGTCAGGAAAAGAAAAAGGGTTGCGACAGCTGCGCAACCCTTTGTGTCTCAGTGGTACATGCGCTTCCAGTCATTCTCCAGAAGGCAGTCGATTTCACGCTGCCAGATGTCGCTGGAGCGTAGCAGCAGGGTCAGGATGGTGATCAGCTTGATCTCCTGTTCGGTGACCGGATCCTCTGCTGCGCGGATTGCCCGATCGATGATTTCTTCCTGGATCAGGCCGGGCAACAGCCCCATGGCCCTGATGCGCACCAGGAACCCACGCGCCGCAACGCTCAGCAGGCGTTCCTCCTGGGCGGAAAAAATGCGGTAGCCGGGGGCGGACAGGGAGAATGCTACGGTTGACTGTACGGACGGCTGGCGGATGGCCGTGGCCTCCATCCAGGAGAAGGCGTCTTCAATCTCCTCCGCGGAATAGCCGGCAGCCATGAGTTCAGAGATTAATTCCCGTTCGCAGACGGGGGCTTCCTCCGCACCAAGAACATATTGAGCGATCAGGTTGACGATCGCCAGAACGCGTTCACGCAAGCATCCTCCTGGGGGGTCTTCTCCATGCCGTTGCGTGGTTTGAAGAACCCAGGCAGGCTGCCCAAAAAACAATCTGTAATGCCGTTGCGGGCTGACAAAAGGTTTTTTTCCACACCCTGCCGATATGGCTAAAGTAATCCGCGGACGTAGTGGCCTCCAGGTAACTGTCTGACCCCGCCCCGGAGCTCCAGGTCGAGTAAAATAGCGGAAAGCTCCATGGGAGTCAAGGCGCATTTCCTGGCGATTTCGTCCTGATGAACCGGTGTTTCCTGCAATTGCCGGTAGACGGCAAGAGCGTTACCGGAAAGGATTGCGGCCAGATCCTGTTGTGGTGTGGAGCGCTGGCGACAGGCGACCTGGTCGGGCCAGAGGGCGTGGAGGATGTCGCTCACCTCCGTGACCAGTTGCGCCCCCTCCTTGAGCAGCTGGTGTGGCCCATGGCTGTTGGGGTGGCGCACCTCGCCCGGCATGGCGAAGAGTTCGCGGCCCTGCTCCAGGGCAAACTCCGCGGTGATCAGCGATCCGCTCCCCCGTGCCGCCTCGACGATCAGGACGCCCCGCGCCAGGCCGCTGATGATGCGGTTGCGGCCGGGAAAATGCCCGGCAGCAGGGGGTGTTCCCGGGGGGTGCTCACTGAGGAGAGCTCCCTGTGCGAGGATCTCCCGGTAGAGACGGGTGCTTTCCGGCGGATAGATCCGGTCGACCCCGCAGCCGAGTACGGCAACGGTTGTGCCTCCGGCAGCGAGGGCGCCGCAGTGAGCGGCGCTGTCAACCCCTCGGGCCATGCCGCTGATCACGCAGATGTTACGCTGCGCCAGGCCCTTTGCCACGTCTCTGGCAAAAGAGAGTCCGCTTGCGGTCGCCTGGCGGGAGCCGACGACGGCAAAGCCGTCCGCTTGCGGCAGCCTGCCGCGCAGATAGAGCAGCGCCGGAGGGTCGTAGATGGTGCGCAGCAGGGCGGGGTAATCAGCGTCCCAGAAGCTGATCAGGCGAACGGCCAGATCCGCCATTTTAGTGCGACAGGTGACAAATTCTTCGGCAGCGGGGTCCAGCAGCGTGTGGCGGAGCTGTGCCGCTACGCCCGCCTGCTGCCAGGCGCTGCCGGAAGCAGCCGCGGCGACGGAGAAGCAGCCGAAGTGGTGTCGGAGTTTGAACAGGACGCTGCGGCCGATACCGGGGCTTAAGTGCAGGCGTAACAGATCGAGCTGTGACTGGTTCATCTTCCCCCCTCGCTGGATGAGTGAACAGCAGTGCGCGGTGTGATAAATAAAAGAGGATTGAAGAAGCTTCAATCCTCTTTCGGATCATCTGTGCCGGGCTGATCGGCTAGTCAGTAACGACGGTCACCCGGTCGCCGACCGTTGCGGCATCGACACTTTTAATGATGATGGCGGTCGCCGTCGATTCGCGCACTTCGGTAACGATGGCGGCACCCAGCACTGCATCGGGCAGATCCAGCGGTGCGGCCGTCGCGAGCGCCTCACTGGACAGCTGCCGCGGACGCGAGATGTGGAAAAGGTTACCGACCGCCAGATCCTCGCTGCTGCCAAGATCGATGTAAATGATATCGTTGGTGGACATGGTTCCCTTTTCGTCCTGGGCGGCGACAATGAAGCCCGGAGCCCGGGTCGTCCCACGGCGCAGGGCAATGTCACGCTGCGGCGGCCGGAAGTCGAACAGTTCGGCCCCGCGAAGCACTTCGCGGTAGGCATCTGCGATGCTGGCAACGACAGTATGGCCGCGCACATCGGTGACCTCTACGGAACCAAGGTGGTACATCAGGGTACCGACATTTTCGAAGCTTTGCGGATGGGTGATGACCGGGCCGCGTTGATAGAGGGCGAACTTGTCACCGACCTGAACCCGGGTCGTATCGGCCATGCTGATAAAGACCTGATCTGTCTCCGTCAGCAGGATGCGGTTGTCGACAGAGTCGACCAGGTATCCGTGCGGCTCTTCATCAACGAGGATAAAACCCTCGCCACGGCCGGCGGCAGTGATGGTCAGCAGTTCCTCCTCCGGTGCCACTGCCGGTGGAACATCGCGCTCCCCTTCCGCGTAGGCGGGGAGGATCTCAATGCGGCCATCGAGGATGCGGATGCGCTGGCCGGGAAAGATCAGGTGCGGATTGGTAATGTCCGGATTGTCCGCCCAGATGTTCGGCCAGTAGTAGGGGTCCTCGATGAATCGTTGTGACAGATCCCAGAGGGTGTCCCCTTTCTGAATGGTGTAGATGGTCCCTTTTTCGGCAAGAACCGGGCTGACAGCCGGGGCTGCAAGGAGGAGTAAAAGAACCAGAACTGTGAACCTGCAGGTCAATGTCCGTATCATCGGCTACCTCTTTGACGGGGAGTGGGGGGCCTTGCCATCAAGACCCGTTGCTCCGGTTCAATTGCTGCACTTCCGGGCTGTCGGGATAGCTGGTGCGCAACTGTTCAACAACATCTTCGGCCTGTTTCGTCAACCCCTGTTGACGGTAAATCTGTGCCAATTGCAGCAGGGCAGCCGGCGCTTTTGCCTGGGCTGCCGGATCGGTGATGATCCGCTTTAAATTGGTGGCTGCCAGTTCGGTTTTCCCCTGACCGGCCTGGGCCCGGGCGAGCCAGTAGCGCGCGTTGGGCGCATGCAGGTGGTTGGGATACGCGATCAGAAAACGCTCGAAACCGGCCTCCGCCAGATCGGGTTGACCGCTCGCCAGTCCTGAAAAAGCGGCCAGGTAAGCGCTCACTTCCGGTTCCAGCTGCAGATCGACAGCCGGCGGCGGCACGGCGCTCCACTCGTCGGCAGGCTGTCGCGCTGCCAGATCGACTTCGGCAAAAGGATCGGCAGGCTGACTGTCGAGGGTGTCGATACCAAGGGCCTGCTGGAGCAAGGTCAGCTGTCTGGTCACCTGTTGCAGCTGTGCGGCCTGGTCCTGCTGTTGCTGTCTGATCTCCTGCAGCTGTTCCCTCAGGGCGACAGAGGGTGCCAGGCCGGGTGCCGGGGCACAGGAACTTGACAGCAGCACAACGGCGAACAGCGCCGCGAGGCGGACCGGAAATGACAGCGCAAGCTGTTTCATTGAAACGGGACTCTCTGAAAGCGAGAATGTTCTAAAACCACAATAAAAACTAATCTGTAAAAATTATAGCCTTCCTTGCGGGTTGTCAAGCCGGAAAAATGAGAAGCTTCCAAAATAAGCGCCCGGTCGACAGGCCACAATCGCCGCCCGCACTGTTCGATTACCCCCTTTACAGCCAGCCCCAACCGCGCTATGACAGAGTGCAGCGCACAGCGCGGGAGACCAGCTGCCGCCCGTGGCTGCCGCTGCCCGGTTTGCTGCGCCGGCGGGCTGTTGTGCTATGCTGAGGTGTTTGCACCTCCTTGATAGGTGAGGGATTGATGGATAAGGAAAAAGTCCCGCTGCGTCCGGAGCTCCTGATACCGGCGGGCGACATGCAGAAGCTTGTGACCGCCATCCGTTATGGTGCCGATGCGGTCTATCTCGGTACCGATCTTTTCGGACTGCGCGCCCATGCCGGGAATTTCAGTCTCGAGCAGCTGCAGGTTGCGCGGCAGCTGACCGCCGCCGCCGGAGTGGCTCTCTACCTGACCCTCAATGCCTCCCTGCGGCCGGCGGAGTTCGCCGCTCTCGAAGGCTTGCTCGAAAGTCTCCGCCCCCTGGCCCTGGATGCCTATATTGTCGCGGATCCCGGCGTTCTGACAACCATCCGCCGAGTGGATCCGCAGCGCCCGCTTCACATTTCGACCCAGGTCAACAGCTGCAATCCGCGGGCAGCGGAGTTCTGGCGTGCCAACGGTGCCTGCCGGATCAATCTGGCCCGCGAACTGAGTCTCGCCGATATCTGCGCTTTTCGTGACCAGACCCCGATTGAACTGGAGTGTTTTGTTCATGGCGCCATGTGCGTCTCGCATTCCGGGCGCTGCCTGCTGTCCACGGCCCTGCTCGAGCGCAGCGCCAACCGCGGTGACTGTGCCCAGCCCTGCCGCTGGAATTACGCCCTGGTCGAGGAAACCCGTCCGCAGGAACGCTTTGCCGTCGAGGAGGACAGCCGGGGCACCTATATCATGAACAGCCGCGACCTGTGCCTGATCGATCATCTGCCGGCCCTGATCGCCGCCGGCATCAACAGCTTCAAGGTCGAAGGACGGATGAAGAGCCTCTACTACGTGGCGACGGCGACCCGCGTTTATCGTGACGCCATCGACCGTCTTTGCCGTGACCCCGGCGACACCGACCCGCTGTGGCGCAGTGAGCTGGAAAAGGTCAGCCATCGTCCCTACAGCAGCGGCCTGCTGTTTGACGCTGCGGATGCCGCTATCCACGCTGCGGATACCCACTATATCCGCACCTGCGACTTTGTCGGCCTGGTCCGGCGCGACGACCAGGGCCTCTGGGTGGAAGGGCGCAACCGCTTTTTCAGCGGCGACGAACTGGAGCTGATCGGTCCGAAGATGCGCCAGGAACGCTTCATCGCCAAGCGCATCCTCAGCCGCGACGGGGCGCTCCTGCCGGCGGGCCAGCCCAATTCCACGCTTGTGCTCGAATTGCCCACCTGGGCCGAAGAGGGGGATCTGATCCGCCGCGAACGGCCGCTGGTCAGCTGATGAAAATGTTTCTGCTATACAGCTATCTTCTCATCGTCCTGGTGCAGTTTCTCCTTGAGTGGCTCAATTTGCACTATCGTCGCAACCGGCGTCATACCCTGCCGGAGGTCTTTGCCGAGCGGATTGACGCGGCGCGCCTGGCGCGCTCTGATGCCTATGCCCTGGCACAGGATCAGCTCGGCCTGGTCGAACGGGGGCTTGGGGTGCTGCTCACCCTGCTGTTCCTCTTCGGCGGCGTGCTGCCCTGGTACGATCGCCTGGTGGCAGGATGGACCGGGCACTTCGTGCTCCACGGCCTGCTGTTTTTTGGCCTGCTGGCGCTGCTGCAGACGCTCCTTGGCCTGCCCTTTTCCCTCTATCGCAATTTCGTGCTCGAAGAGCGCTTCGGTTTCAACCGCATGAGTTTCAAGCTCTGGCTGGCCGACCTGGGCAAATCCCTGCTGATCGGCAGCCTGCTGTTCGTCCTGCTGGCCGGCGGCGCCCTGTGGCTGGTCGCTCTGGCGCCCCAGAGCTGGTGGCTCTGGGTCTGGGGGTTCTGGGCGCTGCTTTCTCTCACCCTGATGTTCGTATCCCCTTACCTGATTGAACCCCTTTTCTTTACCTTCAGGCCGCTGGCAAGGGAATCCCTCGAGGACGCTGTGCGCAGCCTGCTGCAGCGTGCCGGGGTGTGTGCCGGCAAGGTCCTGCAGGTTGACGCTTCGCGCCGCAGTGGCCACAGCAATGCCTATTTCACCGGCATCGGCAAGGTCAAGCGGGTGGTGCTCTTCGACACGCTGCTGGAGCAGCTGGCAGACGAAGAACTGCTCGCGGTGCTCGCTCACGAGCTTGGGCACTGGCGTCTTGGCCACTTGCGCCAGCGACTGCTCCGCGGACAGGTCGTCGCCCTGCTCAGCTGTTCCGGTGCCTTTTACCTGCTCAACCAGCAGCTGTTGCCCGAGTGGTTCGGACTGGCGCAGCTGTCGTTCGCCGGCCAGGTCCTGCTCCTTGGCTGGTTGATGACACAACTGGGCTTCCTGCTGCTGCCGCTTGGCAGCTGGTGGTCGCGGCGCCAGGAACGTCAGGCGGATCAGTTTGCTGTTGATCTGATCGGCCGTGGCAGTGACCTGGCGCTAAGCCTGGTAAAACTGGCCAGGGAAAATTTGAGCAACCTGTTTCCCCACCCGCTGTACGCAGCATTTTACTACTCCCACCCGCCGCTGATCGAACGGGTCGCCTGGCTGCAGCGCAGCCAGGCGACCCGGAATCCGGCCCGGCAACGGGCGCCCGACGACGACGCCACTCCGGCGCATGGCGCGGGCAATTAACCGGTCGGTGCGGACCTGTCCTGGGTAAGGCTGATAATCCGGTTACTGGCGTCAACGGTGAGGCTGAAGTCGCCGCTGATGCCGGCGGCACGGAGGAAGGGACGCAGGCGGCGGGCGGGGAAACGCAGGCTGCGGCCGCAGCTGGTGGTGACCAGGACGCTCTGTGCCGTTCCCTGGTAATAGGCGAGGAAGTCCTGCCGACTGATCCGCAGGCTGAAGGAAAAGCGTCTCTGATCTGCAGCACTCATGGCTGATCGTGACCTGGTGCCCGGCGGCGGGCGGGCACCGGGAAGAAGGAGTGATGATGGTACGTTACAAAGTGGTTGAAACCAGCCAGGTGGATGATGTGACCCTGGAGAAGATTCTGAACGACTGGACCAGCCGCGGCTGGTATCTCGAAGGAATCCATTTCGCCATGCGCGAGGCCAGTCGCAGGCCGGGAATGGCCTTTGTCACCTTTACCCGTGAGGAGTCAGGTCCCGTGCCCTGACCCGGTCCCCCTGCGGCCAGCACAGCAGCGGCGCAGCTGCCCCCTGGCTAGTAACTCAGACCACTCTTCTTGCGGATGTCTGCAAGGGTCTGTGCCGCCGCCGCGCGGGCCTTCTCGGCACCCTGCCGCAGGGTTTTGCGCAATCCCTGCGGATCGGCGAGCAGCTCACGGCGCCGTTCGGCGTAGGGGGCAAAGAAGTCGCGGACCGTCTCGAACAGTTCCTGCTTGACGTCACCGTAGCGCAATCCTGGCGTCAGGTAGCGCTGGCGCAGCTCCATGACGCCCTGCCGGTCGAGAAAGAGGCGGTAGATCTGGAAGATATTGCAACGGTCCGGGTCCTTCGCCTCCTCAACCGGGGTCGGATCGGTAACGATCCGCATGACCTGCTTGCGCAGGGCTTTTTCCGCGATAAACAGGTCAATGGTGTTGCCGTAGCTCTTGCTCATCTTGCGCCCGTCCAGCCCCGGTACCGTCGCGACGTCCTCATCGATCTCGGCCTCGGGAACGGTGAAAATGTCGCCATATTCGTTGTTGATCTTGATGGCGACATCCCGGGCAACCTCGAGGTGCTGTTTCTGGTCCTTGCCGACCGGTACCCGGTCACTCTGGAAGAGCAGGATGTCCGCCGTCATCAGCACCGGGTAGGCAAACAGGCCATGATTGGGCTTGATGCCCTGGGCGACCTTGTCCTTGTAGCTGTGGCAGCGTTCGAGCAGTCCCATCGGCGTGAAGTTGGAGAGAATCCAGGTCAGCTCCTGCACTTCGGGCAGGTCCGACTGCACCCAGAAGGTGCTCTTTTCCGGATCCAGTCCCAGCGCGATAAAGTTGGCAGCGGCCTCAAGGGTCCCTGCAGCGAGAACCTCGCCGTCGCTCAGGCTGGTCATGGCGTGATAGTTGGCAATGAAGCAGAACAGGTCTTCCTGCTCCTGGTAGGCAATCATCTTCTGCATCATGCCGAAGAAATTGCCCAGATGCAGGGAGCCGGAGGGCTGAATGCCGGAAAGGATGCGCATAGGGGATATCTCCACTTAAAAAAACGTCACGGGGACAAAAACGCGCCCGGTCCCCGCCGGAGCGGGTGAGCAAAACGCGCTGAATTTAGCAGCAGCGATTTGCCAGGGTCAATCCTTTATCGACAACAAACGCGGCGCCGCAGTTATTGCTGTTGCTCGGTATTCATCATCGCGGCGACCTGCAGCAACTGCTGCAGATCCATCCCGCTCTCCTTGAGGATGCCAAGCATGACGGGAAAGAGCTGCATCATGAAGCCGGGGTCCTTGACCAGTTCGCGGGCGATGGGGGGAAGGGTTTCCAGAACAAACGCCTGCTGTTCTGCCGGCGGCAGGGCGAGCAGGGCGGTTTTCAGTTCACTGTGGGTCACCGGGAATCTCCTTGCAAAAAAATCGACAGGTTCTGGCCAGTTTCAGCCGGTCTTGTCGCCGAGGGCAATGCGGAACACCTCGTGGTAGTTCTTGACGAAATGCACTTCCAGCCCGTCCCGCAGATAATCGGGAAGGTCGTCGAAATCCTTCCGGTTTTCTGTCGGAAAGATGAGCGTCTTCAGGCCGGCGCGACGTGCGGCGATGGTTTTTTCCTTGATTCCGCCGACCGGCAGAACGCTGCCGGTGAGGGAGAGTTCGCCGGTCATGCCGAGCTTCTGGCGCACCGGCCGGTTCATGATCATTGACAGCAGGGCGGTCGTCATCGTCACCCCGGCAGAGGGGCCATCCTTGGGGGTGGCGCCGGCGGGGACGTGCAGGTGGATAAAGTGGGTATCGAAATAATTTTCAGGGATCTGGTACTCGGCCAGGTGCCCCATGACGTAGGAATAGGCGATCTCCGAGCTTTCCACCATGACCTTGCCCAGCTGACCGGTCTGCTTGAATCCTTTGCCCTTGCTTTTCATTGCCGTCGCCTCGATCTGCAGGGTCGCCCCGCCGAGGCGTGTCCAGGCGAGGCCGGTGACGACACCGGGGGCGCTCTTGATCAGCTCCTCCTCCGTGAAGACCGGCTTGCCGAGGTAATGTTCGACCTCTTTTTTGGTCACCCGGATCTTTTCCTCGCGGCCCTGGGCAAACTCCATCGCCGCGCGGCGCATGATCTTCTTGATCTGGTTTTCCAGGCTGCGCACTCCCGCCTCCCTGGCGTAGCGGTCGACGATCACCTTCAGTGCCGCCTTGTCGATACTGACCTGGGACTTGGTCATGCCGTGACTTTTAAGCGCCTTGGGAATCAGAAAGCGCCGGGCGATTTCCAGCTTTTCCTCGAGGATGTAGCCCGACAGGCGGATCACTTCCATCCGGTCAAGGAGCGGTGCCGGAATGGTATCGAGCTGATTGGCCGTGGCGATAAAGAGCACGTTCGACAGGTCGAAGGGGACATCGAGGTAGTGATCGCGAAAGCTGTCGTTCTGCTCCGGGTCGAGAACCTCGAGCAGTGCCGACGCCGGGTCACCCTGAAAGGACGCGCCGATCTTGTCGATCTCATCGAGCATCAGGACCGGGTTGGAGGTTCCGGCGCTCTTCATCGCCTGAATTGCCTTGCCCGGCATGGCACCGATATAGGTGCGTCGATGTCCCTTGATCTCGGCCTCGTCACGCATGCCGCCGACGGAAAAGCGGTAGAATTTGCGCTTGAGGGCACTGGCCACGCTCTTGCCGACGGAGGTTTTGCCGACCCCGGGGGGACCGACCAGGCAGAGGATCGAGCCGGAGATATCCCCCTTCATCTTGCCGACGGCGATGAATTCGAGAATCCTTTCCTTGACGTCCTGCAGCCCGTAATGGTCGCGGTCGAGAACCCGCCGTGCGCGGGGGAGGTCGTAGGAGTCGCGGCTGAATTTTCCCCAGGGAAGGACGGTCAGCCAATCAAGATAATTGCGGCTGACGTTGTATTCCGGTGAGGACGGCTCGATCAGCTGCAACTTTTCGATCTCTTCATCGACCGCCTTCTGCGCCTCCTCGTTGAGGGTCAGGGTTTTCAGGCGTTCCTGGAATTTTTCGATCTCCGTGACTTTCCCCTCTTTTTCCAGGCCCAGCTCTTTTTTGATCGCCTTGAACTGCTCACGCAGGAAAAAATCACGCTGTTGGGCAGAGATCTTCTCTTCAATCTGCTGGGAGATGCGGGTCTGCAGACGCGAAACCTCGAGCTCCTTTTTGAGCAGCACGAGGACCTTCTCGATCCGTCGGTGGAGGTTGAACGTTTCCAGCACCTGTTGCAGCTCGAAACCGTCCGCGTTGGTCAGGTTGGCGGCAAAGTCGGTCAGGCGTGCCGGATCGTCCATGCTGGTCCGTCCGAGAAACAGCTTGATCTCCTCGGAGTAGAGGGGGTTGATCTGCACCAGTTCCTTGAGGGTCGAGATGATCGCCATGGAATAGGCCTTCAGCTCGGCGTTGTCACTTGGTGCGGTGCTGAGGAAGTAGGTGACGTCGGCGAAAATGACGTCGTTGACTTCAATCAGGTCATCAATGCTGAAACGCTCGAGACTGTTGACCAGGACGTGGGCGCTGTGCTCCTCCTTGTGAATCAGTTTGAGAATCTTTGCCGCGACGCCGACACGCTGCAGGTTGGTCGTCGAATCCTCATGGTCCAGTTCGCGGACCATGACCAGGCCGATCGCCTGGGACTCGGTCTGCATCGCCTGCTTGATGGTGCGGACCCGCGCTTCACCATTGACGGTCAGGGGGATGATCACGCCGGGAAAAGCGGGGCGCGGCCGCAGGGGAATAATCGGCAGCCGCGACGGGAGCATGTCCCGCGCCAGCACCAGGCCGTCATCGGGGACCGCCTGAACGTCGGCATCCGTTTCCACTTCTATTTCGTATTCGATCGATTCATCATGATCTTCAAAATTGTCATGCATAGTCAGTATCGCTCCATGTGCGTCGAATTTCAGGAACCCGATCCCGTTGACCAGACGCCAGTGTAAACCTGTCGAGGATAATAACATCAACTCCTGGATGTCAACAGCTGCATCGGCAGAGAATCATTTAGTCCCCCGCCGCTGCCGGTCAGCGGCCGGTGCTGCCGGTTTCGCACTTGCCCTTGACAGGCACAGAGGAGCAATCTACAAACGTGGACAGCGTGAGCCGAACATATGGCGGCGCGCCGGACCAGTTGGCATGAACATTTTCACTGACGGGAGTTAGCGATGAACCACCCGCACGACCTTGCAGATCCGCAATCCTGCTCCTCCTGGTGGGGCCTGTTCAACGCGACGGTGGACGCTGTCATCACCTGGCAGATCGGACCGCTGTCATTCGCCGTCCTGCGGCGCGCGCGGGAATGGCAGATCTGTCATCGTACCAGTGACTGGCCGGATGACAGCCCGGCCGGCTGGGCTGTCGGCACCGCGGATTCCCTCGACTGCTCCACGGGGGAACTGGAGCGCCACGTCCTGGCGCAAACCGACGGGCTGCTGCTGATTGAGCCGGCCCTGGCCGATCGTTCGGTGGTGATCAAATCGGCGGTACCGATCCTGGTTCCGGCCGGTGAACAGATCAGCTTCTATGTCAGCACCCCGATGTGGGTGCGCGGACACATCCAGGGCTCCAGCCACCCCCTGCTTGATGTGGCGGCGGTACGCATGTCCGATACCTGGTTCGGTCCCTCGACGATGGAGGGGGAACTGTGCTACGCGACAACGATCACCGGTCGCCTGTATCTCGATGACCTGCCGGTACGGGCCCATCGTGCAATTACCCCGCTGCGGATCAAAAACAACGGCGCAGCACCTCTGAAACTGGAGAAACTCAGCCTGCCGGTGCCATTCTTGTCCCTCTTTGACAGCCAGGAGCAGGGCCTGTGGACCGAAGAAATGACACTGCTGCATGACGAACGCAAGGATCTCGCCCAGGTGATCATCGGCGCGGGGCCGCCAGAACTCTGGAGCCGGGCCGAGCGGGTCGGGGCCCCCCGCAGGACCGCCGACAGAAGCATTCTGTACCGGACCTTCGGAGCTCTGTTCGGCAGTTGATGAGGACCCAGGCAGCACGCTGACGCCAAAGACAAGGAGGCTGCGATGGATTTTGTGACAATCATTCCCTTTGTGCGTGCCGGCATTATTCTGCTGGCCGGATATTTTATTGCCCGGCTCGCCGCCGAGTCGCTGATCAGGCTGGCGGGCAAACAGATCGGCAAGCACCGGCACGCCCTCTTCAAGCGCGTGGCTTTCTACCTTCTGCTTGGTATTTTCCTGGTGTCCGCCCTCAATGAAATGGGGTTCAAGCTGTCCGTGCTGCTCGGTGCGGCGGGCATCCTCTCCGTTGCCATCGGTTTTGCGTCCCAGACGTCGGCTTCGAACCTGATCAGCGGATTATTCCTGCTTGGCGAACGGCCCTTCGTGGTCGGTGACGTGATCCGGGTCGGCGGGGTGACCGGGGAGGTGCTCTCCATTGATCTGCTCTCTGCCAAGTTGCGGACCTTCGACAACCTCTATGTCCGGATTCCCAACGAAACCATGCTCAAGTCCGAGGTGACCACCCTGACGCGTTTTCCGATCCGCCGTCTCGACCTGCCCATCGGCGTGGCCTACAAGGAGGATACGGAAAAAGTCCGCAAGCTGTTGTTGGACGTGGCCGAACGCAATCCGCTCTGCCTGGACGAGCCGGCGGCGCTGTTCATGTTTCTCGGGTTTGGTGATTCGGCACAAAATCTTCAGTTTTCTGTCTGGGTCAAACGGGAGAACTTTCTTGCCCTGAGAAATTCCATCCACCATGAGATCAAGCAGATGTTCGATGCGCATGGGATAGAGATTCCGTTCCCCCATGTGTCTCTTTACAGCGGCAGTGCAACGGAGCCCTTTCCGGTGCGCGTGGTCGCGGCTAAGGCACCCGCCGCGGAAAACTCCTGATTCGCGCCCCGGGGACGAAAACCGCTGCAACAGGGATTCCGTGAACTGAATTCTTTAATTCCGTAGTTGATCCCCGGGAAATTTGTGAGATAATGTGATTCTAGAGAAAGGGTTATGACCCCGCTAACGGCATACCGTTATCTTAATTTACTCGTGAAGAGGCAGCATCTCTTCGAAACCAGCAAGGAGGAGACATACAATGAAAAATCTGTTCAGAGGTTTGATTCTTGGCGCCGCAGTCCTGACATTTGTCGGCTGTTCATCCCACTATACCCTCGCCCCCGAAGATGAGACCCTGATGCGCGAGGCCATTGCTGCGTCCCAGGCGTCCAAAGCTTCAGCGGACCAGGCCGCTGCGTCGGCCACCAAGGCTGAGTCCGCCGCCACGCGTGCCGAGTCTGCAGCGACGCGTGCCGAGTCCGCCGCCGGCAAAGCTGCCGCTTCTGCCGCCGCCGCCGAAGACAGTGCTGACAAGGCTGCCAAAGCCTTCGAGATGAGCCTGAAAAAGTAATTCGGCAATCATAAAGCAACCCCGGCAACGGGGCCCAGGACATGAACAAGCCCCGCATCAATTGGTGCGGGGCTTGTTGTCTGTAGGGACCCTTTCTGCCGGCATGCCTGGGTAGGCGGCTTTACCTCCGGGCGTCCTCCGCGGTCCCTGCTTCCTCCTGCGCGGGTGCCTGCCCCTGGCGCCAGGCCTCCGGGGAGACGGGCTGGGGGATCCCGTCCCGGCGTCGCAGCAGCTCACGGACGACGTTCCAGTCCAGTTCGGCCGCCGGGTCGATCAGGTCCCGTTGCCGGAGAATTTCCGCCATCGGGTAGGGTACGGCGTTACGTTGATCCGGATGGACCTCAAGGTAGAGGATCTCATCCCGCTGGCCGAGTTTGACCGGCTGGTAGATGATCTCGACCGGCATCCCGGTCTGCGCCCGCGCGAACAGGTCTTCAATATCGACGGAATAAAGACGGATGCAGCCGTTGCTGACCTGGCGGCCGATCCCATAGGTGCGATTGGTTCCATGGAGGCCGATGTGCTCAGCGGACAGACCGATCCAGTAGCCGCCCAGGGGATTGTCCGGACCGGGGGGGATGGAGGCGGGGAGGGCGGGACGCTCGGCACGAATCCCCGGTGGCGGGGTCCAGCTGGGATCACGCACCCGGTTGATGACACGGAAACGACCCAGGGGGGTATCGCGTCCTTCGCGCCCGATGCCGATGGGGTAGATGCGTACCCGCTGTTTTTCTGCTTCCTGCCAGATCAGGTAAAGACGCAGCTCTGCCAGGTTAATCGTCATGCCTGCCTGGGCCTGAAGGGGGACCAGGGCCGCCAGGGGCAGCAGTACCCTGCTGCCGGCCGGAGGATGCCAGGGATCGATGTCGGGGTTGGCATTGATCAGTGCCTCGTAGCCGACCCCTGCACGTGCCGCCAGTTCAACGAGGGTTTCATTGCGCCCGGTCAGATACGGGCGGTCGGTTCCAACCAGGGGGGCCGGGCCACGCCCGCTTAGGATGGCCTCGGCGGCGAGGCGTGGTTGCCAGGCGTGGGACAGAAGGGGCAGCAACAGCAGGATCAGCAAGGCGGCAAGGGTGATACGCGGCATAGGTCAACTCGTCGGTGCAGGGTTAGTGCGCAGTGACTATATTTTCACAAATCCGGCGGTCGGTAAACGCTTTAACAAATGGGCCGGATGCTGCGCCGGGCCAGCGTGCCGGCGCAGCGGCGCGGGCAGACCGCCCCGTCTGCGTTAAAAATAGCTCTGCAGTGCGCTGGCGCGCTGTTCAAAGGGGAGGAGGTCGGCCAGCTGTGCGACAAAGCCGTGATCCGCGCCGGCGTGTGCCGCAACAAAAAACTGGCGCGCCCGGTCGGCGTCCAGAACAAACTCCCGGGCCTTGATCCGTTCGACGACGATCTTTTTGCCACCGGCCAGCGTGACTTCACGAAAGGGATGGCGATAGGAGAGGCCTTCGCGCACTGCGGTCGCGACGTAGCCGAGGGTCAGGGTCACGCCGGTAAAATCGATCATGCGGCCCAGGGGGGCACAGAAGCGCAGCTGGTCGGCGGCCGCTGACAGCTCCCATGTGGCTGTCTCGTCGGCGGTTGCGGCCAGCTGTCGGGCGATGGCCTGCAGCGCCTGCGCGGTGCCGCGCAGGGTGCAGCTGCGCAGGTAGCCGGCCGGGCTTAACGTCTCACAGCGCTCGCCAATGATGGCCGCGCCACGGCCACGCGCCGCAGCTTTCTGGTAGCGGTTTTTGTAGATAAAGGAACAGTAATTGATCGGCAGTTGCAGTTTCTGCTCAGCGGCATAATTGAGCAGCTCCAGGGCGGCGAGCTCCGATTCCAGCACGGTGATCTTGTCGCCATGCAGGTAGCGATAGGGGCGCCCGGCAAAACGCGGAAAATTGTAGGCGGTCAGGCGCAGTTGATGCAGGTTGAGATAATCGACCCCGATCGCCGCCATGTCGTGCAGTTGTGCCCGCAGTCGCGGCAGTTCCTCAGGAACCGCCGGGATTTCGACGGTCACCGTGGGGATCCGCCCGATCGCCATGGCAACCTTGGCAAGGGAGTAGTCGGTGGCGCCGATATCGAAGCGGATTTCATCCAGGCCGCTGTCCTGCAGGCGGCCGAGGAGATTGGCGTCGAGCAGGCTGCCGTTGGTGTACATCCAGCAGTGCAGCTGATCGCCGAAACGCCGTTTCGCCGCGTTCAGAAACGC
This sequence comes from Pelovirga sp., assembly GCA_046484405.1. Classification (GTDB taxonomy): domain Bacteria; phylum Desulfobacterota; class Desulfuromonadia; order Desulfuromonadales; family Geopsychrobacteraceae; genus Pelovirga. The sequence continues at coordinate 18,192 of JAWOIX010000053.1, forward strand.
CAGAGAGCGTTCTGGTGTGAGCAGCGGCTCGCCGCCTGACAGGCTCATGCCGCGAAAATCGAATTTCTCAAGATAGGCAACATACGCGGCCGGCGAGGCAAAGGCGAGATTGTTGGTATTCGGTTGTCCCGTTTCATCCTGGCGACCGGGACAGTAGAAACAGTGCAGATTGCAGCGCCCGTTGACGAACAGGCACGACCAGGAACCGGCAACGCAGAGGCGGCAGCCGGGGGACAGCCCGTGACTGTGCGGTTTGCTCCCGCCGCAAGCGAGGAACCCGCCGGCCGCAGCCAGCGCCTGGAGCCGTTCGCTCCGGAGCTGTTCGAGCCCGGGGCAGTCGGCGGGATCGACAAAGGTCAGCTGATCATAGATAGCGCCGTAGTCAGCCTGGTTGGTGAGCATCTGCTGCTGCCGGGTTGTGCAAGGGGAGGATGCCATGGCCACAGATCTCCACTGATGGACGGGGTATGCCGATGCGCATAACTAACGGAAATTTTGCCGGAAAACAACAGGAAAGTAAGGCCTTCCAGTGATTCGTCGCTTTCGCTTTCGGGGCGGCTGTGGAATAATGGCGCGATTTGTATTTCAGAAAGGCACTGCACATGTCAGAACATCCCCAGCGGCTCTACCTGGTCGACGGCTCCTCCTATATTTACCGCGCCTACTTTGCTATTCGTCACCTGTCCAACTCCAGGGGGGAGGCGACCAACGCAGTCTATGGTTTTACCACCATGCTCCTCACCCTGTTGCGCGAAGAACGGCCCGATCGCATTGCCGTGATCTTCGACAGCAAGGGGCCGACTTTCCGCAAGGATCTCTACCCGCAGTACAAGGCCAACCGCGCCGCCATGCCGGAAGATCTGGTGCCGCAGATTCCGTTGATCAAGAAGGTGGTCCAGGCATTCAACATGCCGGCGCTGGAACTGCCTGGCTATGAAGCGGACGATATCATCGCCACCCTGGCGCGGCGCTACGCCGGGCAGGGCCTCGAGGTCACGGTGGTGACCGGTGACAAGGATCTGATGCAGATCGTCGACGACAAGGTGCGGCTGCTCGATACCATGAAGGGCAAGGTGACCGGCCGCGACGAAGTGATCGAACGCTTTGGCGTGCCGCCGGAGCAGGTTCTTGAGGTCCTTGGTCTTGCCGGCGACAGCTCCGACAACATCCCCGGGGTTCCCGGCATCGGTGAGAAGACCGCCTGTGCATTGATTCAGGAGTTTGGCACCATCGACAACCTGCTCGCCCATATCGACCAGGTCAAGGGCCGGAAGCGCCAGGAAAACCTGCACAGCTACGCGGACCAGGCGCGGCTGTCGCGGCGCCTCGCCGAGCTGATTTATGATCTTGAGCTCGATGTCACCCTCGACGATCTGACCCTGGAGGATCCCGACCGGGAGGCCCTGGAAGAGCTTTTCCGCCAGCTCGAATTCAAAAAACTCCAGCTCGAGTTTGCCGCGCCCCTGTCCCTGGCGGTGGCCTCGGCGGCGGATTACCGGACGGTCCTCACCGAGAGCGCCCTGGAGGAGTTGATTGCCGAGCTGCAGGATGCCGGCAGCTTCGCCCTCGATACGGAAACGACGAGCCTGGTCGCGGTCCAGGCGGAACTGGTCGGGCTCTCCTTTGCCGTGCGCCCGGCTTCGGGGTGGTATATTCCCTTACGCCACCGCTATCTCGGGGTCGCCGAGCAGCTGCCCGTTGCGCTGGTTCTGGAAAAGCTCAGGCCCCTGCTCGAGGACCCGCGCTACGGCAAGATCGGCCAGAACATCAAGTACGATGCCCTGGTCCTGCGCAACGCCGGGATCACCCTGCAGGGCATCACAATCGACACCATGGTGCTCTCCTATGTGACCCATCCCGAAGCCAAGTCCCACGGACTCGATGCCCTGGCCCTGGACCATCTCAGCCACCGGACGGTGCCTTACAGCGAGGTGGCCGGCACTGGCAAGAAGCGGATCTGTTTCAGTGAGGTCGAAATTGCCAAGGCCGCCCACTACGCCGCCGAGGATGCGGACATCACCTGGCGACTGGCCGAACGCCTGCAGGACGATCTCGCTGATGCGGCGGCGCAACGGCTGTTTCACGAGGTCGAGATGCCGCTGGTCGATGTGCTGACGCGGATGGAGTGGAGCGGTATTCGTGTGGCCGGTGATTTTCTCCAGCGGCTTTCGCAGCAAATGGCCGAAACCCTGACGGAGCTTGAGGGGCGCATCCATGAACTGGCAGGGGGCACCTTTAACATCAACTCGCCCAAACAGCTCGGAGAGATCCTCTTCGAACGCCTCGGATTGGCCAAGGGCAGAAAAACCAAGAGCGGCTGGTCGACGGACGTTGAAGTGCTGCAGGGACTCGCTGCCGAGCATGAGATTGCCGACCAGATTCTCCACTACCGGTCCGTCAGCAAGCTCAAAAACACCTATGCCGATGCCCTGCCAAAGCTCCTCAACCCGGCGACCGGACGCCTGCACACGTCCTTCAACCAGGCGGTCACGGCGACCGGGCGGCTCTCTTCCAGTGACCCGAACCTGCAGAATATTCCGATCAGAACCGTCGAGGGGCGGCGCATCCGTGAGGCCTTTATCCCGCAGCAGGGGTGGACGCTGATTTCGGCGGATTATTCCCAGGTCGAGCTGCGGGTCATGGCCCACATGGCCGATGTCGCGGCATTGAAGGACAGTTTTGCTGCCGGTGAGGACATCCACCGCCGCACCGCGGCGGAGATCTTCAACACCTTTCCTGAAATGGTGACCGACGACATGCGGCGTCAGGCAAAAACCATCAATTTCGGGGTGCTCTACGGTATGGGCGCCTTCAGCCTGGCGAAGGACCTGGGGATCAGCCGGGCCCAGGCGCAGCAGTTCATCGACCAGTATTTTGAACGTTATCCGGCGGTTCTGAACTTCCTCGAAGAGAAGAAGGCACAGGCGCGCGCATTGCAGTATGTCACGACAATTCTCGGGCGGCGCTGCGCCATTCCCGAGATCAACAGCAAAAATGGTGCGGTCCGCAGTTACGCCGAACGCAACGCGATCAACTACCCGATCCAGGGCAGCGCCGCCGATATCATCAAGGTGGCGATGGTGAACATTGACCGGCGCCTGGGTGCGGAGGGGTTTGCCACCAGGATGCTGCTGCAGGTTCATGATGAACTGGTGTTCGAAGCGCCGCCAGGCGAGGTGGCAGCGGTGTGCGAGCTGATACGCCATGAAATGGAACATGCCGTGCAGCTTGATCTGCCCTTGCAGGTTGACCTCGGCAAGGGCGCCAGCTGGGCCGAAGCCCATTGACCCGCGCCGCCGTGCCTTGCGCGTGATGCCGGTTTTTGGACTTATCTGCCGGAGCAACATGTGCTAGCCTGCGGCCCTGATTGGACCATTGCCAGCAGCTCCACCATTGTGGCGGACGCGGCAGCGCGTGCCCACCGTTGACCCCCAAGGACGCTTATCCTCTTATGAATCTCAAACGTTTTACCACCTGTGATATCACCTGCCCCGAGTTGACGGATCTTCCGCCATTGGGGATGGACGTGCCCTCCCTGGAACGGG
>JAWOIX010000130.1:0-6851 GCA_046484405.1 Pelovirga sp.
CGCCGGGACGCTCACCTGCATCTGCCCGGCGTCAAGGGAGCGCGCAACCTGACCGCCAAAGTGCTGATTGACCACCTCGCTCATGCGCGCAACAGTGGTGAAGTCGGAATCCTTCAGACGGTAATTGAGGACATCGCTGTCACCGAAGACGCCCGGCACATCCCGCTCAACCAGGGCACCGCCGGGAACCCGGCCCGCCGTCGGATGGTTCCTCTGTACCCGCGATGCCCGGCCGCCAAAGCTGACGGCACCGACCACAAGCGGGCCCTGGGCGACGGCATAGACCTTGCCATCGGCGGCGTTAAGGGGGGTCATCAACAGGGTGCCGCCCGCCAGGTTGTCGGCGTCGCCGATGGAAGAGACCGAGACATCAATGGTACTGCCGGAACGCGAGAAGGGCGGCAGCTCGGCGGTAACGATGACCGCAGCGACATTTTTCACCTTCACCAGGGCGGGGTTCACCGTCACCCCGAGCCGCTCCATCATGTTGACCAGGGACTGCACGGTGAAGCGGGTCTTGTCGGTATCTCCGGTTCCGTCGAGGCCGACCACCAGGCCGTAGCCGACCAGTTGGTTGGCACGGACCCCTTCGAGCTGGGCCAGGTCCTTGATGCGCGAGGCCTCCGCCGTCGCCGGCAGTACCACGCCCCAGACCAGGATGACGACCAGGAGTTGCTTGAGAATTCGGTGTTTCATCGTTGTGCTCCTGCTTCTTAAAAGAGCCGGCAAAGCTGTCCCTTAAAAGGGCCAGACCTGATCCAGTGCCCGCACCAGCCACCCCTGCTGCTGCTTGTCGCTGATGACCCCCTTGCCGACATAGGAGATCCGGGCATTGAGTATGTTCTGCGAGTCGACCAGGTTGCGTGGGGAAATGTCGGACGGGCGGACGATGCCGCTGAGTTTGACGATCTGCATCTCGCGATTGACGGTGACGGTTTTATTGCCTTCGATGCGCAGGTTGCCGTTGGGGAGGATCTCGATCACCTGGGTGGTCAGGGTCGCGGTGAGGGCTTCCTTGCGTTCGGTCTTGCCGCTGCCGTCGAAGCGGTTGGAGGTCCCGGCATCGATCAGCGCCGATGGGCTGTTCCCCGACCCGGTCATGCTGTCGAGGCTGCGCTCGAGGCCGAAAAGACTGGAGATGCCGGCCGACATGTTGCTGTTGCGCCCGGTCTGGGTCTTGGCTTCCTTGCTGGCGCTGGCATTCTCGGAAATCACGACGGTAATGATGTCGCCCACCGTGGTCCCCTTCAGGTCGGCAAAGATGCCGCCGCGGGCGGTTGTCCACAATGACCCGGCTGTCTGCGGCGGGGCCGGTTCCGCAATGACCGGGGCGATGGGCTCGACTTCGGAGAGATCGATTTTCCCTCCCGGCGCACAGGCAACGAGGAACAGCAACAGGGGCATCAGTAGGTATTTTTTGGACATGACTATAGCTCCACTCTGACCAGCCCGGGGGCAACCACCTGGCTGATGATTTCTCTGGATGAACTGCTGTTGATCACCTTGATCGATTCGCCGGCACGGCCATCCTCGCGCGCTTCACCAACGGCGGAGAGCGACAACCCCGCCCCGCGCAGCTCAATGACCACGCGCTCGCCACGTTTGACCAGGGGCGGAGACTCAACCTGGCGCGCCTGGATCGGCTCACCGAGGCGCAGGGATCGCTTGACAACTTTGCCGATCGCTTCCGCTGCGGAAAATACCGGTTCGGACAGACGCGAAATATCCTGGTAACGCATCTCCAGGTGTTCCTCGCCAAGCAGGGTGCCGCGCCGCAGCGTCGCCGCGGCGACGGCGATTTCCGCCATCGCCTCGAGTTCGACCCGGATCGATTGATTGCTGATGATCTGGCCGTCGACCCGGGTCAGCAAGGTCATCCTGCGACTGCCGATGACGCCGGGACGGGCGGGGATCAGCTGATGCTCAATGCGTCCCCGGGGGACGGCAAAGGGTTCGGGAAACACGGCCGAGACCAGGTGCAGCTCGACCTGCGGCAGCAGCTCCGACTGGGCGCTGAGGTAATCGCCAAGCACCTGTTCCATCTCCTTCCGGTCGACAAGGAGGTGTCCCTCCGCCGCAGCGACCGCCGCGCCGGGGGACGCGCCCAGCAGCAGTGGCAAGAGCAGGAGTGTGAACAGCAGGGTTTTCATCGGCAGATCCTTATCAACGTACCAGCTGGCTGGTGATCGAGAGCATTTCATCGGCGGTGCGGATGGTCTTGGAATTCGCCTCATAGGCGCGCTGGCCGGCGATCATGTTGACCATCTCTTCCATGATGTTGACATTGGACCCCTCCAGGTACCCCTGTGACAGGGTTCCGAAACCCTCTTCCCCGGGGGTGCCGGCGATGGGGGCGCCGGTTGTCAGGGTCTCGGCATAGAGATTGCGACCGAGGCTGCTCAGTCCCGACGGGTTGGCAAAGCGCACCAGCTCGATGACGCCGACCTCGGTCGGCAGGCTTTCGCCATCAAGGAGGACCTCGACGTTGCCGCCACTGCCGATGGCGATGGTGGTGGAGCCTTCCGGAATGACGACCTCGGGCAACAGGGGGAAGCCGTCCGAGGTGACCAGGCGCCCGGTGCTGTCCTTTTTCAATGCGCCCGAGCGGGTATAGGCATCGGTGCCGTCAGGCAGCGCGACCTGGAAAAATCCGGGCCCCTCGATCGCCAGGTCCAGTTCATTTTCGGTCTGTTGAAAGTCGCCGGTGGTGAAGACCTTCTGCACCGCGGCAACCCGCGAGCCGAGACCGATCTGTACCCCGGTGGGCACTTCGCCGCCATCGACGCCGGTACCGGCGGAGCGGGTGGTCTGGTAGAGGATGTCCTGAAAGTCGGCACGGCTCTTCTTGAAACCGGAACTGTTGACGTTGGCCAGGTTGTTGGCAATGACGTCCATGTTGACCTGTTGCGATTTCATGCCGGTGGCGGCGGTCCAGAGGGCTCTGATCATGGTGTGCTCCTTTGTTTCTGCGCTGCGGGCGCTTGGCGTTCAGGTTACTGGACGAGGCCCATCTCCGTCGCCTTGGCGTCCATCTCACTGTAGATTTTCAATGCCTTCTGGGTTGCTTCAAAGGCACGCATATTGGTGGTCATGCGGATCATTTCCGTCATCATTTCGACATTGGATCCCTCCAGGCTGTGCTGGCTCAGTTGCGGGGCGGCGTGGAGCCGCGCTTCGCCACCTTCGGCGGGGAGAAACATATCCTGCCCGGCCCGCCGCAGGATGCGGTTGTCGTCGAAGAGAAACAGGCCGATCCGGTCGATCTGCTGGTCGTCGGCCCAGATACTGCCATCGCTGAGGATGTCGACGTCGGCTTGCGGCAGCAGGATCCGGTTGCCGTCGACACCGCTGACCGGGTAGCCGTTGCCATCAACCAGGAAACCGTCGCTGTCGAGCTGGAAATTGCCCTTGCGGGTGTAGCCTGCTTCGCCATCAGGACGCTGAATCCGGAAAAATCCGTCACCGATGATGGCCAGGTCCAGGGGTCTGCCGCTGTCCTGGATGTCACCGGGGCTGAAATCGATGGTCTGGTGACTCAGGCCGCTGAAGTTGGTCGCGTTGGTGGCCATGCCGGAGGCCGCCTCACCGAGTTTTGCAGCGAAGGAGATGGTTCCCTTCTTGTAGCCGGGGGTCCGGGTCGATGCCAGATGCTCGCTGATGTTGTCGAGATTATGCATCCGGGCAACGGCCCCTGAGATTGCTGCGTATTTTCCATCTGCCATGATTGTCTCCGTTGCTGTCGCTACCGTTCTTGTCGACGGAACGGCAGGGAATCTTTATGCCAAAGGGCCTGCGCGCGTCAGCCGTTGACGCTGTCCTGCGACGGGCGTTGCAGACGCGCCAGCCGCATCACCTGCTCGACCTCCGCCGGCGCCATCTGCAGGGCTGCGGCGATGCCTTCGACACCCTGTCCCTGGGCGGCAAGGGCTGCGGCGTAACGATATTTCTCCGCCTGTGCCAGCGGCTTGCCGGCTGCCGGGAACTGACTTTTCTCCGCACTGCTCAGGTGGGCGGAAAAGTTCCGCGGAGGCGGCGCCGCCGCGATGTCGCTCTGGCGCTTATCGAGCTGCTCCTGCAGTGCCTCCAGCCGTCGCTCCAGGCGCCGTCCCCGGAGGGTCTGCAGCAGGGCGGTGAGCAGGGCGGCCAGCGCCACAACCAGGGCGGCAATGATCAGATACAGCTGGTTATCCATCATCAATACTCCCCGCGCTTGGCGTTGAGGCTGCGCCGCATTTTTGTTTTCAGCTTGCCAAGGGCCTGGCTGTGCAGCTGGGAGATGCGTCCTTCGGAGAGCTCGAGAACCTCGGCAATCTCCTTTTGTGACAGTTCCTCGTAGTAGAGCAGGGCGATGACCAGGCGTTCCTTTTCCGCCAGCTGCTCCAGGTGCCCGGCCAGTTCGCGGGTCAGCTCTCCCGCTTCCATGCGTTCCTGGGCACTGGTCTGCAAGGTGTCTTCGAGATTGTCGATCCAGCTGCTGCCGCCGGCATCATCCGGGTCGATCTGGTTGTCGAGGCTGACGTAGCCAAGCTGGCTGACCTGGAACTGCAGTTCACGAAAGTCGTCCAGCGACAGTTGCAGGGCTTCGGCGATTTCCTCATCCTGCGGCGGACGACCGAGGCGCTTGCCGAGGTCATCGACGGCCCGGTCCAGGCGCGACTGTTTTTCGCGCAGGGTGCGGGAAAACCAGTCCATGCGGCGGACCTCGTCAAAGACGGAACCGCGAATCCGGCGTTCAGCAAAGGTTTTGAAGAGCACCCCGCGGCGCGGGTCAAAGCGGTTGGCGGCGTCCATCAGGCCGAGCAGGGCGGCGCTGCGGATATCATCGCGGTTGACGAAGGCAGGCACCTGGGTCAGCATCCGGTCGACCAGAAAATCGACCAGCGGCAGATGTGCCTCGATCATTTTCTCGCGCTCAGCCGGTCCCGGAGGACCGTAACCGGTGGGGTTGCTGGCCATCAGTCTACCTCCGTGGCAACTCCGAAAAACTGTTTCCAGAAGAATTGCAGGGTTCCCTGGGGCTGCTGGTTCTGCGGCGCTTCGAGCAGGGCTTCGGTCAGTTCGACAAAGGCGCGGGCGGCCTTGTTGTCCGGATACAGATCGACGATGACCTGCTGCTGACGCACCGAATCGTGCATTTTGCGGTCAAAGGGGATGCCACCGACGTAATCGATGAAGATGTCGAGATAACGCCCGGACACCATGGTCAGCTTCTCAAAGACGTCGAGTCCCTCGTTGGCGTTGCGGATCGAGTTGACGGCGAGCAGAAAGCGCTTCTGGTGATACTGGGTGGAGAGCAGCTTCATCAGCGCATAGGCATCGGTGATGGCGGTCGGCTCCGGGGTGGTGACGACCAGGATGTCCTGGGCGGCGACATTGAAATAGGTGACATTGTCGGAGATTCCGGCTTCGGTGTCGATGAGCACCACGTCGAAATGTTCGTCGAGGGTGTCAAGGGCGTCGATCAGGCGCATTTTCAATTGCCCGTCCAGGTGGGTGAACTGCTGCACCCCGGAACCGGCGGGAAGAACCTTCACCCCGTGGGGGCCTTCCACCATGATCTCTGCCAGGGTGCAGTCCCCGCTGAAAAAGTGGTTGAGATTGTAGGGGGGGGAGATGCCCAGCACCACGTCGACATTCGCCAGTCCCAGGTCGGCATCGATGATCAGCACCTTTTTGCCCAACCGTGCCAGGCTGATGGCAACATTGGAGACCACGGCGGTCTTGCCGACCCCGCCTTTGCCGCTGGTCACCGACAGGACCCGGGTGGCGGGCATCTGCAACGCCGCGGCCGCACGTCCCGGTTGCTCATGTATGCGCCGCAGGGTTCCGGCCTGATCGGGAGTTCTGCTCATCATACCGCTATCCTCCGTGCCGCTTCATCCTCACCCATGACGATTTCGGCGACCAGCTGCGGGTCCGCCGGGAGCAGATCTTCGGGAACGTTCTGGCCGTTGGTCAGACAGTGAATCGGCAGATTGCACTGCAGCGGCAGGTTGATCAGACAGCCACAGCTGTCGGTTTCATCGAGCTTGGTAAAAATCAGTCCGCTGATCGGCAGCCTGCCGAAGGCTTCCAGGCTTTTCTGCTGCAGCCGTTCCGCCGTCGGCGCCGCCAGGACGAGGAGGTTTTCCACCTCGCTGTGGCTGCCGAGGAAGCTGTCGAGTTCCTCGATCCGCGCTTGATCCTGCGGGCTGCGTCCGGCGGTATCGATGAGAATCAGATCCTTGTCGCGATGGCGGCGGAAACTTTCCTGCAGCTGGTCCGGTGAAAATACGACCTCGACGGGAATTCCCATGATTTCGCCATAGACTTTCAGCTGCTCAACCGCGGCGATGCGGTAGGTGTCAATGGTTACCAGGGCAACGCGTGCGCCGCTCTCGCTGATAGCGCGGGCGGCCAGCTTGGCGATGGTGGTTGTTTTGCCGACGCCGGTGGCGCCGATCAGGGAGATTTTTTTCTGCGCGTCTCCCGCTGACCAGAGGGGTCCACCGGTCTGCACCAGGCCGGCCAGGGTGGTGCAGAGAAAAGACCGCTGCTGGTGTGGATCGAGGTGTTGCTGCTGGTTCATCCGAGTGCCGGCGTAGTCGGCGGTTAATGGTGTTGCATCTTTATACCATTGATAGCTAAGTCCATGCCCTTCCACGGAAACAGAAAAACTGGCATTCCCGTTTTCAACTGCATTGAAAACAACAGGCTGGGTAGTTATAATTGTGCGGGGATAAACTGTAAGACTGGCAGGAAGGCTATTATCAAAACCACATACATTGGATACATGGCAGGAATACGCGCCTAAATCTGCCAAAGTAATATTATTTATAGCAAGTGTGTTTGTCTGTGTCCCTAAAATTCTG
>JAWOIX010000145.1:0-10742 GCA_046484405.1 Pelovirga sp.
GGTTAGCTTCACAACAGGGATTATTACAGTCAAACCAGAGGTGAGCACTTCTGAAGTCAGCAATATAACAACCACCACTGCACAGTCGGGTGGTAATGTCAGCCATCCCCGCGCCGCAAACTCCAGGTTCCGGTCGGATCCCCCCTGGCGGTATCAAGACCCAAAGCGATCACCAGAAAAACCGGTTTGAACTTCTCGATCCGACGGATCGCCCGCCCTAGAGCGGTGCGATATCCGACACCATCCAGGTGTTCCGGCAGGGGAATATTAAGATTGAAACCAAGCCCGTGTTCGGCCCCGGTTTCATCTGCAAAACCGCTGAAGTAGGGATAGGCGAAACGGGGATGGCCATGCAGCGACAGAGTCAACACGTCGCGCCGCCGGTAGAAAATCTCCTGGGTGCCATTGCCATGGTGATAATCGATATCGAGAACCGCCACGCGGCCATGCTCACTGAGTTCCTCGGCCGCCAGGGCCGCGTTGTTGAAATAGCAGAAACCGCCGAACGCACGATGTTCGGCGTGGTGCCCCGGTGGCCGGACCAGGGCATAGGCCAGGCGTTGGCCGGCGAGCACCCGCCGCGCCGCGGTCAGGGCACAATCGGCAGCCCGCTTGGCGGCCGGATAGGCGTTGCGGGTTAACGGGGTAAAGGTGTCGATGCAATAATAGCCGGCCTTGACCGCCCTGTCGCGCGGCGGGCGGGCAACGTTGCGCAGGGGGAAAACATAGGGGTAGAGAGCTTTTTTCTCGGGCAGCTCGATGCAGATCCGCTTGAGGTAGTCGACAAAGTCGGCCGCATGGATCCGCTTGAGGTGCCGTTCGGCAAAACGCTTGACCGAGACCCGCCGGAATCGACCCGTTGTCTCAAGCTCCTGGAGAATGGCACGAATCCGCACCGGCGATTCGACATAACCCCGTTCGCGGATATGGTGAATATCGTGGCGGTCGTTGACCACCAGAGCGATGCACCGGTCAAGGGGAAGTTCCGCGGCGGGGCTGGTACTGCCCCCCTTGCTTTTGCGATAGCGATAGTCGCGCAGGCGGACCGGATCATCGGCAAAAGAGTCGACCACCATGGCGATATAGGAGGTCGGGCACAGATGGGCGTACTTGCGCTCAAGAATTGCCCTGACAATCTGGCGGGCGCGCTCTTGCGACAAGACAACCTCGTCGCCGAGAGGATCAAAGACGAGATAGGGAGGATTGTCATCCCCGGCCCGCACGGGAGTCTCATAAGCGGTCCCGACGATCGGCCGGGCGCCGTACTGTTCGTAGAATTTCAGGCGCGCGCGGTTCTGGGCAAGGATGGCCGGATCACTACAGAGAAGGGGATCATCCGGCAGGCACTCCATGAAGATGCCGATCACGCCGAGATCCCGGGCTTCGGCGCGCACACGCTCGTACAGGGCCCCGCCGATACCGCGACCACCCATCCGTTCCGCCGTCGAGACATATTCCAGGTAACAGAATTTCAGGTCCGGTGCGTGGAGCAGCAGAGCGAATCCCTTGATGTCGCCCTTCCCTCCTTCAGCCACGGAAAGGATTGAGCGGAAGCGGTATTTCAACGGGTTGGTCAGCTGTTCCGGCAGCTTGCTGATGTCCTTCGGATCAAGGCCGGGAAACTGTGCCTTGAGAATGGCCTGCACCTGGCTGATGGCCTGCTGGTTAACCGGCAGGATCCTGTCGTAAATCCGGCGGATACGGAACATCGGCGGGGCTCCTTGGCGGCGCGGGAAAACCGTGCGAGGGGTACGGTCGTCGCTCTCCCGCCCTGCTGCCGGGCAAGAGCGCGGGAGAAAACGACCTAAAGATCGACCTTCTGTCTGAGGGCCTTGGTGCGCCCACGCAGTTTTTTCCGCTCAATCCGCCTGCTGACGGCACCGGCACCGGGCCTGGTCTTCTTGCGCGGCGGTCTGGTCACCAGAGCGGCGCGGATCAGTTCCTGCAGCGCCTGCAGGGCCGCCGCGCGATTCTGCCCCTGGCTGCGTGAGCGCTGCGCCTTGATGACCACCTGCCCTTCCCGGGTGATCCGTTGATCAGCCAGGCTTCTGAGCCTGTGCTTGATCTCATCGGGGAGGGAAGACCTGTCGATATCAAAACGCAGGTGGATGGCGCTGGCAACCTTGTTGACATTCTGACCACCCGCCCCCTGGGAGCGAACGGCACTCAGTTCGATGTCCTGTTCGGCGATACGAATGTCCTGGTTGATAATCAGATCTGCCATCCTTAAAATCCCGCCAGTTACGTGTTGAGAGTCAGCCCTGCATGAAAGCTATCCTGTGACAGGGGTCTTGTCAAATGGGCATTGACAGGAGGAACGACCCTGCCGGGCGCTAGCGCCTTAAACACAATAACAATATATATGTTTTTTTATATGTTTGTTGTTGATATTTCTTCCGCCGCAAACTAGAATAGGTGCGCTCTGCCTAACCACCCATTTTTTTCGGAGGAGATCATGTCCGAGTCGTTCAGGGCCACCCCAGCGAGCATCACCGAACACTTCAGCCCGGCCTGGTTCGCGGCCATCATGGGAACAGCCGTCATCCCCCTGGCGATTTCCTTTGTTGATGCCGCCTGGGTCACCCCCCTGGCCAGAAGCCTGATCATCTTTTCCGCGCTGCTCTTTGTCCTGTTTCTGCTCCCCTGGACAGTGAAATTTTTTGCTTACCCGGCCAATGTCCGCAAGGACCTGAACCACCCGGTCGCGGCGAATTTTTTCCCGACCATGCCGATTTCGCTGATTCTCTTTGCCCTGAACCTGAAAAAGTACCCGGAGATGTTCTTTCGCGAAACGGTATCCCTGGAGCTCGCCTATTACCTCTGGCTGATCGGCACCATCGGCATCTACATTATGGGGTTCATCATCCTGATCCACATCTTCCGGCACCAGGAAATCAAGCTGCAGCACGCCAATTTCGGCTGGTACATTCCTCCGGTCTCCAAACTCATCATCCCGATTTCCGGTTATGAACTGGCTGCCCACTTTCCCGCGCGCGCCGAACATATGATCGCCATTTCATCGGCCAGCTTCGGCATCGGCTTCTTTCTCTTTATTTTTGTCGGGGCAGCAGTCTACCATCGCTACATTTATCATGAACTGCCAATGAGCCGCTTTGCGGCAACCTTTTTCATCGGCATCGCTCCGCCGGCTATTATTGTAGTGATCCTGTTCAAGATCATCCACCTGTTCGGAGATCATGAATATATGGGGATCGACCCGACGGTGATCGTCACCCTGTGCAAGTTCGGCATTCTCATGGCCTGGGGATTTGCCGCCTGGTGGCATGTCATGGCGGTGATCGTCACCTTCTACTACCTCAGACGCATTGAGCTTCCCTATGCCCTGTCCTGGTGGGCCTTCACTTTCCCATCCGGTGCCCTCTGCGTCGCCTCGGGAATCGCCTGGCAGGTCACCGGCTTCGGGATCCTGCAGCTGTTTTACTACTACTCGGTGGCCTTCCTGCTGCTGGTCTGGCTGACGGTGCTGGTCCGCACCCTCATGGGGATGGCATCCGGGAAAATTTTCGCACCGACCCATTAACTGGAAAAGGGCGATCCACTGACGGATCGCCCTTTTTTTACCTTCCCGCGTGCCCTTGCTACAGTGGCATCAATCGAGCAGTTCCTTCGCCACCCGGACAAAATTTTCCGCGGTAAAACCGAAATGTTTCATCAATTGGCCCGCCGGCGCACTGGCGCCAAATCCGGTCATGCCGATGACCCGGCCCTGAGATCCGACGTAGCGCTCCCAGCCGAAGGCACTTCCCGCCTCCATGGCGACGCGCCTGCTGCAGGCCGCCGGCAGGACCTCTTCATGATAGGCCGCATCCTGGGCGGCAAAAAGCTCGAAGCTGGCCAGGGACACCACCCGCGTGCCGATACCTTCGCTCTGAAGGATCTCCTGCGCGGCCAGGGCATGCTGCACTTCGGAGCCGCTGGCAATCAGAATCAGCTGCAACGCACCGGTTTCCGGCGCCAGGATGTAACCACCGCGCTGAACGCCAGCGGCGGCCGCGTAGCGACTGCGATCAACGGTCGGCAGTCCCTGGCGCGACAGCACCAGCATGGTCGGCCCGCGCCGGTTGAGAATAGCGGCCCGCCAGGCTTCGACGGTTTCGTTGGCGTCCGCCGGACGAATCAGGGTGAGGTTGGGCATGGCGCGCAGGGACGCCAGATGCTCGACCGGCTGGTGCGTTGGTCCGTCTTCACCCAGACCGATGGAATCATGGGTCATCACGTAGATCGGTGCCAAGCCCATCAGGGCGGCGAGACGGATCGCCGGACGCATGTAGTCGGCAAAGACGAAAAAGGTACCGCCGAAGGGAAGCAGTCCGGGGGTGTGGCAAAGGCCATTCAATACGGCCCCCATGACATGTTCACGGATACCGTAATGAATATTGCGGTCACTGTGTCCCGGTGTCCATGATCCAGCCGCCTTGATCACCGTGTTGTTCGACGGCGCCAGGTCCGCTGAACCCCCGATGAAAAACGCCAGCTTTTCCGCCAGGGCGTTGATCACCGCACCGCTGGCCTGGCGCGTCGCCTTGGCGCCGTCTGCCGGAGTGAAGACCGGCAGATCTGCCGCCCAGTCAGCGGGCAGTTCCCCCCGCGCCGCCTGCTGCCAGGCAGCGACTTGCGGCTGCCCCTGCTTGGCGCCAAGCAGCTGTTGCCACTGCTGCTCAAGCTCCGCGCCCCGGGCAACACAAGCACCCATGTGCCGCGCAACCTCTGCGGGGATAACAAAGGTCTGTTGCGGGTCACGCCCGTAGGCCTGCTTGGCCAGGGCCAGTTCACTCGCACCCAGAGGCGCGCCATGGGCATCGGCGGTATCCTGTTTGTTCGGTGCCCCGATACCGATATGGGTACGGGCGATGATCAGGGATGGACGGGGATCCTTGCTGGCGCGCAGCAGCGCCGCATCGATTTCGGCAAGATTTTCCCCCTCAACCCGTTCGACGTGCCAGCCATAAGCGAGGTAGCGCGCACCGACATCTTCGCTGAAAGCCAGCTCGGTGCTCCCCTCAATGGTAATTTTATTGTCGAGATAGATGTAATTCAGCTGTCCCAGTTTCAGGTGCCCGGCCAGCGAAGCGGCTTCGGCGGAGATTCCTTCCATCAGGTCGCCATCGGAGCAGATCACCCAGGTACGATAGTCGAACAGTTCGGCGTCAACCTGCTGGGCGAGAAACTGCCCTCCCATCGCCATCCCGACCGCCACGGAAACGCCCTGGCCAAGGGGCCCGGTCGTCGTTTCGACGCCGGGGGTGTGAGCGAACTCGGGATGCCCGGCGGTCCGGCTGCCAAACTGGCGGAAATTCCTGATTTCCTCGAGTGGCAGGTCATAGCCGGTCAGGTGCAGCATGCTGTAGATCAGCGCCGAAGCGTGCCCACAGGAAAGGATAAAGCGATCGCGGCCGGCCCAATCCGGGTTGGCGGGATTGTGGCGCAGATATTTCATGTACAGGAGGTAGGCAATGGGAGCTGCCTCCATCGGTGTGCCCGGATGCCCGGACTGGGCCTGCTCTACAGCGTCGGCGGCAAGCAGGCGGATGGTATTGATAGATTCACGGACAATCGGGTCGGACAAGTTGACAGCTGACATGGAGAGCTCCTTTTGGCGTTTTTTCAAGCCACACATTGAAACAGTTTTCAACCTGACAAATCAAGCAAAAGTCTGCCCTGCGACCGGTTTTGTTTGCTGCCCTCATTTCCCGGGAAAGCGTCCGGCCCCAGGACGGCGCCCCCTGCAGATAGGGCGCGGCGTGCGTGTGCGGACGGGGCAGATGAATCACTGCGAGGGGTTTGTACAAAAAGGTCGGTGCAAAAAAAGAGGCCAGCGATGGGGGAGGCGTCCCATCGCTGGCCAGATACTTAAAAAAGGAGGTATGATTCTTTGTTACCAACAGAATGACTGCCACACCACGCTGTTGATGGACGGATCATAGATCAGTTCAGAATCCTGATCCACGTGGCATTTCGTAAAACTCTGATACGGATGGCGCAGAAAAAAACTGTGCATTGACACAGTTTTGCAGGTCGTGCCGGGGGTTCAGTCGGTCGCGACGGCGTAGCCGCAGTGCGCCAGCAGCACATCGACCTGGGCCTGGCGACCCGCCGGCCAGTGACGCAGCAGGCGCTCCGCCAGGGTTTCGCCGCTCCTGACAATGTCCGTCAGGGGGTCGAGAAAATGGCTTTCGTCAGCCGCGCTGTGGCCGTCTGCGTACTGCTGTTGCAGACTCTCCTGTGCCAGGCGCAGCAGATCCGCGGCTATTTCCTGCAGGGTGCCGGTGGAACAGGCCGCCTTTAAGCCCTGTCGCCATGATGCCCGATGGAGGTCGATGAACGCCCTCTGCTCGATGCCCAGCAACAGATCTTCCGCCCCGGCCAGGGCCTTCTCCGTGTACAACAGCCCCTTGTAGAGCGCCGCCACCGATGCCGAGTAGCGCGGCGGGAGGCTGTCGGCACTGCGCACTTCGATCTGCGGACGCAGGCGGACTTCGGGAAACAGGGTAGAAAGATGCAGGCTCCAGTCCGCGACGGTGGCGCGCTCGCCCTGCCAGCCGGCATCGAGGAACTGCCTGAAGGTAAACCGGCTCCCGGTCATATCAATGAAACGGTTGTCCCGTTCGATAAAATAGAGGGGAACATCCAGGGCATATTCGACAAAATCTTCCAGTCCGCCAGCAGGATCAAGCAACTGCAGAATCAGGCCGCAACGATCCGGATCGGTCCGCGACCAGATCTCCCCGCGTGTCGACAGGTACCCGCTTGGCGCCCCTTCAAGCAGGGGAGAGTTGGCAAACAGCGCATAGCTGACCGGGCTGAGCCGCTGTGTCAGCCGCAGCTTGCGGGCGCAGTCCGCCGCATCGGAAAAGTCGAGATTGACCTGGGTTCCGGCGGTCTGCTTCATCATCCGCTGGCCCATGTCCCCGGTCTTGAGCATGTACTGCGACATGATCCGGTAGCGGTCCTTCGGCAGCCAGCCGATCTGCGCCAGGGGGGTAAAGGGGTGGGTACCGAGACCGAGAAAGACCAGGTCGAGCTCACGTCCCACCAGCAGGATATGCCTGCGATAACGTTCCAGATCGCGCCAGCTGCAGTGGATGTCGCAGCAGAATTTGCCCGACAGCTCAAGCTGGCCGCCCGGCTCGAGAGTGACGGAAGAACGCCGCCCTTTCAGGCCGATCAGGTTATCCTTTTCATAAATCCCCTGCCAGCCGCCGATGCCGTCCAGGCGGCTGAGAAGTTCACGAATCCGCTCGTAACTGGCAGCTTCACCGGTGAACCGGTCGACCACCAGCTTTTCCGTCTCGAGACCGATCCCCCAGTCATGACGTTCCCGCGCTCCATGCAGCAGGAAGTCGAGTAATTGCTGCCGGCTGGTGACCTCGTCGGGCACAGTCTTCGTGGCGCTGTCGCCGGGTTCTGGTAACATCCGTTCGTGCCTTTCAAAAAATCCGCCAAGCCTGCCTGTTCAGGACTTGAGGTAGACCATGATCGTTTCGGCAATGGTGCGGAAGATCTGGGTGAATTCCTTCTCATTCCGCTCCAGCAGGGTAATGCGGAAACCACGTTCGTCGGTACAGAAGGAGGAAATCGGCACCACGCAGATCCCTGTGGCGGCAAGGAGATAATAAACAAAGCGCTTGTCCGTCTGGGTGTCCGGCTGGGCCACCAGGCTTTCAACCAGGGCCTTGACCTCGGGATTGGCGATCGGCAGGCTCTGGGTATTGGTCAGACGGTTTTTCTCGAACACCACGCTCATATAGAAAGCGCCATTGGTGCGGTTGACCTTCAGCCCGGGCACTTCCCTGAGAAGATTGTACGCGATATTGGAGTAGGATTCATAGCGGTCGCGCCGCTCGGCCAGGTAATTTTCGTATTCCGGATGAGCAAGAATCTTCGGAATGGCCTTCTGTGGCAGGGTGGTTGAGCAGACCTCCACCATTTTGGAATTGATGATACTTTCGACATAGCGCCGGAACGTCTCATCCTTGTCGGTATTGTAAACCTCAATCCAGCCGCAGCGGGAGCCGGGCCAGGGCAGCTCCTTGCTGATCCCCTTCATCGCAATGGCCGGCAGATCACCGATCAGGTCGGAGATTGGCCTGGTGGTCATGCCGTTGTAACAGAGGTTGTGATAGATCTCATCGCAGATCAGGAACAGATCATACTCCCTGCACAGGGCAATGATCTCCCTGAGGATCCGCTCGGGGTAGACGGCACCGGTGGGGTTGTCCGGATTGATGATCAGCACGCCGGAAATCGACGGGTTGTATTTGATCGACTGGCGCAGGTCGTCCATGTTGGGGTACCAGTGGTTGTCCGGGTCGAGACGATAGGTCACCGGCTTCAGTCCGGCATGGGCACCCTCCGCCGACGAATGGGTCGAGTACGTCGGTGACGGCCCGATCACCCGCGCCTCGCGCTTGAGCAGACCGTAAACCTTCTGAATGGCGTCGCCGAGGCCGTTGAAAAATATAATATCTTCAACGCAGATCTGCGCATAGCCGCGGCTGTTGGTCCTGTCGGCCAGGAACTGGCGCGTTTCGAGCAGCCCCTTGGTCGCACAATAACCATAGGAACAATCCTGCATCGCCAGATCGGCGACGATCTCCTTCATCCACAGAGGGATCTTTTCCCCCTTGGCGATCGGATCACCGATGTTCTCCATGTTGGTTTTGAGTCCCAGCCGATTGAGTTTTTCGGCAATGGTGACAATTGCACGAATCTCATAGGTCAGCTCGCCAGCTCCGATATGAACAATATTGTTGCGCATCCTCTTGCTCCATTGGTTTAACGTAAAAAAGCCATGGACGATCTGTCCATGGCCTTGGGTTGGTTCTCTCATACCTGCGCGGCTTCACCCGTTACGGGTGATGGACAGACTGTTGGCGGCTGGTTGCCGCCGTAATCGCTCGTGCTGCCGCTGTCAGTGTCAAAGGCATGCTGTTCTCCTGAGGAAATGATCGTGCCTGATTAACACAGCGTTTTCAAGAAGTCAACTCTTGGCGTTAGTGGCGCTTACTTTTCCGGCGGGGGCAATGGCGCTGTAACCGTTGGCGCCCCTTCGCTGCCGCCAATGGCAATCACCTTGCCCCGTCCCTCCCTTTCGACCTCGTCGATGCGACTGATCTGGTGGTAGGGGAGCAGGATCCGGTCGACCCCTTCGAACTCTTTCTTGAGGCTTTCTTCCGCCGGGTTGAGCAGCAGCGAGGTGGCTTCACCAAACAGCAAGCCGGATACCGCAACAAAGCCGTAAACCTCCGCGGAAGCAACCTCCCGGGCATAGAGCTCATAGTTTTTGCCGTTGCTGCTGAAAAATACCCGGTAAATTCTCTTGCGTGTCATCCGTTATCATCCTGTCAACAGGTCGGTGGGGGCGTGGCGTAGCCTGGCCGCCATGGCAGGCGGGACAGGCTTGCGGGTTAAAGCAGTACCATCAACAGGGTCAGGGTCACCACACTGGCCAGGGTGGAAACGACCACAACCGAAGTCACGAATTCGGGCACGATATCGTTCTCCTTGGCAATGATCGCCACCAGGATGGCCGCCGGCATCGCCGCTTGCAGGACCCCGGCAGCACCCTCGACGGGGCTCAGGACAAAGCCCCTGGCGACCAGCAGTGCCAGCGCCGGCACCAGGACAAGGCGCAAGCCGGAACCGAGCAGAACATCGAAGTTGAACTGGATTTTCTTCTGCTCAAGCATCTGCAGTCCGAGAGCAAAGAGCATCACCGGAATCATCGCTTCCGCCAGCAACCCAACCATCCGCTGCACCATCAGGGGCACCTGGAGATCGGTAGAAGAGACGATCACCGCGGGAATCATCGCCAGCAGGGCCGGCGTCCTGACCACCTGCCAGAGGGCCCCGCGGCTGCCCCCGCGCGCCCAGCCAGCCGCCCCGACACAGATCACAAAGGCACTGATGGTGATCGTCACATAAAAAAGCGTCGCGGCGGGAAGAGCGTCCTCCCCCAGGCGAAAGCGGATCAACGCCAGGCCATAGTTGCCGACGTTGCCGAAGGAAGCAATCATCATAAAAGCGGCGATCATCTCGCGGGAACGCCCCAGCAAACGACCAATACCGCCGGCAATACAGACGCCAATCAGATGAACGACAAGGATGTAAACCATCATCAGCAGGGCGCTGGAGAATTGAATATGCGCATTGCTGATGGAATGAAAAATAAAGGCCGGAACAAAGATATAATAAGCGGTCCGGGTCAGGGTCCGGGCTTCCAGCTGCAGCCGCCCACCGCTCAGTGCTCCGAGCAGCACAATGGCGAACACCGGCAGGGTGACGTTGATAAAAACAAAAAAAAGATCCGCCATAGATGAGATTCCCGCCGGTTCCGATGTTGCACCCCGCTTGTTCCCGCTGCTCCGCCGTTCGCGACAGTGCCCGATGACCCAGAGTGTTTGCGGCCGGTGTTAAGAAGATGTGCGCAGGCAGTGACTGTGGCAGTTTAGGGAATATTGTCCGGCTTGGCCAGCGTCTTTTTGTTGCACAAACAAAAGGCTTCCGACACTGCGTGCCGGAAGCCTTTTGGGGGTGAATCAGTGAAACCTGCTGTCTGGATTAATTATCGTCACCAAACTGCATTTCTGACATTTTCTTGTAGAGGTTGTAGCGGTCTGCGGTGATCTTGTTCGCATCTGCCATCAGACTCTTGGCCGCTTCGGGATCAATCTTCTTCAGCACGCGATAGCGATTCTGCTTCAGCGCGTAATCCTCGAAGG
>JAWOIX010000170.1:0-8023 GCA_046484405.1 Pelovirga sp.
GGCCTGCGGCAGCAGCTCAGGCGCTGCCAGAATGCGCAATCCGGTACCCAGGTGAACCCCCGCTCCCCAGGCGAAGGCCGACTCCGGAAGCAGGACAATCAGGATCAGAACAGCAACAAGTTGAGCAAGGCGTAGCATGAAAGCTCCTGAAGACGAGCGAAAAAACAGGCAGGGAGAAAATCCTTTAGCGATGGATGACAAATTCTACCACGAATGCTACCTGCGTGTCTGCCAGACGCGGCGTCTGCTTGAAGATCTGCGGGACTGTGGCTATACGACGCTGCCACGACCTGTTGGCGCTCCACCCGGCCCGGCTCGCGGAGCTGCTGCTGTCGCAGAACCGCCGCAGACAGACCTGGTGAGCCTCACCGCTCTCGAGGAAAAACTGCAGAATTGCACCCTCTGCCCGCTGTGCGAGAGTCGCCGCACGGTTGTGTTCGGGCGTGGCAATCCGCACGCCGACCTGGTTTTCGTGGGGGAGGCTCCGGGTCGCGAGGAGGATCTGCAGGGACGGCCCTTCGTTGGTGAGGCAGGACAGCTGCTCGATAAAATCATCGGTGCCATGGCCCTTTCTGCGGACGCCGTCTATATCTGTAACCTGATCAAGTGCCGTCCCCCTGCCAATCGTGACCCCGAGGCGGCCGAGGTGGCGGCCTGTGAACCCTTTCTCGCGGCGCAGCTGGCCCTGATCAGACCACGGATTATAGTTGCCCTCGGCCGTTTTGCCGCGCAAACCCTGCTGCAAAACAGGACACCCATCAGCCGCCTGCGCGGCCAGTGGCACACTTATGAGAATATTCCGCTGATGCCGACCTTCCATCCCGCCTATCTGTTGCGCGCGCCGGCGGAGAAGAAAAAACTGTGGGAGGATATGAAACAGGTGATGCGGCGCCTGCATCACCCGGACACCGCACCTGCTGCCCAAAGCGACTAGAAAGCCCTGTTCCGCCACGCCGTTGACCGCTTGGTCGACGCGTCATTCCACCGCTGGCGGAGCACCGCTTTGCGGTTGTCGCTGGTCGATCTGTTCGCTCGAGATGCGCACGCGCTGCCAGCCCTTGGCTTCCATGCAGATGTGATACAGGCGCGAGAGGTCCTCCTGGTACCTGATCTGGCGGTAATGATCATGCCAGAAAAAACTGTCGGGATAATACCTGTCATAGTAGGGGTAGGGGCGATAGAGGGGATAAAAGGGGTCGCGGTAGAAAAAATACTCAGAGCGCGCCTCCCGATAAGCCAGATCGCGACACTCCTGCTGTGCCCGGGCCAGTTGGGCGGCGCCCAGCCCCTGGTCATGCTGCCAGGTGTAAATCCCGCGCCCGGCACAGCCGGCGAGCAGCAGAAAGAACAGAACAGCGGCGTATTTCATCGCATCCTCCGCTTCAGAGATATCCCCTCTGCCTGCAATTATAACCGAAAAGGCTTGCTCCTGCGGCGCCGGACAGCAGCGCTGACAATGCCGGTGAAAATCGCAATCCTGCTGATTTGGCTATTGATTCTTTCCTTGCTGCGGTTATAATCAAAGGCCGTAAGTCAAATCACGCTGAAAGGAGTTTTAGCGATGCCGGTTGTCACTGTTCGGACAGTTGAAGGAATCAGCGCAGAGAAAAAAGAAGAGCTCATGGAACGCATCACCATTGCCATGAAGGAAGTCCTCGGCAAGAATCCGGAGGCGACCCACGTCGTCATCGAAGAAATTCCCCCGGAAAACTGGGGCATTCGCGGCAAGACCGTTGCGGCGATCCGCTCCGGCAAGTAGCCGGCTCACTGTGTGCAACAAAAAAACGGTCGTTTACCCGGGTAGACGACCGTTTTTTTTGCCTGCAGGGCTACCCGTCGGCCTGGGCCGCTGCGGGGCTATTTTTTGAAAATCGCGGAAATAATGCGGATCGCCTCGGGGGAGGTGACCTGGTAATAGACTTCGACCCCCTCGCGGCGACCGATGATGATGTTTTTATTCTTCAGCAAAGCCAGATGCTGAGAGACGGTTGCCTGGGGAAGACCGAGACATTCCCAGATTTTTTTGACATTACATGCTTGTGACATCAGTCCGGCGACAATCTTGAGGCGGATAGGATGGCCGAGAACCTTGAGAATTTCAGATTCCCGATCATAATCAATGGTGCTGTCAAAGGGGATGTTCGTCGGAGTATCGATCATGATAGTTTCTCCTGTACAATTTTGTATATATGAATATTAGTTATAACCTATCCGTACGTCAACAAGGGAATGCGGTTGGAGGTCTGGCGGCAGTTTTTTACCGCTTCCGACAGCAATTAGGAAATGATGATTCAACGCATAGCGGTTCTGTCCACGCTCCTTCTTTTGCTGGTGCAGCTTTCCAGTGCGCTGGCGATCACGGAGGAAAGGCGTCTTGCCATTGCTGCCCTGGTCGGCGAGTCATTGCACTACGATATGTCCTTTCTCTGGTTTGAGCGCCTGGCGGTCGGCTCCATCGAGTTTCTGCCGACAGCCGATCCGGCCGTCTACCTGCTGCGCATGGAGGCCAGGACCCGCGGGCTGGCTGCCCGTTTTACCCGCAATCGGATCGAGAAATTCGAAACCATCGTTGATATCGGCAGTCAGGGTCAACTGCGGCCGCTGTCTCACAGTTCCCACCGGATCACCGGCAGTGGCGATTCCATCAGTCAACGCACGGCCCGCTACACATTCGACTACCAGGCCGGGACCATTCGCTATGAACGGATCAAAAACGACAAGGTTCACGAAGATGAATGGTTCGACCTGGACCCCGAAAAACCGGTTTATGATGTTGTCTCGGCGCTCTATAATCTGCGTCTGGGACACTTTGGCACGCCGGGCACCGATCATATCCTGATACCGACCTTTCATCATCGCGGCGAGCAGGATATCGTCGTTGAACCTCTTGGCAAAGTGGGTTCCAGTGAGCATGCGTTTTTCGGTGCTGGCGAAAGGCTTTGCCGGGTGCAGATGGATCCGGCGATTTTCAATACCCGCAGTCGTGATGTGCTGATCAGCTTTGATGAGCAGATGCGCCTGGACAAGGGAATCATCAAGCGGATTGTCGGGCTGGGTGACCTGCGCGGCGTTCTCCGCAACCCCTGACCGCACAAGGATGGATACAGCGATGTCGAATAAATCGCGAATTTATGTCGTCGGACACCGCAATCCCGACACCGATTCGATCTGCAGCGCCATTGCCTATGCCCGGCTACGCCAGCAGCAGGGGTTGGCCGGCGTCACCGCGGCGCGGGCAGGCAATATCAATCAGCAGACCCAGTTTGTCCTCGACCAGCTGGGGGTCGAGGTCCCGGTGCTGCTCTCGGATGTTCATCCGCGGATCAAGGATGTGGTGACGGAAAATGCCGTGTCGATCCATCGGGATGAGCCGATGTCACGGGCCATTGAACTCTACCATCAGCACCATATCCGCATGCTGCCGGTGGTGGATGATGATCACCGGGCCCAGGGGCTGCTGCTGCTCAAGCGGGCCACGGAGTTTTTTCTGGTACCGACCGAACCGGACCGGATGCGCCGGATCAAGGCCTCGCTGCGCTCAATCCAGCGCTGTCTCAAGGCCGCCGCGGCCAACCTCGTCAACCCGGACCAGCTCGAGGATCTCAATCTCTACGTCGGTGCCCGGCGCGAGGCGAGCTTCGACTGCTGGATCAAGGACATGAACCCCGAGCGGGCGATTCTGATTACCGGTGACCGGACCGGCATCCAGCGACGCGCCGTCGAGGCGGGGGTACGGCTGCTGATTATTTCCGGCGGCAGTCCGGTTGACGAAGAGCTGCTGGCCCGGGCCCGGGAAAGGCAGGTCTCAATCCTGATCAGCGATTACGATACCGCCAACTCGGTGTGGCTGACCCGCATGGCGACACCGGTGGGCAGTCTCGCCGAAAGTGATTTCATGACCGTTCGCCCCAACGATCTGCTCGACGACCTGCGCATCAAGCTGATGCATGGCAGGCAATCGGGAGCCATCGTCTGCGGCGCCGATCTGCGGGTTCTCGGGGTTGCCACCAAAAGCCACCTGATCAAAAGTTCTCCGGTCAAGCTGATACTGGTCGATCATAACGAGCTGGCCCAGGCCGTTCCCGGTGCCGACAAGGTCGAGATCCTGGAAGTGATCGACCACCACCGGCTGGGTAACTTTCACACCGACCAGCCAATCCGTTTTATCAACCAGCCCCTTGGCAGTACCTGTTCCCTGGTGAGTACCCTCTATCAGCAGGCGGGGATTGACCCGGACCGGCAGACGGCCGGTCTGCTCCTCGCCGGACTGCTGTCAGACACCCTGATTCTCAAGTCGCCGACAACGACGGCGACCGATCGAGAGCTGGTTGAGTGGCTTGAGGACCTGTCGGGCCTGGCACACGGCGATTTTGGCGCCGGCCTCTTCGCTGCCGGCAGTTTGATGGCCAGCGGCGCGCCGGCCAGGAAACTGATCTTTTCCGATTTCAAGGAATACCGTGCCGGCGATGCCCTGCTCGGCCTGGGGCAGGTTGAAGTTGTCAATTTTCATACGTTTTATCTTCGCCAGCAGGAACTGGCCACGGCCCTGGCCGAGATTCGCGGCGAGAAAGGTTACGAACTGGCGGCGCTGCTGGTGACCGACATCGTGATGGAGACGAGTTTCCTGCTGACCGCGGGTCCGAACGAACTCCCTTACGTCATCGGTTATCCGCAGGAAGCAGACAACCTCTATCGCCTTAAAGGGGTGATGTCGCGCAAAAAACAGCTGGTTCCCCAC
Source organism: Pelovirga sp. (assembly GCA_046484405.1). Classification (GTDB taxonomy): domain Bacteria; phylum Desulfobacterota; class Desulfuromonadia; order Desulfuromonadales; family Geopsychrobacteraceae; genus Pelovirga. Next base: position 4,739 of record JAWOIX010000170.1, read on the forward strand.
CTGCTCAAGGTCTTCAAGGGGCTCAGTCCGTCTGTCGGGGCAGGATTGGCGGGAGGGCTGTGACGCTGCTGCAGCAAAAAAGTGCCCCGCGCCAGGAGGGGGAGCGCGAGGCAATGTTGTGTTTTTCTTGCTGACCAACATTATAATAAAATAATAATTAGCGTCAACTAAAAAATTCACCCTGGCTGTTGTTGTGACTTTATTCCATTGCACGCACGGCACAGAATGCCGGTGGGTTGCCGCCATCTTCTGTTTACACGACTGTGACGGGTCTGTTAGACTCCGTCGACTTGAGGAGCCCCTGCCAATGGATTGCGACCGATGACCCTCCTGGAAACACCATCTGTTGCCGTGGATGGCGAGGCACTCCGGCGGATTCGCGAGCAGAAGCGCCTGACCCAGCTCTACGTCGCCAAGGTGGTCGGGGTCACGACCGACACGGTGTCCCGTTGGGAGAATAATCGCTATCCGACAATCCGGCGCGAGAATGCCGTCAAGCTGGCTGATGCCCTCGAGGTGGAACTGGCTGAGATCATCAGACCGCCGGACGCAGAAACCCCTGCACAGCAGCCGCCGGAGAAAATGCCGCCCTGGTGGCGTGGCCGGTTTCTTCTTCTGTTGATAGTTCCTCTTGCCGTTCTGGTTCTTCTGCTGGTGAGCTGGTTCACAATCCAATCCAGCAAAGACAGTGCTCCCCCCCAATTGGTGGTGGAAAGGATCACCCCGGCCCACGCGGCGCCCGGTCAGCAGATCGTCATCCTGGTTGAGGTCGCTGGCACGGCGTCCCTTAAGGGAATGATTCTCAGAGAGGACTATCCGCCCGGCTGGACGTTCGGAGCAGCCCAGCCAGAGGCGGCCAGTCGTGATGACAGCAGCGGCGAGGCGCGCTGGATTGTCCGCCACCCCGTCCTGCCACTGCAGGTCTATTACCGGCTGGAGGTTCCGCGGCAGGCAACCATCGGTACGGACGTTTTTCTGACCGGGGAGCTGATCGCCAACCCTGATGGCCAGCACTTTTCCATTCCGGTTGGCAGCGCGGCCGACGGGTTCAGGATCGCACCCTTCCATTGGGCCGATGCTGACGCCAACCTGGTGATTGATGACCTGGAAATTCTCGAATTTTCCGAACTGGTGGAAAAAATTCCGGAGCTTGAGGGGGAATGGCCTCTGGTTGAACAGATCTGGCTTGCCGGCGGCTATCGCTGGGATGACCGGGACTATCGATTTCTGCCAGGCCCCGGCGCAGTTGGGCCGGACGAATAGTGGCCGCGGTCTGAAATGAATTTGACACAGAAGAGGCGGCTTTCTAGAATGCCGTATCCCTGTCCCCGTAAACTGACACAGGTTTGACCTGTCCCTGATCAGCCAGGAAAGACGCCCCATGGATGCTGTCGTTGCCCTTGTTAAAGATGAGATGCAGGCGGTTGAGAATCAGTTCAAAAAGCATCTCGCCTCCGACGTTAAACTGATCAGTCAGGTCGGACAGTATGTGCTGTCGAGCGGGGGAAAGCGCTTTCGTCCGATGCTGCTGTTGCTCAGTGCGCGCTTGTGCGGTTATCAGGGGGACAAGCATATCGAGCTTGCCGGGGTTGTCGAGTTTATTCATACGGCGACCCTGCTTCACGATGACGTGGTCGACAGCGCCAGCCTGCGCCGTGGCAACCGTTCGGCCAACTCGGTCTGGGGGAACCAGGCTTCGGTTCTGGTCGGTGATTTCCTCTTCGCCAAGTCCTTTTCGGTCATGGTTGGATCGGAAAGTCTCAAGATTCTGCAGCTGCTGTCCGACACAACCACGCAACTGGCGGAAGGTGAAATCCTGCAGCTGATCAACACCTGCGATCTCGAGGTCGATGAAACGCGCTACCTGCAGGTCGTCCGTGACAAGACCGCTATCCTGATCGCGGCTGCCTGCCAGGTCGGCGCCGTGCTGGCCGGGGTGCCGGAAGCGGACGAACTTGCTTTGCGCGAATTTGGTCTCGAAATCGGTACCGCTTTTCAACTGATGGACGACGCCCTCGATTATGTTGCTGACCAGGAGAATTTCGGCAAACAGAAAGGGCATGACCTGTTTGAAGGCAAAATGACCCTGCCGCTGATTCATACCTATGCCAGTGCTGCGGCCGAGGAACAGGCGGAAATTGCCCGGATCGTTGAAGCCGAAGAACTCGGCCAGGAAGATTTGGCCTATGTCTGTGAGTTGATTGCCCGCAAAGGGGGAATCGACTACACCCGCAGCAAAGCGCTGCAGCGGGTGGAACGGGCGAAAGCCCTGCTCGCCCGTTTCCCCGATTCCCCGGCCCGGCAGGCCCTCTTTGACCTGGCGGACTACGTTGTGGCACGCAACAAATAATTTTTCCGGCCGGTTCTGTCCAGCGCCGGCTGCTGCTACCGGGTCGATCTGCTAACGGGTCGCCCGTCTGACAGGTGGTTCCTTCTGCGCACCCGATTTCGCATCAATCTGCATACCAAGGTTCTTGGCGCCCTGTTACTGCTGTCGTTGTTGCCCCTGGCCCTGGTCCTGTTCAATTCCCATCACAGTCTGCGTCTGGTCGAGGACCTGTTGCGCCAGCGCACGACCGAAACCCTCGATACGCAAGCGACCAAGGCCCTGGAAAAGCGGGCGCAGATGGTGGCCGCGCAGGTCGGTGCATTTCTCCAGCAGGTCGAGGGCAATCTCCTCGATCTCGCTCTGCTGCCCCCTGATCAGGACAATTACCTCCAGTTCAGCAGCAACCATCAACAGGAAATCTGGTATCGCGACGGAACCAATGATGCTCCTGTCGAAATCCGTGAGCAGGTGCCTCTCTACCGCGAACTGGCATTTGTTAACGCCAGCGGGATCGAGCAGATCCGGATTGTCAATGGCCAGCCGAGCCCCCACTTGCGCGATGTCTCCGACCCGGCGCAAACGACCTATCTCAACGAAGACTACTTTCAGCGGGCCGCCCGTCTTGCCGCCGGTGATATCTGGGTGACCCACCTAAAGGGTTGGTACGTCTCCCGCGATGAGCAGTTGCAGGGAGCGCCAACCCCCTTTGACGCCGTTGAGGGGACGAAATACGAAGGGGTCGTCCGTTTCGCGACACCGGTGCGCAATGCCGACGGGCTGGTCGGCGTGGTCGTCCTTTCCCTCGATCACCGTCACCTGATGAAGTTCACCCAGCACATTTCCCCAATCGATGACCAGGATGTGGTGTTCCCCTCCTATGAGAGCGGCAACTACGCTTTCATGTTCGATGACGAGGGGTGGATGATCACCCATCCGAAGTACTGGGACCTGCGCGG
>JAWOIX010000141.1:0-9071 GCA_046484405.1 Pelovirga sp.
CTGGAGGAGGCCCGCCAGGCGTTTGTCGCCAGTGCACCGAATTATCGCAACCAGCCGGGACTGGTGCGCAAGCAGTACCTGCTGTCCGAGGATGGCAAAACCGCCGGGGGGATTTACTGCTGGACGTCGCGGCAGGATGCAGAGGCTCTTTTCACCGACAGCTGGAAAGAGCTGGTCCGGGGGAAGTACGGTGCGGACCCGTCCCTGGCATATTTCGATAACCCCGTTACGGTGGATAATCTCACGGACGAGATCTCTGCCTGAAGCAACAGCTGCAGCGGGCGGATGCGGATTACTGCCGGTAAGGGTGGCGCGGCGGACCACCGCTGGGGCTTTTTGCCGGTGTTCTGCCATGGGACTCCGGTGCAGGGGAGGGGATCAGTCGCCGGTCATGACCAGGGTCTTCCAGCGGCCGCTGCGAAAGCGCAGGTAAAAGAGACCACTGAAAATGAGAAAACAGACAATCAGCGCCAGCCAGGCCGCCAATGGACCCAGGTTAAACAGGTAGAGGCAGGCGAGGATCACGGGAATCAGCAGCCAGTGCATCGTCACCGACAATCCCATGGCCCAGAGGGTGTCGCCGGCGCCGCGGAGGGCACCGCTGAAAACCACCATGATGGCATCCGCCAGCACGTAGAGGGAGGCAAGGCGGAGCATGTCGACGGCCAGGGGCGCAGCCCGGGTAAAGAGATCATTGGCCTCGGCCGGTGCGAAGAGATCGACAAGTTGTTGCGGAAAAACGACGAAGAGCACCAGGATCACCGATGAGTAGGCCCAGCCCATCTTCAGCCCCGACAACGCCGTGCGTTCAGCGATGTCCGGGCGCCCGGCGCCCATGTAGCGACCGACCAGGCTGACCACGCCGATCTGGATACCAAGCAGCGGGACAAAAGAGACCAGATCCCAGTTGAAAACGATGGTGACAGCGGTTGCGGTCACCAGACCGTGGCTGTGAAAGATCAGGATCAGCAGGGTAAAGGCGAGCAGATTGAGAAACATTTCGGCACCGGCGGGCCAGCCATAGCGCAGCAGTTTGACCATGGTGGTGCGCTGCAGGGCCCAGGGCGCCGCCAGGGTGAATGTCCTGCGGTTGGACCGGCCCAGGTAGCAGAGGAGCAGTACCAGCAGAGCGCAGAAACTGCTGAACAAGGTACCGTAAGCGGCTCCCCGTAATCCCAGGGCGGGCATCCCCAGGTGACCGAAAATGAGGACATAGTTGGCGCACACATTGACACACATGGCGACCAGGGCGGACACCATCACGATGCGGGTGTGGCCGATCCCGGAGAAAAATCCCGCCAGGGCGGTGCGCAGCAGGACCAGCGGGGCACCGTAGAGGAGAATATCGAAATAGAGCTGTTGCTGTTCGCGCTGCAGGGGCGGAATGTCGGTCACGGCAAACAGCAGGTGACCCAGGGGGCGACAGGCAAAGATCAGCAGTACGGCGGGAACCGTCAGGATCACCGCCTGGGAGAAGACCACCGGGCACTGGTTTTTGCGACCGGCGCCAAAGTACTGGGCCACCAGGGCGGTGGTATAGCCGATCAGGCCGATGAAAAAGGTCATCAGCATGAAGCTGGTCAGCCCGCCGGCCATGGCGGCGTTCATCGGCTCGGGACCGAGCCGCGAGAGAAACAGCCGATCAATAAAAATCAGCAGCGTTTCGCACGCATGGGAGATCACCATCGGTGCCGAAATAGCCAGCATTTCCCGCAGCCCGCCGGCACCGGGGGTCTCAACGGACGGGGTTGACAGCACTTTGATCGGTTTCATGAGAGGGGATGTCCGCTGCCGACAGTGGTTGTGTGGGGAGGCTGCGCAGGAAAAAACCCTGTCCGGACACCTTTGCCGGACAGGGTTTCACTACGCGGACGGCGCTGGTGACTGACCTGCGCTAGCGGATGATTTTCCAGCTGCCGTCAGGCTGGCGACAGGCAGTGCCGTAGGCCTGGTGTTCTTCGCCGCCGATCCAGACAGTTTGGACATATTCACGGCAGTATTCTCCCCGGCTGGTCTGGTAGGTTTCCACCGGGGTGATGGTGCCCCGGTTGCCGGTATCGGGATTCCGCCAGGCCGTGGATGTCCGGGTCGGGACATTTTCGAGGGCATACTGGGCATTGCGTTCCATCGCCAGTTGATCAGCGCGGTCGAGGCTGCGGCCGACATCCTGGCCGAGCATCGCCCCGGCCAGTGTGCCGACCGCTACCGCAACGAGGCGGCCGGTGCCGCTGCCGACCTGGGCGCCGAGCAGGGCGCCGCCACCGGCGCCGAGCAGGGTGCCGGCATCTTCTTTGCGCATACCGTTCTGGGCACAACCACTCACAATGAGCAGAGCGAGAAGAGTCATTATCGCTAGTCGTTTCATGGTGACCTCCTGTGGAAAAGCGCTCGACTGTTCGCTGTCGCCTTTACAGGTAAATTATCCCGCTTTTTCCGTCACTGTCAATCGGAGCCTGCCTGGTGCCCCGGCGCGCCTCAGTGGCCGATCTGCGGCACCAGTGGAATCAGCATCTGGTAGTCGGCATAACTCAGCGACGTCTGCCAGTGTCCCGTCACCATGCCGAAGGTGACGCCGCCGCTGTAGATCAGCACAAGCAGCAGCGGGAAAACCCAGCGCGGTAGGGGTTGACTGAGCAATGGCAGCGACATGGCAAGAGCCTTCTCGGGGCACTGCTCGACACAGCCTGCGCAACCGATACATTCCGGGCTGTGGATGCTCGTCTTGCGGTGGATCGGCAGATCTGCCGGGCAGCTGCGCGTGCAGCGCTGACAGCCGTTGCACAGGGTCGCCGTGCGGCGGATCTTCATCGGGCTGACCATGCTCAACAGTCCCAACAGGGCACCGTAGGGGCAGAGATAGCGGCACCAGAAATTTTTATAGAACAGCGAGAGCACGACCAGCACGGCAATGACGAGCAGGGCGGTCAACGACATGCCGGTGAAGAAATGGAGCATTTTGACATCACTGATAGCCCAGTAGGGAGTCCGGATAAAGGCGCCGATGGCCTGGCTGGGCATGTCGAGCAGGATGATTTTGGCAAAGAAAAAAAACAGCAGGTATTTGAGCCCGCGCAAGGGGATATCAAGCCAGGTCCAGATACGGAAGTTCCGGCCAAACAGGCGCCTGCCGAGTTTCCAGGTCCCTTCCGATACGGTTCCAACCGGGCACAGCCAGGAACAGAAGGATTTTTTTGCCAGCAGGCTCATGGTCAGAAAGGTGACAAACAGGACCAGGGCTGCCGGATGGATGGCATCCACGACACCGGTGGTCAGCCAGTGTTTCAGGCTGACCAGGGCACCAATGGGCAGAAACCCCTCGACTCCCGGCGGACGCGAATAAAAGGGGGTCGCCCCGGCGCTTTCGAAATGACGGACGAAGAGTCCGAAGCGGATGCCGAGGTAAAGGATCCAGCAGAAAAACCCCCATTGGATGAGGGAACGCCAGACACTGATCTGGCTGAAAAGCGCGCTTGTTCTCACGATGAACCTCGTTACGGGTGGAGAGGTGGAATACTGGAGCCAGGAGCCAGGAGCCAGGAGCCAGGAGCCAGGAGTTAGGAGCCAGGAGTTAGGAGCCAGGAGTTAGGAGCCCAGTGACGGCCGCGCTTGCGGCCTGACAGCTGCGCAGCAGCGATGACACGACGAAGTCGTCGACGGGCGCTTTAGCGCCCTGACACGGCGAAGCCGTCGCCGCCGCGCCAGCGGCTGACCGCCGCTACACTCCCTCATCCGTCCTGGCGGATCCCTTCTCACGGAACCAGCCGGGACATTAGCACATCTGGACGGTCCGTTTCTTGATCCATGTCAATTTTTTTTGCGCAGGTGCGCTTTTGTGACGGACGATTTTTTTATGCCGGTGGGACGGCTTTGTCTGCAAACAGATTTTTCGGGCGTTGTGCGCAGTGTTGATCCGCGGACGGACAGCCGACTTGTCAATTGTGGAAAAATTCGTTAGTTTAACGGGTGGCCAACGTCTTTGCCTGGCCGCCGGTGTCCTCCTTGCCTGTGCTTCTGCAAGAGGGCATGGTGGGTGACAGCAGCTGTTGGCCGTGTCGATCTGCAGTGATGCACTTCGCTGTCACCCCGTTGGATGCGTTTCCCCCATTTCCGTGGACCCCTATGAATCTTTCCGTTAACGAATTTGCTTTTTTCCTGCGTGGCCAGGCGCGGAAAAACCTCAAGCTGCTCGTGCTCTATTGCTTCTTCCTGTTTTTCCTGGTGATGGTTTATGCCGCGCTCTTCACCGTGCTGATGGAATTTCTCGAAGGGCGCCATTACTCGCTGATTACCGGTATCTACTGGGCCATCGTCGCGATGACCACCCTGGGATACGGCGATATTGTCTTTACCACCGATGTCGGGTTCCTCTTCTCCGCCATTGTCACCTTTTCGGGGGTCATCTTCATGCTGATTCTGCTCCCGTTCGGGATGATCAGCCTGTTTCTCGCCCCCTGGATCGAGCACCGCCTGCGCTACCGTCCCAAATCGGAGCTGCCCGAGGACTATGTCAACCATGTCGTCATATTTGGTTATGATGCCATTACCCGCGCACTGATTCGCCGCCTGGTCGCCCACAACACCCCCTACGTGATCGTTTGTTCCGACCATGAGAAGGCGTTTGATCTCGAGGAAGAGGGGCTGCACGTCGTCGTCGGCAGCCCGACCAGTGTGGCCTTTTTAAAGAACATCAAGGTGGACAAGGCCCGTCACCTGGTGACCAATCTGTCCGATCCGCAGAACACCAACATCTGCCTGACCGTACGCTCCTTCTGTGAAACGCCGATCGCCACCATGGTCGATGAGCCGGAGCGGGGCGAACTGCTGCGCGCGGCGGGTGCCAACCGGGCGATTCCGCTGAAGCGGATTCTGGGCAGCTACCTGGCCTCGCGCGCCACCACTCTCGGGGCGACCGCCCACATCCTCGACGCCTTTGGCCGGCTGCTGATTGCTGAGATGCCGGTGAAGTCGACCCCCTTTGTCGGCCAGACCCTGGCCGAAGCGCAGATTCGCCAGCGCACCGGCCTGGCGGTCATCGGCCTGTGGGAGCGTGGTACCTTTACCATCCCCGAAGCCGGCAGTGTGCTGTCGCCGCGCGCCCTGATGATGCTGGCAGGCACCCGCGAACAGCTGCATCTGCTCGAAGATATCACCTCGGAGAAGGACCAGACCGATCTGGTCATGGTTCTGGGGCATGGCCGGATCGGCTGCAGTGCCGCCAGGTACCTTGAGCGACGCGAGATTCCGTTCGTTATCATTGATCGCAACAACAATCTCGAGTGCATGGATCACATCAGCGTCATCGGTGATGCGACCAATCGCCATCTGCTGCAGGAATCGGGGATTGATGAAGCCAAGGGACTGATCGTCACCACCAATGATGACAGCACCAACATCTTTCTCACCCTTGCCAGCCGCCGCCAGCGTCCGCACATGCGCATCGTTGCCCGCTCCAACCAGGAGGAGAATGTCGAGCAGCTGTATGCTGCCGGCGCCGATTTCGTGATTTCCAATGCGTCGGTGGGAGCGAACATTCTCAACAATGTTCTCGAAGGCAAGGAGACAATTTTTCTCACCGAAGGGATCGACGTCTTCCGCACGCCGCTGCCTCCCTCCCTCGCCGGAAAATCCATCGCCGAGTCACAGATCCGGCCGAAAACCGGCTGTTCCATTGTTGCCCTGGAGCTGCCCGGTTCGACCGACCCGCTCGTTTCCCCGGCACCGGAGACCGAGCTGCAGGAGGGGATGGTGCTGATTCTCATTGGCAGCCCCGATGAGGAAGAGAATTTCAGCCGTAAATTCCGCAGCGCTCCATAGGGATTTTTTCGCAACCTTGCACAACCTGCCTTCATGAAAAAATTTCTGTGCCACAGTGGCGTGCGCAAAGGTTTTTCAAGCCGCGGCCCCGTTGCAGCGAGCCACGGCCTCTGCGACTCTGGGCGGCATTGGTTCCGGCATGCGGCCGCGGGGATCAGTTAGCTGGATAAATTGTCCCGGCGCGCAGATGTTCACGGTGGATTTCTGCTAGAATGGACTCTATGTACAAGATCGTGACCCACCCGGGCAGTGCGCACAAAGACGACTTTCTGTCTGTCTGTGTGTTGCTTGCCACCCTGGACAAAGCTGTGGTGTACCGCCGTGAAGCGACACCCGCCGACCTGGAGGATCTCAATACCTACGTGGTTGACGTGGGGATGGAGCATAATCCCCTGCGCCACAATTTCGATCATCACCATGACCGTTCGCTGCCCTGCGCCTTTCACCTGGTCATGCGCCACCTTGGACTGCACGAGGCAGCGACGCAATCGTTTGTCTGGTATCCCTACATCAGCATGATGGACGTGCGTGGCCCCTACCAGGCCGCCAAGTACCTGGGGGTGGACTCCAGTGTCCTGCTTGCTGCCTCCTCTCCTATCGATGGCTACCTGTTGTCGATCTTCGCAGCGGCCAAAACCCTTGGCAGCCGTAATCTGCTCTACAAATTCATGAAAGGGCTCGGCACGGATATGCTTGCCCTGATCGATCGGAAGATGGCGCGCCTGAAGCGGTTGCAGAACGAGGCGCAGGTGCTGCCGGTCAAGCACCTCAAAGCCATATTCAGTACGATCCGTGAGTACCCGAAGCTGGCGATGGAACTCTACCTGGGGGCCCTGGATGACGACAACATCGCCATCAGTATCACCCCCTCCAATCGTGGTGAGGGGTGGGAGCTGCTGCGTCTGGTCGATCACCCGCTGGTCGATTTTCGTGCAATCGCCGATTGCGCAGAGATTTCTTTTGTTCACAACAACGGTTTTCTGGCCAAGACCCGTACCCGGATCCCCATCGAAGAAGTTTTGCCGCTGGTCTGCCGTGCCATCGCCGACCAGGCGGTTGCCGGACAGAAGGCTTGAAGAAATGCGCGGCCGGTGCGCCGCTGCCGGAACCCTTCCTTTTCACCGGAGGTGATGATATGGATATTCGTAAAACGTTCTTTGACTTTGAGTATCGTGAAGTCCTCGATGTGAAAACCCGTGAACTGATCCGGGTCGCCTGTGCGGTCGCGGTGCAGTGCCCCGACTGACTCAAGAAGCACTTCGCGGTCGCGAAGGATCACGACGCAACGGACGATGAACTGCGTGAAGCGGTCGCTTACGGGATGATGGCTCCGGGCGGCCGGGCGAAAAATTTCGCCAAGGCCATGCTCAGCGAGATCAACGGTGAGGCGTCCTCCAGCTGACAGTGCGGCAAGGTGGCGTTGAAGCTGTCATGGCAAATCAGAACCTATACAAAATAGATAGATAGGATTATGCTCTTAAGGCTTCACCTAAGGAAAAAGGGGTGCGTCCAAGGTGTTATTTCATCCTTTTTCTCAGGTTTCAGAGTGGCACCAGGCGCGCTTTTCGGACTGTTTTCCAGGAGGATCAAAGATCGGGATGGTCTTTTAACATGACACAGGAACGCAAAAACTATATGACCCCGGCCTGTGCCGAGGGGATGCGGGCCCAGCTGAAGCATCTGCTCTACAAGGAGCGTCCGGCCATGGTAGAGACGGTGGCCTGGGCGGCATCCAACGGTGATCGATCGGAGAATGCCGATTATCATTACGGCAAGAAACGCTTGCGCGAGATCGATCGCAAGATCCGCTACCTCACCGGCCAGCTGGACGTGGCAATCATTGTCGACCCCCTCGCCCAGGGCAGCCGCGCCGGTGACCGGATCCTCTTCGGCGCGACAGTGACGGTGGCCAACGGTCAGGGTGAGGAACGGGTTCTCAGCCTCGTCGGCGGCGATGAGATGGATGCCTCGCGCGGTCGGATCAGCTGGTTTTCGCCCGTTGGCCGGGCGCTGCTTAATGCCCGGGAGGGGGACGAGGTTACGGTGGTGACGCCCGGCGGCAAGGAAGACCTCGAGATTATCAAGGTTGAGTACGTGGCACTTGACTGACGTCTGTTTGCCATGACAACGTCCCCGTCGCAGGTCGGGGCAGTATGCCGTGGCGCATCGATCAGTTGCACATGATCAAACCCTTTGCAACGCAGGAAAGGAACGCAGCAGTCTATGGCTGACAAGGATATCACCGTGGTTTTTTACCGCCGCAATTTTCTCGCCGACAAGTGGCGGCAGCTGGTCGATACGGCAGCACTCGCGACCATGTTCGAAGCATTGACGGCCGAGCTGGCCCCCCTGGGATACCGGCTGCAACGCCTGGACGATGCGGCGATGAGCATGGACATCAACGGCTACGGCGATCTGCTCAACAGTGTCCGTCTGCGTGCTCCGCAGCAGGGGATCGGCAACATGTGTCTCGGCCATGTCATCGGCGCGAGCCGCAACCTCAACCTGGCCGAGGACATCCGCCGCGGCGTCAACCGGGTCGCGTTCGCCCCGGAAACGATCGAACCGGAGGGAAGCGACAAGGTGGTCTGTCATAACTGCGGCTGCGGATGTTGACGGCTTAACGCCTCGTCAGGCCGCTCATGCGGCTGTCAACGGTTAAAAGCTGTCCGTTGTCAGTCGTCCGTTGTCCGTTGTAAAAACCCGTCCGCCGCTTCGCGGCGTCAACGACTTCGTCGTGTCATAGCTGCTGCGCAGCTGTCAGGCCGCTAGCGCGGCCGTCGTTTGTCATTCGCGACTGCGGTTTTGCCTTTTCTGTCTTCTGTCTTCTGTCTTCAGTCTCCTGTCTCCTGTCTCCTGTCTTCTGTCTTCTGTCTTTACCAGATCTTTCTCTCCGTCTCCCCCTCTCCGCGGCTCTCCGTTAAATCTTCAGGTTTTGCTTCTGCCTCCTGGCTCCTGAATTCTGCATTCTGCCCCCTTGACAGAACCCCTTTCCAGTGGTAGTTACTGCATGGTAACTATCACTGGAAAGGGGTTATGTCAAGGGGGCAGAATGCAGAATGCAGAATTCAGGAGCCAGGAGCAAAACCTGAAGATTTAACGGAGAGTCGCAGAGAGGGGGAGGCGGAGAGAAAGATCTGGTAAAGACAGAAGACAGGAGACAGGAGACAGGAGACAGAACACAGAACACAGAAGACAGAAAAGGCAAAACCGCCATCGCGAATGAAAAATGACGGCCGCGTTAGCGCCCTGACACG
>JAWOIX010000060.1:0-13876 GCA_046484405.1 Pelovirga sp.
GAAGGGGCTGTCGTCGTCGTGCTCTCCTGGCTGGTGGCCATCGGCGCCGGCGCGATCCCGTTTCTGGCGAGCGGTGCGGACGTCACGCGCGCCGTCTTCGAGTCGACCAGCGGCTGGACCACGACCGGGCTCTCCGTCGTCGATGTCACCTCGGCACCGGCGCTGTTGCTCTTTTTTCGCAGCCTGATGCAGCTCGCCGGCGGCGCCGGCCTGGCAATTCTCATGCTCAGCGCACTGACCGGCCCGGCGGGTGTCAGCCTCACCAGTGCCGAAGGGCACGGCAGCTTGCTGGTGCCCCATGTGCGCCGCTCTGCGCGCTTGGTCATGACCCTCTACAGCAGCTATATCCTGTTCGGCATCGGCGCCTTGAAAGGCGCCGGCATGGGCTGGTTCGACGCTGTCAATCACGCGTTCTGCGCCCTTTCCACCGGCGGTTTTTCGACCCGGGCGGAATCGATCGGCGCCTGGAACAGCGCCGCGGTGGAGCTGGTGACCATCCTGCTGATGGGTCTCGGGATGATGAATTTTCTCGTCGGCTACGCCCTCTGGCACGGCCGCTGGCGGGTCTTATGGCGCAACGCCGAGATGCGCCTGCTGGTGTTCGTCGTGCCGCTGCTGGTCCTCTGTCTGTACGGCGGGGTCACCCGGTCGCTGGACGCCGGCGGGTCCCTGCGGGCGGCCCTCTTCCAGACCGTTACGGCGCTGTCGACAACCGGCTATGCCAGCGTCGACCTGCACCAGTGGAACGGGCTGGGCTGGCTGCTGCTGATCCTGCTCATGCTGATCGGCGGCGGCGTCGGTTCCACCGCGGGGGGGCTCAAGCAGTACCGCATCTACGCCCTGGTGCAAGGGGTGCTGTGGCAGCTCAAAGGGCTGTTCCGCGCCGCCGGCGTGGTCAACCAGCCGGTGGTCTGGCTCGGTGAGCGTCGCCGATTCCTGACCGACCGGGAGTTGCGCCGGGTCGGCATCTATGTGTTCTTCTATCTCGCCGTCTGGCTTGCCGGCAGCGCCGCGCTGGCCGCCTTTGGTCACCCGCCGGCCGCGAGCCTGTTCGAGTTCGCCAGCACCCTCGGAACCGTCGGGCTCTCCGTTGGCGTCACCTCCGCTGCGGCCCATGATGGCCAGCTCTGGGTGCAGATCTGCGGTATGCTTCTCGGACGGCTGGAATTCTTTGTCGTCTTTGCCGGGCTGTTCAAGGTCTTCGGCGATCTGCCGGCCCTGCTGCGAAGCCGCCGCCAAACGACCAAAGCCACTGATTTTCTGCGCTGATTTGACATCTCCACTATTCCCTTGTATGGTAAGGCGTTGGGCAACACCCCGCCAGGGTGTTCCGCCCTTGTCCCGCTGGGGGATTGTCAAGAACAGGGTCCCGTACCCTGCTTCGCTAATCCCCCCACCTATCAGAGCAGCACCTGGTTCAGGGTTTTTCGGCTGAATCGGGTTGCGGGTTGCTCTGTCATTAAACAACAAAAAAATATCACTCTCATTCGGACTGTTGCTTTTCTTGCAGATTCCGCCCCTTTTGCAGATCCTCCGCAACATCCGGACATTTGGTCCCGCGGCGCCATGATGCGTCCCGGTCCTGTTGCCGTTTTTTAAACTGTTTTGCACGTATTTCAACCAAGGAAGACATATGGAAGACAACATCAAGATTGCGGTGAAAAACCTGTACAAGGTTTTTGGCCCCCATCCGAAAAGAGCCCTCGCCCTGCTGGAGCAGGGGCTGGACAAGGATGCCATCTTCGCCAAGATCGCCTCGACGGTCGGGGTACAGGCGGCCGACTTCGAGATCCGTACCGGCGAAATCTTCGTCATCATGGGTCTGTCGGGGTCGGGCAAGTCAACCATGGTGCGGATGCTCAACCGCCTGATTGAGCCGACTGCCGGCCAGGTCCTCATCGATGGTGAGGACATTGTCGCGATGACCCCGGATCAGCTGGTGAAAATGCGCCGCAAGAAAATGAGCATGGTGTTCCAGTCCTTCGCCCTGATGCCCCATATGACGGTCCTGCAGAACGCCGCCTTCGGCCTGGAGCTGGACGGCATTGACAAGCAGACGCGGGAACAGCGGGCGCTGGCTGCGCTCGAACAGGTCGGGCTGGGGGCCTACGCCCAGTCCCTGCCGAAAGAGCTGTCCGGCGGCATGCAGCAGCGCGTCGGGCTCGCCCGCGGCCTCGCCGTCGACCCGGACATCCTGCTGATGGATGAGGCGTTTTCCGCCCTCGACCCGTTGATTCGCACGGAGATGCAGGATGAGCTGCTGAAACTCCAGGCCAAGGTCAAGCGCACCATCGTCTTTATCTCCCATGACCTCGACGAGGCAATGCGGATCGGTGACCGGATCGCCATCATGGAGGGAGGACGCGTGGTGCAGGTCGGGACGCCGGAAGAAATCCTGCAGAATCCCGCCGATGACTACGTCCGCGCCTTCTTCCGCGGGGTCGACCCGACCAACATCCTGACCGCCGGCGACATCGCCAGCGACAGCCAGGTGACCATCATCATCACCGACGGCAAGAACCCCCGGGCCGCGCTGCAGCGCCTGATCAAGGCCGACCGCGATTACGGCTACGTGCTCGACTCGGACCGGCGCTTCAAGGGGATCGTTTCGACCAACTCGCTGCGGGACCTGCTCGACCAGAACGACAAGGAGCATCTGATCAGCAATGCCTATGTCGAAGATGCCGTGACCGCCACGGCGGCCGATTCGATGCAGGACATTCTGCCCGAGGTGGCGCGTCACCCCTGGGCCCTGCCGATCCTTGACGAGAATGGCGTGTATCTCGGCGCCGTATCCAAGAACCTGTTCCTGCGCACGCTGCATCGCAGTCAGCCGGACGAGCAGCCGGCCATGGAACCCGTCCCGACGGAGCACGCTCACTGATGAATCTATTAAGTTTTAAAGAAAAACTGATTCCCCTCGATGAATGGGTGCAGACCTTTGTCGACTGGCTGGTTTTCAATCACCGCGATGTCTTCCAGGCGATCAAGGCCCCCATCGAAATCTCCCTGAAAGCCTTTGAGTGGTTTTTCACCGTGCTGCCGCCCCTCGCCGTGATCCTGCTGTTCGTGGTGATCGCCTGGCGCGTTGCCGGCAAAAGGGTCGCCCTGTTCAGCCTGGTGACCTTGCTGCTGGTCGGCTACCTCGGTCTCTGGGAGGAGACCATGACCACCCTGGCGATGGTCATCAGCTCGGTTTTCTTCTGCGCCCTGGCCGGGATTCCCCTGGGCATCCTCGCCGGCCGCAGTGATCGTTTTGAGCTGTTTCTGCGCCCGGTTCTGGATGCCATGCAGACGATTCCGCCCTTTGTCTACCTGGTACCGGTGGTCATGCTGTTCAGTATCGGCACGGTCTCCGGCATCCTCGCGACGATCATTTTTGCCCTGCCGCCGATTGTCCGCCTGACCAGCCTCGGCATCCGCCAGGTCCATCCGGAACTGATCGAAGCGGCGCTGGCATTCGGGGCGACATCCTGGCAGGTCCTGCGCAAGGTCCAGTTCCCGCTGGCCCTGCCGTCGATCATGGCCGGCCTCAACCAGACGTTGATGATGGCCCTGTCGATGGTGGTGATCGCCGCGCTGATCGGCGCCGGCGGTCTTGGCAATCCGGTGGTTCAGGGTCTGAACACCCTGGAAATCGGCCTGGCGACGATTGGCGGTCTGGCGATCGTGCTGCTCGCCATGATGCTCGATCGCATCACCCAGGGTTTTGCTGCCCGCAAATAATCCGTCAACATCCCATCAATAACGAGAAAAGGAGAAACACGTATGAAGCGAATTCTAGTGACATTAGCACTGCTGTCCCTTGCGGTGCCGGCCTTTGCCGACCAGCATCAGCCCGGTGCCGGGGTTGAGGTGCAACCGGCCCGCGCCACCTGGAACACCGGTTATTTCCAGGAAGCCATCGTCCGCGCCGGCCTCGAGGAGCTCGGCTACAAGGTCGCCAAGCCCCAGGAGCTGCAGAACCCGCTGTTCTACCAGTCGGTGATGCTCGGCGACGTCGATTACTGGACCAACGGCTGGTTCCCGAATCACGCCAGCCAGATGCCGAAAAGATCCGAAGAGCGGGTTGAAATCGTCGGTTACGTCGCCAAGGCCGGCGGCTTGCAGGGATACCTGGTGTCGAAGAAACATGTGGAGCAATTCGACATCAAGTCCCTCGACGACTTCAAACGTCCCGAAGTCAAGAAAGCCTTTGACGCCAACGGCGACGGCAAGGCCGACCTGACCGCCTGCCCGCCGGGCTGGGGCTGTGAAAAAGTCATTACCCACCACTTCGAGGTCTATGACCTTGATGATCACATCAACCCGATCAAGGCCGGCTATTCCGCCAGCATGGCCGATACCATCGCGCGTTACCGCGCCGGTGAGCCGATTTTCTTCTACACCTGGGCACCCAACTGGACCATCGGCATGCTCAAGCCGGGCACGGATGTCATGTGGATCAATGTGCCGGACATCAAACCCCTCGAATCCCAGGAAGCCGGTCGGGATCGCATGACCGTCAGCGGCATCGAAGGGGCGGTCACTGATCCCCTCAAGGCCGGTTTCGTGGTCAGCGACATTCAGGTTGTCGCCAACAAGGCGTTCCTTGCCGAGAACCCGGCGGCCCGGAAGTTCTTTGAGCTGTTCACCCTCTCCTTGAGTGATATCAACGCGCAGAACACGCGGATGCAGGACGGCGAAAAGTCCCAGCAGGACATTGAACGTCATGCCCGCGAGTGGATCGAAGAGAACCGCGCGACCTGGGATGAGTGGCTCGACCAGGCACGTCAGGCAGCCGCGAGCTGATCTGACCGCACCTGGTCCTGTAACCAGCAGCCGGAGGCCTTGCGCCTCCGGCTTTTTTTTGTTGCGCCGGCGGCGCCCGGTGCCAAAAAAAACTCTGCGTCAGGCACTCTTTGGCGTTATGATGGCCGGGCAAGGCCGCTTTGCACCTGGCACCACCCTGACGCACAGACCACCACTCCAACCCGGCAGCGAGGCCCGCAATGGAACTGCAAGGCATTTATCCCATCGTCCCCACCCCGTTCCACGATGATGGCGCGGTTGACTACCCGAGCATCGAGCGTCTGATTGAATTCATGGCCGCCAGGCAGGTCCATGGCCTGGCGATTCTCGGCGCCCTCGGCGAGGGCCCCAAGCTCTCCGATCCGGAGCGGGTCAAGGTGATTGAACTCTACCGCAAGCGGCTGCCGGCCGGGATGGGGCTGGTTGTCGGCGTGCGTGCCGCGGCGACGGATCCGGCCATGGAGATGGCGCAGCGGGCCCGGGATCTCGGCGCCGATGCCCTGCTGCTTGGTCCGCACGGCATCCAGAAGGACAAGCCCCTGCTCGAATATTACCAGCAGGTCGCCGCCGCGGCGCGGATTCCCTGTGTGATTCACGACTATCCGGCGGTCACCGGTATCACCATGTCGGTGGAGCTGGTGACGCGCATGTTCGAAACCGCGGAACATATCCAGTACATCAAGCTCGAAGACCCGCCGACCGGCGCCAAGATCCAGGCCCTGCAGCAGAGCGCCGGGCCCGGGCTGCGGGTGTTTGGCGCTCTCGGCGGACTCTACGCCCTGGAGGAGCTGCAGCTCGGCGCGGTCGGCATCATGACCGGATTCATCTACGCCGAACTGCTGGTCCGCCTCTATGAGTACAGCCGGCAACAGCAATGGGATGCGGCGCGCACGCTGTTCTACGACTTCCTTCCGTTAAACCGCTGGGAGTTTCAGCCCGGTATCGGCATTTCCCTGCGCAAACAGCTGCTCAAGCGGCTGGGGGTCTTTTCCTCGGCCAAAGTCCGGCACCCCGGCATGCATGCCGACAGCAGAACCATGGAGCAACTGCTCCAGATCATCAAGCATCTGCAGGACAAGGGATATCCCCTCGCCTGCTGAAGCGGCGGCTGACAGACCGCAAGGCGGTCCAGGGAGAACTGGCATGACAACCGACATACGCGCCCGCTGCGGCGATATCACCGACCTGGCGGTGGATGCCATCGTCAATGCCGCCAACCCGTCGCTGCTTGGCGGTGGCGGGGTTGACGGCGCCATCCACCGCGCCGCCGGCCCGGAACTGCTGGCAGAGTGTCGCCAGCTGGGCGGCTGTGCCGTTGGTGCCGCGAAAATCACCCGCGGCTACCGACTCAAGGCCCGCTACGTCATCCACACGGTGGGACCGGTCTGGCACGGTGGCGGCCGCAACGAGGCACAGCAGCTCGCCGACTGTTACCGCAACAGCCTCACCCTGGCGGTGACACAGGGGCTGTCGTCGATCGCCTTCCCCTGCATCAGTACCGGCGTCTACGGTTACCCGCCGGCGGCCGCTGCCGCCATCGCCGTGGCCACCGTGCGCGCCTTCGTCGCCAGCGACCCGCCCCTGGCGGAGATCATCTTCTGCTGTTTTTCGGCGGCCGACCTGCAGCTCTACGAGGAACAGCTCAGGACGCCGGCAGACTGAAAGCGGCCCATACGCCTGACCGGCGCCGGAATATGGTAACCTTGCAGACAGATGCGCGTGACGCCCCAGGTCACCACACCACTGACCCCGGAAGGAGACCCGTCCCATGGCAAAAATCGTTGTGCTCGGCGGTGGCTATGCCGGCCTCGCCTGCCTGATTGAACTGTCCAGGCGCGACAAGCAGGCGCAGCTGCACCTGATCGACGCCCAGGCGGTCCACTGCAAGCAGACCAACCTGCACAAGACCTTTCGCTACCCGGCGGAAAAATATTCCGTGCCCTACACCACCCTGGCCGAGCGCTTTTCCTTTACCTTTCAGCAGCAGCGCCTTGACTTCGCCCTGGAGGATCTGGCGCGCTGGCAGCAGGACGGCGCTATCTGCCTGGCGGGGGAAAAAATCCCGTTCGATGCCCTGGTGATCAGCAGCGGCGCCACGCCGCGCCAGCTTCCCGATGGCGCGGCAACCACCACCGCCAACGACCTGCGCGAAGGGGGCGGCCCGGCGCTCATCGACCAGCTGCGCCAGCTCGGCGGCAGCGCTCCGGTGGAGATCTCCTGCGTCGGCGGCGGCGCCACGGGCATCCAGTTTCTCTGGGAACTGGAAGAAGAACTGGCACGGCAGCGGATTCCCCACCACCTGCGCCTGATCGACCTGAACCGCCGGCTCGTCCCCGGCCTGCCGCGCACCTTTCATACCCATATCCGCCGCAAGCTGCAGCGCAAAAAGATCAGCTACCTGGCGGAAACCGGCTACCTTGGCCAGCAGAACGGCGCCATTGAACTGCAGCAGGTTGGCAGCGACAGCAGCTTTTCCCTCCCGTCGCACTGGACCCTGCTGTTTCCCGGCGTCATCCCCACACCACAGA
Organism: Pelovirga sp.; assembly: GCA_046484405.1. Classification (GTDB taxonomy): domain Bacteria; phylum Desulfobacterota; class Desulfuromonadia; order Desulfuromonadales; family Geopsychrobacteraceae; genus Pelovirga. The sequence continues at coordinate 7,320 of JAWOIX010000060.1, forward strand.
GTTTCGCTGCCAACGCCTATGGCCAGGTCCTTGTCGACGGCGCGCCGCTGGCGAGCATCTTCGTTGCCGGAGACTGTTCCAGGTTCGATGCCAGCGGCCTTAACCAGCTGACCGCCCAGGCGGCCGTGCGCAAAGGCAAGCTCGTTGCCCGCAACATTCTCCGTCTTGCCGAAGGACGCAGCATGCTGGCATATACCTACCAGGAGAAGGGCTACATTCTCAGCCTCGGCGGCAGCGATGCCCTCGGCTGGGTCGGCCTGCGCTTTGCCCTGGTCAAGGGACTGCCCGCAGCGCTGCTCAAGGAGGCGATGGAAACCCAGTACGACCTGTTCCTCAACGGGGTGGATACCTACTTCGACTTTTTCTAGCGCCACAAGCGGCAGCCTGCGGCGGCGGCCCTGGCGCGCGGTTCCGGCCGCTGCCCGGGGGCCGCAACGGCGACAGTGCAAATAGGCTTGACAGGGAGCGGTCCAGTTGCTAGGGAATAGCGCAAAAATCTGCCGCTTGTCACCCTGCAACGGCACGTCGCGCGTCGTGCGCTGACTCGACAATCCGTCTGAGCCAGGCAGGACGCTGATCCTCTTTTCGCCCTTGAGGTCAATCGTGCGTCACCGCAGAATCATGGCTGTTCCCCCCGCTGCACCGCCCGGGCAGCAGCAGCGCGACAAGAGCACCGGCCGTCCACAGCGGATATTCCTCCCTGCCCTGGTGCTTGCTGTTCTGCTCGCCGCTGCCATCCTGCCCCGCTGCAGCAGCCATGCCGACGACAACCGCAACGGCCAGGACGAGGGCGCTGCGATTCTCTTCGCCAGCGAACGCGCGTACCTGGAACAGCTCGGACCGATCCGGATCGGCGGTGGCCTCGCCCTGCTGATTGTGCTGTCCCTCTACTGGAACCTGCGCTTGAAGCGCACCAACGCCCTGCTGGAAGAGAGTCAGCGCAGCAAGTCGGTGCTGCTCGCCAACCTGCCCGGCATCGCCTATCGCTGCCGCTATGATGAGCAGTGGACGATGGAATTCATCTCCGAGGGGTGTTTCGAACTGACCGGCTATAAAAGCGAGGAACTGGTGCACAACAAACGCCTCAGTTTCGCCGAGCTGGTCCACCCGGCGGACCGGCAGACCGTCGTCAGCACCTGGCTCGCGGCCGCCGGCTCACGGCTGCCGGTGCGCCTCGAGTACCGTCTGCTCACCGCGAACCAGCACGAGGTCTGGGTTTTCGAACAGGGGTTGTTCATCTACAACAAGGATGACAGCATCGCGGCAGTGGAAGGGCTGATCATCGATATCACTGACCGCAAACGAGCCGAACAGGAGCTGCTGCGCATCTCGACCCGCGACGACTTGACCGGCCTCTACAACCGCCGCTTTCTCCTCGAGCGGCTGAGCGTGCTCGCAAGCGAATACAAACGCGAACGGCTGGATTTTGCTATTATTATCCTGGATCTTGATTATTTCAAAATCACCAATGATCTCTACGGCCATCCGGCCGGAGATTACGTTCTGCGATTATTCGCCCGTTTCCTGACGGAAGGATTCCGGGACTATGACCTGGTCGGGCGCTTTGGCGGTGAGGAATTCCTCGTCGCGGCCCGCAACATCGATGCACAGCAGGCCGTCAGGATGCTGCAGCGGCTCCGGGAGGTTCTCAAACAGCATGCCTTCGAATTCAATGACAGCTGCCTGAGAGTCACCTTCAGTGCCGGTGTCGCCATGGCCAGCGAACTTGCCGACGGCCCGGATATCGACAAGCTGATCAGCATGGCCGATGAACGCCTTTACCGGGCTAAAAAAGCGGGGCGCGACCGGGTCGTGGCGGCCTGAAGATCCCCTGGCCAGAAACACCGGCGGTGGTTTGCGCCCACCGGCAACCACCTCCCCAACAGCGCCGCGCGCAGCGGCACCAACCGTGGCAGACAAACCGGGGAGACCCTCCATGACCAGCGTTACCCGCACCCTTGTCTGGCTTGTTATCGGGCTCTGGCTGAGCTGCGCCGCGCCGCGCCTGGGGCACCCCGCCGAACCGCAGCTGCCGCAGGAGACCGCGCAACCGTCACGCCTCGATGATGCCCATGAAAATATCGGCCGAGGCCTCTCCTTTGTGGCAACCTGGTTCGACAGCTTCTTCAGTGACCCGCAGTTCGAGGAGGAGGCCGCCACCACCCTGTTGCGTCTGCGCGGTTCGGGCACCCTGACGGAAGGCGAAGGGATGAGTTACGGCACGCAGGTCAAGGTCCGCCTGCAGCTCCCCCATCTCAAGGAACGCTTCCACCTGATCATCAGCAGCGAGGACAGTGATGAACCGGTCGCCGCCACCGCCCTGGGTCCGCCGCGGACAGCAGAGCAGCGAACGTCCGACACCTCCGTCGCGCTGCAGTACCGCAAACAGCGCAGCAGCCGGTTCAGCTTCAGTCACCAGGTTGGCCTTGACCTCGACGGCGGGCTCAATCCCCAGCTGCGGTCCCGGGTCCGCTACATCATACCGGTTGCCGAACAATCGTCCCTCAAGCTCTCCCAGGCGGTCTTCTGGGAACGCCAGGAAGGCTTTGGAGAAGAGTCGCGGATCGACTACGATATGCTGCTGTCACCGCATTCGCTGCTGCGCACGACGGTGCGGGGACTGTTTTCCGAGTCGAGCGACGGTCTCGAGTGGCTCGGCATGCAGCAGTGGCTGAAATCCTTCAGCAAAAAACGGGCGCTGGCGCTTGGCCTGTACACCAATGGCGAAACCCGTCCGGCCAATCATGTCACGGAGTACGGCCTCTTCGCCCGCTATCGTCAGGCACTGCTCAAACCCTGGTTTTTTGTCGAGTTGAAGCCGGAACTCTACTGGCCCAGGGACAGGGGTTTCCATTCCATTACGGCGGCGACCCTGACCTTCGAAATCCAGTTCGGCGAATAGGTTTGTGGAGAACAGACGGGTTCCGGGCGGTCCGGCGGAGCGCTAATCGCGGTGCTGGAAATAGTTCAGCACCAGGTTGACCGCCAGGGCGACACTGAGCAGCACCAGCCCCAGGGCGAGACCGAGAACAAACTCTCCCTTGCTGGTTTCCAGGGCAATGGCGGTGGTCATCGTCCGGGTTGAACCGCGGATATTGCCGCCGAGCATCATGGCTACGCCGACTTCGGAGATGACCCGGCCGAAACCGGCGACAATAGCGGCAACCAGGCCGAAACGGACCTCCCTGAAGAGGGCGATCCGGGCCTGCAGCGGCGTCGCGCCAAGGGTCATGGCGGTGGGGATAATGCGCGGATCGGCGGCACTGACCGTCGCCACGACATAATTGGTGACAATCGGGGTCGCCAGGACCGCGAGTCCGGCAATGATCGCCGTCGGGGTAAAGAGGATCCCGAAAAATCCAAGGGGTCCCTGGCGGCTGAACAGGCCAAAGAGGAACAGACCGACGACGACGGTCGGCAGCGCCATCATGGTATTGAGCAGGGTGATGACCAGACGGCGACCGGCAAAGCGGCCGAGGCCGACCACCATCCCGAGGGGAATGCCCACCAGCGACGCCAGCAGGATTCCCCAGACAGACACATGGACAGAACTCCAGACAATCTGCAGCAGCTCCCGCTCAAAGGAGAGGATCAGCTCGAGAGCCTGACCGAAGGAGGCAAGAAGATAATTCATGTCGTTGTGTGGTAGTCCGCTGATGACGACAGCGCCGCCCCGCAGCCGTCGGCGCGGCAGGACAGCCAAAAAAAGGCGGCAATCCGAACAGGGATTGCCGCCACCAGTCAAAACTCGCTAGAACAACTTACTCCTCTGCATGATAACTGCGGCGGATCAGCAAGGCGATGACGCCCCCCAGCAGCAGCAGCAGGACCAGGGCGCCGCCAGCCAGCTTGCGCTTGCCGAGGGTCTCCTCCAGTTCGTTGATGGTCGCCCGGGTCTCCCCGAGATCGGCATCGATCTGCTGTGTTTCCGAGCGGATTTTTTCGATATCGACGCTGTGGAACAGGCGCCGGAATGTGTTGCGCGTGGCAAACAGGTCATCCTGCAGCCGCGCGGTGTCGATGCCGACCCGGTAGAGGGAGGCGATTGAGGTCTCCAGCTCGGTCAGCATTGCCTCCGTCGAGCTGATTTCGTCCTTGACCTCGGCCGGGCGATCGTAACTGTGACAGCGGCTGCAGCTCTGTTCGTTGATCAGGTCGATGGTGGCCCGTTCAACGGCGTGGTTACCGTGACACATGACGCAGTTGGGACCGCCGGCGTCAAGCAGCTGGCCGTGCAGGCTCTCACGATAATCCTCTTCCACCCCGACATGGCAGCGGCCGCAGAAGGCCGGCACCTCGGTGTACTCGGGCACGCCGATAAAGCCGCGTTCGGCAGTCATCGCCTTGGCATAATCGGTCGGGTCGCCACCGTGACAGTCATGACAGGAAATCCGGTGGGTCGCATGAATACTGGTCTGCCAGTGTGCCACGGGAATTTCTCCCAGGTCTCCGGCGAGACCGCCATGGCAGTCGATACAGACGTTATCGCTGGCCCGGGCACTCGACGGTGCAACACCGGGCAGCAGCGTGACAATCAACAGCAATCCGATCAGTGTCAGTTTTTTCATGAGTAATGCCCCCATAACGACAGGCCGAAGAACAGCAGGAGTCCAAGCAGGTAGAGGGTCACAAACAGCGGCCGTTTGGCGGGACGCCGTTCGATCCCCCGGTCGAAAAAGGGCAGCAGGGCCAGAAAGCCCATGGCCAGCCCCTGCGAAGCGAGGCCGAGAAGTTCATTCGGGAAAATTTTCAGGGTCTGGTAGGCCCAGAGAAAATACCATTCCGGCTTGATATCCTGCGGTGTAAAGAACGGGTCAGCGGGCGCCAGCGCATCCGGCGGGATAAACAGCCAGGGGGCGTAGAAGGTGATCCCGACCAGCAGGGCCAGGGCAAAGAACACCATGGACAGGTCCTTGATGGTGTAGTTGGGATGAAAGGGAACGCCGTCAAGGTGCTCCTCGTGATGGAAACTGCGCGGCATCTCACTCGGACGGAAGTCGTCACCAAAGGGCGGCTGGGAGATACCGATCCGGCGGACACAGAACAGGTGGAATCCGACCAGGGCCAGAAAAATCAGCGGCAGGCCCATGACATGCAGGGCAAAAAAGCGCCCGAGGGTCGCTTCACCGACAGACGGACCGCCGCGCAGAAACGCGATCAGGTCATCACCGATGACGGGAATCGCCCCGGCGGCATCGGTTGCCACGGTTGTGGCCCAGAAGGAGAGCTGGCTCCAGGGCAGCAGGTAGCCGGTCAGGCAGAAAGCCAGGCCCAGGTTGAAGAGGACGAAGCCGGACAGCCAGGTCAATTCACGCGGGCGCTTGTAGCTCCCCATGAAGAGGACCGAGAGCATGTGCAACAGCAGAAAGACGATAATCAGGTTCGATCCGACGACATGGAGATAGCGCATCAGCCAGCCGTAGGGGATCTCGTTCATGATCATGGTGACGCTGGCGAATGCTTTTTCCGTATCGGGCACGTAGAAGATCAGCAGCAGGATACCGGTGAGAAACTGCAGGCCGAACATCGCCAGCAGGACGGCACCCATGGTGTACCAGACATTGACATTGCGCGGCAGCAGGTAGCCGCCAAGGTTCTGGTGCAGCAGTTCACGTACACCGAGGCGCCGGTCCAGCCAGTCCATTGTCTCTTTAGCTAGGTTCATTTGTTTCTCCTTAACCGATCAGAAGATCATCGCCGTCGAGGGTAACTGCATAGGTATCCAGTGCCTTTGGCGGCGGACCGCCGAGAACCTGGCCGGTGGGAGCGAAACGCCCGGCATGGCATGGGCAGAGAAATTCCTGCGCATCATCGAGCCATTTGACGATACAGCCGAGATGGGTGCAGACAGCACTCAAGGCGACAAACTCTCCGGCACGGATCTGCAGGACAACGGCGGGCCGCCCCTGGTAGGCAAAAAAGTGGGCGCCACCAACGGGCACCAGCTCGCGGGCCAGGCGCACCTGGCTGTCCTCGCTGCCGCGATCCACCGGTGACAGGAAGCGGAACAGCGACCAGCCAAAAGCGCCGGCAGTCAGGGCGCCGATGGCGGCCAGCAGAATGCCCAGGAAGGTTCTTCGTTCAGTCGGGGAGGCAGGGGTCTCACTCATACGAGCTCCTTTAGTCATTGACAATCGGCATTGAATCAACAGGTAGAGATTGATGCGCTGCGGGCAGGAAGCAGCCAGGAAAAAATACCGCGCCACTATAGCACAAGCGCGGCGGCAAGAGCATTGCTGAGAAAGCGTTTTTTGAAAAAAAATACGCCCGGGGCCATGGGGACGGCTTTGCCGCCGGACACGGGGCGCTGCGCACGGCGCCAAAGACGCCCCCATGATCCCTGGCAAATTATCGCTAAAATTGCAGAAATAAAGGGATTTCTCCTTACGTCAAAAGAGTTGCGGCGGCAGGCCGTTTCAATTGACAGCAGCAGTTTCTTCCTGCTATAGATTGCTCTCATAATTCGAGATGCAGGAGAAACAGGAACCATGGCCGATCTGAACCGCAGAATTCTCTATCCCCGCGAGCGGATCGCAGCAGAAGTCAGCCGCCTGGGC
>JAWOIX010000032.1:0-13448 GCA_046484405.1 Pelovirga sp.
TTGCTTCAGCGGGAGTGGCTCGAAATTTCCTTGCGGTCGCGTCCGAACAGGCCTTTGAGCATGCCGATCATCATCAGGGTCGCCGGCACCAGCTGGAAGACAACGATCAGGGCAAAGAAGCCGATGAACAAGGAGACGAGCAGGCTGCCTTCCCCGGCGCCGCTGGCGGCTGCGGCAAAGGCGGATGACGAAAAGGCGAACAGGGCGATCAGGGTGTTGCGTAGGGTGCGTTTCATGATGTCCTCCATGATGGAAAGCTGTCGATCAGCTTTTACGTGTTGCTGTTTGTCCTGATAGAGAGCGAAGAGCGTGCCAGGTTTTCGGCGATAGCGGCGTATGATCTGCAGGTAGCTGAAGATACTGGGGAAAAAAGTTATCGAGGACTGTTCACAGGATTGTTGCGGCGCGGATTTCTGTATAGCGGGAATATACATCCGGCGCCTGCCGGGGACCGGGTCGCTGTCGCTGTAATGCCTTAAAAGACCGGAATTGTTAAGAAATCATCTCCTGGCGTGAGCGGATGATTTTTTTGTACGCAGATATTTTATTTGTGCAGGGCGGTTCCGGAACCATGACTCTTGTCCGGAACCGCCCCGTCGTTACAGCCATTCGTAAATTTCTTTGCTTCCCTCCTCTTCACAGCCACCGCAGCAGCTGCCGCTTTTGCAGCTGTTATCCTGGTGGCGTTTAACCCGGCCTTTTTTGATCCACAGTTCAAGGATACCGCGAACGGCATCGTGGCCCATATCAAAGTGCAGGGCGATATCGTGCAGCGGAGCGATGCGGCGATCACTCAGGTAGTGCTTGACCTCACTGGGTGTCATAGGTTTCCTCTTTTCATGTTGTTACGTCAATCGTTGCAAATGAGCCACAATCAGGCCTTGAGCGGGATAGCGACAACAGCGCGGCGTGGTTCTCTGCCGAGAATACGCATGGCCAGAATGGTGACAGCTAAAACCAGGGCGCAGCCGGTCAACCAGATGGCCGAGAAGGTCGGATGGCGGGCAAAGGTCGCTACCTGGTAAAACCCGGTAGCAGCGATGTAGGCCAGCCCGGTCGTCCAGCCGGCGACAAACAGGGTCCAGCGCAAGTTTGTTTCACGGTAGACCGCCGCCATCGCCGCAACGCAGGGGAAATACATGAGAATGAAGAGCAGGTAGGCAAAAGCGCCGACCCTCCCGTCAAACAGCCGGTTCATGGCGGCAAGGGTGCCGGCGTTGACCTCCTCTGAGGCGGCAGGTGTTGCGCCGGTATCTGCGGTTCCGTCGCCCAGTCCAAGCGGATTGGTGAGGCTGTCGAGGGCATCAAGCAGGTTGACCGGGATGGTTTGCACCGCTTCCAGCAGCGCTGCGGTAAGCTTGTAGTCTGCCGTTTCTGTGCCGGCGGCCATGGCTTCCTGCCGTTCGTTCTGCAGGTAGATAGAATCAAGGGTGCCAACTACAGCTTCCTTGGCAAAAATGCCGGTGAAAATTCCGACGGTCGCCGGCCAGTTGTCCTGCTGAATCCCCATCGGGGCAAAGATCGGGGTTACCGTACGGCTGACCGAAGCGAGCAGGGAGTCCTTGCTGTCATCGTGGCCGATGGTTCCATCCAGCGACATGGTGTTCAGCAGGGCCAGCAAGGCGACCATCGGGATGAGAATACGGCTGGCCTTGAGGAGAAAGGATTTGAGGCGATCCCAGGTGCGCAGCAGGACGGACTTGAGGGTCGGTACGTGATAGAGAGGCAGTTCCATGATGAACGGGGTGATGTCGCCCTTGAGCAGGGTGTATTTGAGAACCAGTCCCGTCAGTACGGCAAAGCCGATGCCGGCAAGATACAGCAGGAACACGACATTCTGTCCCCCGACCGGGAAAAAGGCCGCGGCAAAAAGCGCGTAAACCGGGAGACGGGCCCCGCAGCTCATGAAGGGATTCATCATGATGGTCAGGGTTCTGTCACGCTGGTTTTCCAGGGTGCGGGTCGCCATGATTGCCGGGACATTGCAGCCAAAGCCGACCAGCAGCGGCACAAAAGACTTGCCCGGCAGGCCCAGCGTGCGCATGAACCGATCCATGACGAACGCCGCCCTAGCCATGTATCCCGACCCTTCAAGGACGGCCAGGGCCAGGAACATGAAGGCGATAGGCGGAATAAAGGTTGCTACCGTCTGCATCCCCCCGCCGATCCCGCTGGCAAGGATGCCGATGACCCAGCCGGGTGCGTTCATTGCGGAGAGCAGCGCCGCTGTCCCGTCGACAAAGATGGCGCCGGCAGCAATATCAAAGAAGTCGATAAAGGCACCACCGACATTGATGGTGAACATGAAGGTCAGATACATGAGCAGAAGAAAGATCGGTAGCCCGAGAACGCGGTTGAGGACGACGCGGTCAATTCGGTCGGTCAGCGATTTGTCTGCCCTGGCCGTGTGCCTGACGCTGTTTTCCGTGAGCTGATTGATGAAGCCGTAGCGCGCATCGGCAGCAACGATGTCGGCATCCTCGTCCAGTTCCACTGCGAGTTGCAGCTGCCGCTGCTTGAGATCGGCTGCCATGGATGGCTCCAGCAGGGCGACGAATTCCTCATCTTCCTCGAGCAGCTTCATGGCGAGCCAGTCAGCCCTGAGGTTTTGCTGCGCGGCCAGTGTCCCGACCTGTTCGGCCAGTTCCTCCAGCGCCCGCTGCAGTTCGGCCGGATAGCGGACCGCGGCCCTGGCACCCGGTTTGCTTTCGGCAGACCGATGAACCGCCTCCTTCAGCTCCGTCAGGCCCAGGCGCCTGGCTGCCGCCACCGCGACCACCGGCACCCCCAGGCGGCGCTCCAGCTCGCCGGCATCGATGTCAATTTTTCTGGCTCTGGCAACATCGATCTTGTTGAGAACGATGACCATGGGGACGTGCAGTTCCAGCAATTGGGTGGTCAGGTAGAGATTACGTTCAATATTGGCCGCATCAATGATATTGAGGATCAGATCGTAATCTTCCGACAGGAGGTAGTCGCGGGCGACCTTTTCGTCGGTGGATTGAGCGGAGAGGGCGTAGATGCCGGGAATATCCACCAGTTCGAAATCGTGTCCCGCAAAGGCATAAAAGCCGGTTTTCCGGTCCACGGTGACGCCAGGCCAGTTGCCGACCATCTGGCGGGAACCGGTCAACTCGTTAAAAAGGGTGGTCTTGCCACAATTAGGATTTCCGGCAACCGCGATTCTGAGGCACTTTTTTTCCATCGTATCAGCCCCTTTCCACCAGCACGGCCATCGCTTCGGCCTTGCGCAAGCTCAAGCAGAAACCGCGCACCCTGATTTCCAGGGGATCGCCCAATGGTGCGACACGGGTCAGCTCCAGGGCGATACCTTTGGTCAATCCCATTGCCAGAAGTCTGGCGCGATATTTTTTTTGGCCTGCGGCAAAGCCTCTGACGACGGCTTTCTCACCGACAGATAATTGTCCTAGATGATGCAGCATGATAGGTGCTCCTTGTGTGGCATGCCGTACACGGATTGATGATCCAAAAGGTGGTTTGCCAGGGGGGCAATTCACCGGATATTGAAAACTGATTTCAAAAATAGAGATGAAGCCTGCGCGTGTCAAGATAAAAAAGTACATATATGACTTAAATGGTCACATATAGAGGATCGCGTCACCATCGCCGCCTGCGCACCGGAGGCCGCTTGGCGACAGCTCTGCCCATTTTTACTCCTGCCGGGCAATCGCCCTCATTGGTCACCCCGGATGTTTTACCTGGGATATCTTGTGTGACAGTGCTAACCTTTGCATCAAGTCGCTATCGCTGGGGAGCAGTGCTGCGCTGCAAGCGGGCCGTATCACCGGGGAACCTTCGCTACGATTGGTGTCCACGGACAAGGACCGACAGATTCTCACTGTTTCAGGGAAAGGTGTAATCCGGATGCAGGTTTTTCAGTGGACGGAATATTTGGAGACCGGTCTGACCGATGTCGACCGGCAGCATCGCCACCTGGTTGACCTTACCAACGCCTACGGCAATCTACTCGCCCACGGTGATGTCAAAGACAGGGATGTCGAGCAGCTCCTGACCGAACTGGTGGACTATACCGTTTATCACTTCGAAGAAGAGGAAAGGCTGATGGCCCACAAGGCGGTTGACGCCAGGCACATGGATCAGCACAAAATCGAGCATCAAGGCTTTTTGCAGGAAGTCTCGCTGTTGCAGCGCACCGGCACCGGCGCCGCTTTGCAGACCAACAAACACCTGTTCGATTTCCTTCTCAACTGGCTGATCTATCATATCATGGGCCCGGATATGAGCCTGGCACGCCAGATTGCCGCCATCGATGCCGGGCAGAGTCCGGAAAGTGCGTACCAGAACGAAGGGAAGACGACTGACAGAGCAACCGCATTATTATTGCGCGCCCTGAAAAACCTGTTTCAGCAGATGACGTTGCGCAACAAGGAGCTGGTGGAGCTGAACCAGTCACTGGAAGAAAAAGTTACCCTGAGGACCCGCGAACTGACGGACGCCAATGCTTATCTTGAAGAGCTGGCCTCCACCGACGTCCTGACCGGATTGATGAACCGGCGGCGTGCCCTGGAGGTTTTGCGGCACCAGTGGCAAAAATCCGCTGAGAATAACAGCGCCCTGGCCTGTTTGATGATTGATGCGGACAATTTCAAGCCAGTCAATGACAAATACGGGCACGATGCGGGAGATCAGGTCTTGTGTGCCCTGGCCCGAGAGCTCTCCTATGCGGTGCGTACCGATGATTTTGTCTGTCGTCTCGGGGGTGACGAGTTCCTGGTGATCTGTCCGGCCACGAACCGCGCCGGGGCTTTGCACCTGGCGGCGCAGCTGCACGGCCGGATTGCCGCCCTGCGGATTCCTGTCGGTGATGGTGCCTGGCAGGGGAGTATCAGCGTCGGTGCCGCAGTACGCACGAGCACGATGGCCAGCTATGAAGAATTGATCAAAGCGGCGGATCGCAGCGTCTACGCCGCCAAGCAGGATGGCAGAAACTGTGTCCGGATGGTTGACTGACGGCAGACCGGAACGAATCGGCTGTCTCCCGGTACCAGGCTGTGACTGATTCGCGTTTGCTCCCCGCCCCTGAGGGACCAGCAATTTATCACGTTGACCGATACATATATTCTTAAGCCTTTGAGTGTCCACCCCCCTGATGACATCCAGTTCCTCTGCTCCAGCCTCAGCCAGTCGCTTCCGCAAAAACCACGCCCCTTCTCTTCCTCGACGGTATTTCCACCGTTGTAACCGGTGAAAATCAAGGAGCGCGTGTGGGAAGAACACAATTCAAGGGTGATCTCTGGTATCTCTTGAACGATTTATCAGGAATGATGTATACGTATATCTAATGCTGCAGTTATGGAAACAAGGTGGGGAAAATTCATGTCAAAAAGTACAAAAAAATCTATGGATATCGAAACGCTAACGGTCAAGGAGCCGTTAGGTTCGAGAGTCTATCGTGAAATTAAAAGGGCGCTTCTCGACGGGCAGTTTGCTCCTGGTGAGCTGTTGCCGGAAGACAGCCTGACCGATGCGACCGGTGCGAGCCGTACGCCGGTCAGAGAAGCATTGATGCGTCTTCAGGGAGAGGGACTGGTAAAGATCATCCCGCGCAAGGGAGCGCGTGTTTCCGCCATGGACAAAGCCGAACTCAGGGAGCTTGTGGAAACCCGGGCCCTTCTCGAAACAGCCTTTCTTGAGAGGGCCATGGAAAAGATTCCTGTGGCTAGCATTGAAGAGATCAGGCGCAACATGGGCGCGATTATCTCTGAAATGGAAACAATGGACCCCGATTCTTCTGCATGGGCAAGACAAAGACTCGAGTACTCCAAGTTGGATTTCAAATTTCACAGGATGCTGGTCAAGGCTGTCGACAATAGATTTCTTTTGAAATATTACGATGAAGTCCTGGAAAGAGTAATACTTTATTCCCATCATACAATTATAAAATTTCCATCGGCTTTTATGCAAAGTGCCAAAGAGCATGAAGAAATCCTGTCCGCTATTATTGATAGCGACATCTCAAAAGCTAAAAAATTAATTATAAGCCATCTAGATAACTTGAATATTCGTCTGAGATAGAAAGATAACAGTTTTTTTATTCGAACTATTGTCTTCGTAGAATAAGCATTTATTGAATTTTTATCCTTCGATATTTCTTGATTGAAGGACACTTTTCACTGCGTCCCTTCGAATAAATTTATCCGGTCGTCCAAAGATACTTTCCATCATCTTCTGATGGTGTCGCCAAATCCAACATGGCGAGGCTGTCTCCATTCCTTGCATAAACCAACAGCAGGCAGAGGTGCTGATCTGCCATGCCATGAATCCACCTGGCAGTACTGGTGTCGACGGTGTTTCGGTCTCCATCTGCCAGTGTCTGCGGGGTCCTCTGGTCCCGGATACAAAGCCGTTAGGGCGCATGGAACGGCAGGGGGGTTGACCGCTGTGGCGTGCTGCGGCGGAGCGCACAAAAACGCGACTTTAAAACCGGGGAAACCCTGACCTGTTCAGTCTCTTTTTTCTCACATCCAATCGTTAAAACGTGCGTATTTTTTTATTGTAATTTCTCCTAACATTCTGAAAAAAAACAATAAAATTATTCAGTATCGAGCACGCCAAAGTTTGTCAATCTGTTCAAACGGTTTTTGATTGACATCGTGATTGTGCGTTTGTATACGTATGCAGAGGGCCCATAAACATTTAATTCAAGGAGGAGCACAATGAGAGGATTCAGGTTTCTAGCGTCCGTACTGTTTGCCTGCCTGGTCGTGATGGTTCTCGTGTCGCCAGGCTTTGCCGAGGTGAAAAAGTTCAACCTGAGGGGGCAATCCTGTTTTGGATTGGCATCTCCTCTTGGCCGGCACACGATTGTTCTGTGGAAGCAAATCGCTGAGGAGATGAGTGACGGGCGACTCTCGATTGAGCTGTTTGACGCCGGCGCGGTGGTTCCACCTTCAGAGGTTTTCGAAGCGGTGCGCCAGGGTGTTCTGGATTTGGGGTTGAACACCCCTGCATGGCAAAAAGGCAAATATCCTGCCGGCGACCTCTTTTATACCCTGCCTGGTGGTGTCCTCGAATTCAACGACCTGCTGATCTGGATGTACGGCGATGAGGGGATACAGTTGCAGCAGGAAATGTATGGCGACAATATCATCGTGTTTCCTCTTGGCCTGACGCCACCGGAACAGATGTGGACCAAGCGTCAGGTGAAGACCCTGGATGACCTCAAGGGGATGAAGATCAGATCTGCCGGACTTGGCATGGACGTCCTGGAGCAGTTGGGCGCCTCCGTCGTTATCCTTCCCGGGGGTGAGGTTCTTCCGGCGCTGCAGCGTGGCGTTATCGATGGTGCCGAGTTCCTTGACGCCTCCATGGACTACAGTCTCGGCCTGCATGAAGTCGCCAAATTCCGCTTCGGCCCTCCGATTCACATGTCCAACAATATTTTCCAACTGGTGATTAACCCGAAGAAATGGGCGGCGCTTCCCGCAGATTTGCAGGCAATCGTCAAGTATGCCGCGATGGCTGCCACCATTCAGGGCTATTCCAATCACTGGGTCGAGTCGATTGAAGCCAACAAGAAAATCGAAGCTGCCGGGATTACAACCACCAAGCTGTCCAAGGAAGACCAGGACAGAGCAAGACAGATCACCATCGACATCCTCAACAAAAAAGCCCAGGAAGACCCATACTTCAACAAAGTATGGTCCTCCCAGAAGGCGTACCTGGAGAAATATCAGCCCTACGACAACCTGACCAAATTTGACAAGTAACCTTGCGTAAGCCGATCAGGCTGCCGTCCTTTCAAGGGGGCAGCCTGATCGAGGTCGCCCGGAGAAAAAAGATGCGATTTGTCAGGTTTGTAGACAAGCTGAACAAGTACGTTGGAACGGTCACGTCATGGCTGGTTGTTCCTCTAATGCTGGTTGTTATCTACGAGGTTTCCGCAAGATATTTATTCAACGCACCAACGAACTGGTCTTATGACACCTTGTGGATGCTCTACAGTGTTCACTTCCTTCTGGGTGGCGCTTATACCCTGTTGCGCAAGGATCACATCCGCATTGATATTGTGCATCACAAGCTGCCACCACGTGCCCAGCTGATCTTTGACGCCGTTCTGTATACCTTTGTTGTTTTTGGTCCGTGCCTGATCCTGACCTGGGTCAGCATTGGCTACGCTGCTGACTCCTGGGCCAGCGGCGAAAAGCTGTCAACCACCAACTGGTTTTTCCCGGCAGCTCCAATCAAAACCATACTGCCGATTGCCTTCTTTCTGTTAGCTGTTCAGAGCCTGGCTGAAGTTGTTCGCAATGTCTATGCCTTGAAGCAAAAGGACTAGTTATGTCAGTGGATCAAGTCGCCTCGCTGGTGATGATGGGTTTATTGGTGATCATGGTCATCGGTGGCGTTCATCTCGCCTTTGCGCTGGGTTTCCTGGCAATTGTCTTCGGCTTGATTTTCCAGGGTCCGATGATTTTTCCGTTATCGATGATGCAGATCTTTAACGTGATGCAAAGCGATGTTCTGATTGCAGTGCCGTTGTTTGTCTTCATGGGTTTGCTCCTGGAAAAAAGCGGGATTGCGGAAAAGGTGTTTCAAAGCCTCTATGAGCTGTTTGGTTCGGTCAGGGGCGGTCTGGCCTTTGCGACCATTGTCACCTGTGCAATTTTTGCTTCCTGTACGGGGGTGATCGCCGCCACGGTCACGACCATGACCCTGCTGGCCGTTCCACCGATGCTGAAGCGCAAGTATGACAAGGGTCTCGCAACTGGCGTGGTCTGCGCCGGAGGCAGTCTGGGGATTCTGATCCCTCCGAGCGTCATGCTGGTCATGTACGGGCCGATGGCCAACCTGTCGGTGGCGAAGCTGTTCGCCGCGGCATTTTTCCCCGGAATGCTGCTGTCACTGCTCTACCTCATATACATCGCTCTGCTCTGTGTCTTTTCCAAGACGGCGGCTCCGGCCATTTCCGTTGAAGAGCTGAACATTACCCGGGAAGGCCGTTTCCGCCGTGCTGCGATGCACATGGTCCCGGCAATGATTCTTATCGTGGCGGTGCTCGGCAGCATTATTACCGGCGTGGCAACGCCCACGGAAGCCTCGGGTGTCGGAGCTTTCGTCGCGATGATCCTCACCGCTGCCAACGGCAAGCTGACCTGGAAGAACTTTTGTGATGTCTCTTTGTCGACCCTGACAGTGACAAGCATGGTCTTTTTCATCATCATTTTTGCGGGGCTCTTTAACTCGATTTTCCTCTTTCTCGGGGGTGGCGCTCTGGTGCAGAGTGCCTTGATCTCACTGCCTTTTGGCAAATGGGTCATCCTGTTTTTCATGATGTTCATCCTCTTTTTGGGCGGGTTTTTCATTTCCTGGCAGGGCCTGCTCTTTGTCGCGGTTCCGATCCTGCTGCCTGTCTCGAATTCCCTCGGGTTCGACCCGCTGTGGTTTGCCCTGCTGGTGTGTCTCAACCTCCAGATGTCGCTGCTGACGCCCCCCTTCGCCTACAGTATTTTCTTCGTCAAGGGAGTGGCTCCTCCGGAGGTCAGAACCGTTGACATCTATCGCGGTGTTATCCCCTTTGTCGGGATGCAGATCGTGGCCATCGTCCTGTGTATTCTTTTCCCGGAGATTATTCTCTGGCTCCCGGAAGTAACTTTAGGGGGGTAATGAAGGGGTGCGGATTTTTATGGATGCGCCCTGGCGCCCCGGATTCATTGTTTTCCACGACTGATTCGTAACCCGTTTTCCCGGCCAGCGCCCCTCTGCCAGGTTCGAAGCGCTGCGGCCCGTGTCGGGGCGGCCACACAGAAGGGCTGTTTCTCCGGCCAGAACGTACGGCAGGTGACAGGTGCAGCCGGGGCTCGACCGGGGTCAACCCGGTCAGCGCGGCGGGCGCGCAATCATCCTGGGGACACTGCTGCGCAGTCCCGGGAACCAGACTTAAGAAAAGGTGCAATACCCATGAAATTGACAGAGAAGGTGGCGGTTATTACCGGGGCAGGACGCGGCATTGGCCGCTCTATCGCTCTCGCACTGGCGGCACACGGCGCCGATTGTGTTCTCGCCGATATTGATGAGCAGAATGCGCACAGTGTCGCCGAGGAAATTCGCCAACTCGGTCGCAAGGCCCTACCAGTGAAAACCAATGTGGCGGTCCAAGCGGACGTTGAGGGATTGGTGCAGACCACCCTTGAGGTCTTTGGCCGCGTCGATATTCTGATTAACAACGCCGGGGTCAGCTCTCCCTTGCCCCTGCTTGAGACATCCTCGGAAGAGTTCAACCGACAGATCGATATCAACCTGAAGAGTGTTTTCTACAGCTGCAAGGCGGTGTTTCCCGCCATGATCAAGCAGGGTAGCGGCAAAATTGTCAACATTGCCTCCATTGCCGGCAAGCGCGGAGGGGGGATCATGGGACGGTCGGCCTATGCCGCAGCCAAAGGCGGAGTGATAGCCTTCACCAAGGCCGTTGCGCGGGAAGGAGCCCCCTTTGGCATCAATGTCAATGCCATTACCCCCGGCTTGACGGCAACCGAGATGACCGCCCGTTTTACCGGGGAGCAGCGCGAGGCCATTGTCAAAGGGATTCCCCTTGGACGGGTGGGCCTGCCTGAAGATATTGCCAAGGCCACGGTTTTTCTGGTGTCTGATTACGCCGATTTTATCACCGGTGAGATCATGGATGTGGATGGCGGTTTCATGATGGATTGATCCGCACCAACAGGAGTGTCGCACCGAGCCGGCTGCCAGATAAAAAAGAGCCGGGGCAGAAACACAAAGGAGCCTGACATGGGAATCAAGGAATACGGAAAAAAAACAGCTCTCCATTTTTATCGGGAAATGTACGTGATCCGCCAGTTTGAATTGAAAGCGGCGGAGTTGTTCATGCAGGGGTTGATGGCGGGTAACATCCATACCTGTGCCGGACAGGAAGCCACGGCGGTTGGTGCCTGCCAGGCGTTGCAGCCGACCGATTTTACCGCTTCAACACATCGCGGCCACGGGCATTCCCTTGCCAAGGGCGCCAGGCTCGACCTGATGATGGCGGAGCTTTTCGGTAAGGCGAATGGTTACTGCAAGGGGAAGGGCGGCTCCATGCACATCGTCGATATCGGCATCGGCATGCTTGGCGCCAATGGTATCGTCGGTGCGGGGATCCCGATTGCCGCAGGATCAGCCCTGGCGTCAAAAATTCGCAAGACCGATGAAGTGACTCTGGCGTTCTTTGGCGACGCGGCATCCAACCAGGGGACCTTTCACGAAGCCATCAATATGGCCTCCGCCTGGCATCTCCCGGCGATTTTCCTGTGTGAAAACAACCAGTACGGAGTTTCTGTCTGTATTGACAGGGTCTGCAACGTGACCAATATTGCCGATCGCGCCAGTGCCTACAACATCCCGGGCAAGGTGGTTGACGGGAATGATGTCTTCGCCGTTTACGAGGCAGTCAAGGAGGCGGCTGAACGGGCGCGCAAGGGGGACGGGCCAACATTGATCGAGGCCAAGACCTATCGTCACCGTGGCCACTACGAAGGGGATCCGCAGATGTACAAAACACCCGAGGAAATGGAGCACTGGAAGGCTCTTGACCCGATCCTGCGTCTGCGGAACGACATCCTTAAGGCCCGTCTGGCGAAGAAATCTGAGTTGGATACTATTGATGCCGACGTCCAGGCAGACATCGAGAAAGCGGTAGACTTTGCGAAAAGCGCCCCCTATCCGGATGCCTCCGAAGTGACCACCGATGTCTACGCGGATGAAAATGAAAGGAGTGTCGCCCGATGAGAACGATCACCTATGGCAAGGCAATCGGCGAAGCCGTTCATGAAGAGATGACCCGGGACAACGCGGTCATTGTCCTGGGCGAGGATGTCGGACTGATGGGCAACGTTTTCGGCCTGTTTAAAGGATTCATGGAGGAGTTTGGCTCCCACCGTGTCATTGACACGCCGATCTCCGAGGCCGGTTTCACCGGTATGGCGGTGGGTGCGGCGATGCGGGGAATCCGACCGGTTGTGGAACTGATGTATGTTGATTTTGCTCCGATCTGTTTCGACCCGATTGCCAATCAGGCAGCCAAGATGCGTTACATGACGGGTGGACAGGTTTCCATACCGATGGTTATCCGTGCACCGGGTGGCGCAGGACGGCGCAATGCCGGTCAGCATTCCCAGAGCCTCGAGACCCTTTTTACACATATGCCGGGTTTGAAGGTCGTGTCTCCGGCAACCCCCTACGATGCCAAGGGACTTCTCAAGACGGCGATTCGGGACAACGATCCGGTGATTTTCCTCGAGCACAAACTCCTCTATGCCAGCAAGGGCGAGGTTCCGGAAGAGGAATACCTGATTCCTCTTGGCAAGGCAGATGTCAAGAGAGCCGGTAAGGACGTCACCATCATCACCTATTCACGCCAGGTCCTGTTTGCCCTGGAAGCGGCAAAAGAGCTTGAACAGCAGGGCATCGATGCGGAAGTTCTTGATCTTCGCTCACTGGTTCCACTGGACTGGGAGGCCATTGCCGCTTCCGTCAGAAAAACGCACCGGGTGGTTGTCGTCCATGAAGCGATCAAGCGCAGCGGGTATGGTGGGGAGATTGCGGCGCAGATCATGGAAGAACTGTTTGACGAACTTGATGCACCGGTAAAGCGCGTTGCCGCAGAGAACGTTGTGCCGCCATTCAGCCCACCCCTTGAGGACGCTTTTTTCCCGGGGGTCAAGGACATCGTCGCGGGAGTTCTCGACGTCGTACGATAATCCGTCAAGTCAACACACAGGAGAATCACAGATGGCAGCAGAATTTACGATGCCGCAACTGGGACTGACCATGACCGAGGGCACCATCGTCCAATGGTTGAAGAGCGTCAATGATCCGGTCGCATTGGGTGACATTCTCGTCGAGGTGGAAACCGAGAAAGTCAATTTCCAGGTCGAGTCGACCCTGGAGGGTGTTCTGTTGGAGATCCTGGTGCCGGAAGGCAGTATCGCACCTGTAAAAGCTCCCCTGGCAGTGATTGGCGCGCCCGGTGAGACGCTGGAGAAGCACTCGTCCGGGACACACACAACTGTCGCGGCTCCTGCCGCCGCGGTGCCTGCCCCGGCTCCGGCTGCGGCTGCGGCTGCGGCTGCGGCTGCGGCTCCGGCGCGTCAGGTCCCGGTGGATGGCGGGCGGATCAAGGCCTCCCCGCTGGCGCGGCGCACCGCCCGTGAGCAGAATGTTCCCTTGGAGGAGGTCGAGGGAAGCGGACCTGGTGGGCGCATTGTCGAGCGCGACATCCTGCGGCACCGGAAGGAGAGCAAACCCAAAGTCAGCCCCCTGGCACAAAAAGTGGCAGACGATTTCCAGGTGGACCTGGGCAGGATCCACAAGGACACCCGGATCATGAAGGAGGATGTTGAGGCGCAGCTGTCCCAGAGCCCGGCAGCCTCTCCCGCGAGGGGCAGCGCCGTAAGCGTCCCTCTTGCCGG
>JAWOIX010000033.1:0-18442 GCA_046484405.1 Pelovirga sp.
AGTGCGCTGGTCCTTTGGGAAAACATTCGACCATGTGATAACAGGGATAACCCAGTTGCTCCAGCGCTGCTTTCAGCGACATGGTGCCAGTTCGGCCGAAGCCTGCCCCGATGATCTTCAATGCCATCTCACGCTACCTGCGATTGCTTGGGTCCTCACGGATTGTAAACCATGTGGCGTCATTGTCTGCAATCACAATGCCCGACAAAGGCCGCGCTCTGCCCCCCGTCCAGCGAGTCACTGCCGTTCTGGCATCGACATGCGGCGCAATGTCGCGCAGCGCGGCGGCGCACGTTTCCGCGGAAACGTCCGGGAGCGGCGGCCGATATTGAGTACAGTGCCGCGCTTGTCTTCAGGCACTGTCGCCAGGCTGGCGCCACAAGCCCAGTCAGTAGCCAGGAACTGTTCGGTGATTGCGCTCAGCGCGTCCGCCCGGCTGTGTTCCAGCAGCGCCTGCAAGCGAAAGCACTCATTGACCTCGAAAGGCACCTCCCACGTTTCCGCGGAAACGCGTTTCTGCGACTGCTCCTCCGCCTGGATCTGGCAGGCGAGGGGCGTGATCTCGCTGGCGAGGCGGTCGATGTCGGAGTGGACGGGGACAGGCTGAAAGGCGGGACGGGACATGGGGAGAGCCTCCAAGTAACTGTATATATGCACAGTACAAAGTGTAGGCTTTTGTCCGGAGATGGCAAGGCGCTGGCTTCTTTTGATGGATCGGGGCCGCACAAAAATGCGTCTTGCAAAATGACGCATCATGAGCAATGGCTCTCTGCAGATTCATCCGCAGCATCAAAAACAATGCACGGGAAAGGCCGTCATGCTGAGGTGCGCACTCCAGTAAGACCGGTTACCCTTTCTGAGACAGGCTACCGCTGAGTGCAAAATCCGGGCTGCATGCTCGGCGCCGTTTCGCACAAGCGATCGAGATGAGAAGCGTGGAGCCAGTGGGGACTAACCCCTTCGCTCCAAAAGTGTTACCCATGTGTCCGGTATGATCTGTAAAGGATGTCTCCGGTACAGACCCTGATGAGCTTCTCGACACATAGGTTCCACTTTATTCCGGGCACATAAGTTACACAATAAAGCATTTGGGGGAGTACCTCAGATGCCTTGGAATGATTGTAATCGTATGGATGAGCGTCTCAGATTCGTCGCCCGCCGGTTGGATGGCGAGAAAATGGCGGTGATGTGCCGAGAGTTCGGCATCTCCCGCAAGACCGGATATAAAATCTTCAATCGATTCAAGGACTGCGGGATCCGGGGGCTGGAGGACCGGGCTCGAAGCCCCTACCGGCATCCGAACAAAACGCCCTTTCAGGTCGAAAAGGCTATCCTGCAGATCAAGCGGGAGCACAAAACGTGGGGCGCACCCAAAATCCTGGAGAAGCTTATCAAGGAATTTCCGGTGATCAGGCCACCGGCTCCCAGCACCATCCATGTAATACTTGATCGGCATGGGTTGGTTACCCGCTGCACGCGCAAACGCTACAAGGCCAAGGGCGCAGACCTCAGTGCAGCCCTAAGTCCAAACGCTCTATGGTGTGCTGGCTACAAGGGTGAGTTCCTGCTGGGCAACCGCACGTACTGCTATCCGCTGACAATTACTGACCAACGCTCTCGGTACCTGCTGGCCTGCGAGGGCCTGGAGTCAACCAAAGCAGCGGGCGCTTTTCCCGTCTCTGAGCGCGTTTTCCGGGATTTCGGTCTGCCTGCGGCTATCCGGACCGACAATGGGGCGCCTTTCTCATCACCCCACGCCTTGTTCGGGTTGAGCCGGCTATCTGTCTGGTGGCTGCGCCTGGGCATTGCGATAGAGCGGACAAAGCCAGGCAACCCCCAGCAGAACGGACGCCACGAGCGGATGCACCTCACCCTGAAGAAGGAGGCCACCAAGCCTGCCAGTTTCAATTTCTTGCAGCAGCAGGGCCGGTTTGATGAGTTCATCGAGGGTTACAATAACGACCGGCCTCACCAGGCCCTTGGTGGGATGTATCCCGGCGAAGTATATACACCCTCAGCCAAGGAATACTTCCATCCAGAGGTGCCGTAGTATCCCTTTCACGACCGCACCATCCTGGTGACTCAATGCGGACGAATATGCATCGGGCGACGCAAGGTAAATCTCAGCACCGTGATTGCGGGCCACTATATAGGGATCAGGGAGATCGCCGACGAGATCTGGCTTGCCGGGAGGCCGGACCCCAGCTTAATGGATTATGATCTAGGCTTCTTTGACCAGACCGAGAACAGGGTGGAGCCAGTTGGGACTAACCCCTTTGCTCCAAAAGTGTTACCCATGTCCTCGGAATAAAGTGTTACCTATGTGACCGGTAAGAGAAGTGGACCCCCAATTCTGAACAGGTTGAAGTATTGGCAAGCTACCGTCAGCGCCCTCGCCAAGTTATTGGGTGAATGGAATCGGTCCCGGTCACGCTCAGTGGCAAACTGATCCGTTGCATCGTGGAGCCGCTTGAATGGGTCTGGCATAAGGGGCCACCTGATTCTGCGGTATCGGATAGCCGTTAGCATGCCTGCTCTGCGGCTCGCTATCCAGCCATCATCATATGGGTGACTATCCGGCCATCCATCCCCTCACAGCACGGAAAGGAATTCGCCAATGACCGTAAGGTCCTCAAGCTCATCCTCGAGAACGATGTCCTGGTAGCCGAAGGCGTTGGTCTGGGGCTTCAGCACGATACGCTGATTCACAAACTCGCCGTACTCCTCGACCTTCTCGCTCTGATACAGTTTGACGGTGAAGCTGCCACCATGGTCCGGGTCCTCGATGGCTCGATGCTGCACCACGACGATCTTGCCTTGCCGTGTGCCGCCCGGGTTCGCACGAAACAGACACCAAGCGCCATTGGGAATGCGCCGGTTCATCGACTCCCCAACTACCCGGCTGACGAACAGGCCTGGACTCGCCCGCATGAAATCCGGCAGCTCGACCCAATGCCTGGCTTCGGCGATCTGCATCGCGCTGAACTTGCCCGCGGCTATGCTCAATTCGTACACGGGCACATGGCGCTCGAACGGAGCTGCCTCGTCACGCGTTACGATTGGAAGGTGCAAGCCATCAAGTACCAGGGCGTTTTCAGTCGCGTCAAGTCGCTCGGCGGCAACTTGAGAGGGAGCGAAGGCTGCGAAGTACGCTCGGGTCTCTGGGTCTGTGGCGTAGATGTAGCAGCCCTTCTGGCCACGCGTCATGAGCGTGCGATAGGTGTTCTTGATGATCTGGTCGGCCAAAGCATGGGCATGATCAGGCTGTTCCTTGAGCATTTTCTTGTAGCCATGCACGGAACGATCCTGCCCTGCGCGCTTCCCCGCATCTGTCATTACGCGGCCGTCACGAATCACGAAGTCGTCTCCAATGATGACGCCGACGTAGTCGAATTCGAGACCCTGGCAGGTGTGGATGCAGCCGACCTGCTCGACGGAGTCGTCGGCGATGGCCCACAACATACCGTCGTCATCGAGGTTCCACTGGGCCGCGAAGCCATACTCGGGGAAGACGATGTCCATGGCCTGCTTGTCCTTCTTGCTCGCCCAGGGCCAGCAGTAGCCCGCCACCATGCGTGCCTTGTTGGCCCTGCGGTTCTTCTCGAGAATCGTCCGGCGCAGGGCGCTAGGGTCATCGAACACCTGGAAGTCGTAATCGATGTCAGCCAGATCAGTGTTGGCCGTGGTGCGAACCTGGAGGGCATGATCGAGCCATGCCAGATAACCATCGGAACCGTTGCAGCGAAACTGCGACTCCAGCTCGAGTTCCTGGACGTCGGCTCTGCAGTCCGCTGCCTGTTGCCTGATCTCCTCGACTGTCCCCACATCCTTCAGCGTCACGCGCTGCGCCTCATCGATGAAGAAGATCGAGAAGCGTGACGCGGCGATCACCTCCTTAATCTGGCTTTCGCCCAGGTTCTGGTACATGCCGGATTTTTCATTCAGTCGGTGCGCCTCGTCCACGATCAGGGCATGGAAAGTATCGGGCTCGGCATTGACGTAGCTGCCCGAGCCCTTGAACAGGTTATCGATGTGGGTCTTCCTGCGCGTGCCGGTCAACTTCTTCTTGAATACCTCGCGTGGGGCCGAGTTGCGCGACACATACTGCGTCATCATCTCGCGCCTGGTCAGTTCCACCAGCAGATTGATGGCCACTACCGACTTGCCGGTGCCAGGCCCGCCCTTGACGATCAGGCACTGCTTGTTACCGTTGCTTGCGCGATGGGCCAGATCGATCGCTGTTTCATAGACGAGCTTCTGCTCGTCGATCATCAGGAACTCGGCATTGCCCTGCATCATAGATGCCAGAGCATCCGCCAGGTTCTTGCTCGGCTTGATCACACCATGCTCGATGCGATACATGATGTCGTTACTGTCGCCATACTTGATGTGCTGGCTGAGAAATGCCGAGAGTTTCAAGGCATCCCTCGAGATGAACACCGGTGCACGGCGCGTATGGTGCTCGTAGAATGGATCATTGATGGCATCCGCCCGCTTCATGTTGTGCAGGTAGGCGCAGGGTACCAGGCGGATAGATTCAGAGCGCACCGTCTCGTTGTAATCCTCGATCAGCGCGCCATAGGACCATGCTTGATACGACGGATGGGGGGTCTCGCGTACTCCTTTGCCCAATTGGGTGCGCACGATGGCGTCTTTTTGTGTCACCTCGACGGACTGCCACTGTTTCAGCTCAACGATGACCGCTGAATCCTCCCGCTGGTGGTTCTTGCCGGTCAGGATGAAATCGACGCGGCGATTAGTCAGCGGAATGTTGTACTCGATGGCCACGCCCGCCGATGCGGGAATACCCTCATCGAGCAGAACGCTCATCATGAAGCGAAGGGAATTTTCCCAGGAAGTCACCTCACTGCGCGGTGAGTTGCGGTGCAGCTTGCGGGCCACCTCGTTCTCGATGGCGTCGGTGATGACGTTGGCTCGAACATCGTCGATGAACTGCTGCTTGGTGGCGCTGTAGACCAACATTCCTTAAAGATTTCCTTTATAAACATGTGCTTATGGTTTTTCATGGGCGCACTCCGAGCAATTATGCACACTATTGGCTGCCATAACATCACCTTAAGCTCATGTCTCTGCCACTGCGGGCATAGAAAGCTAACGGGGCCATAATTGCGGAGGCAGGCTGCGCTACGGACTTCTCCTTTGAATCGCCCTGGTCTTGAAGGTGCACGGCATCGCCTGCCCTTCGCGTCTCCCAATGCGCTCTTCGGACTGAGTCGACTATCGATCTAGTGGCTCTGCCTGGGTATACGATTGGAGCGAATCAGGCCTGGGCACCCGCAGCAGAATGGTGGCCATGAGCGTATGTATTTGACCTTGAAGCAGCAGGTCGCCACGCCAGCCTACTTCAACCCGCTGCGTCGGGCACACTTTGAGGCGTTTCAGGAGGTATACAATCCCAGCGGCCACCGCAAGGTAAACCTGAGCACAGTGTTTGCGGGGCAGGGTGTGGGAATACGCTAAGTCGATGACAAGATATGGCTTGCCAGGAGGCCGGCCCCCAGCTTTTTGAAGTATGATTTGGAGTACTTTGATGAGGATGTGGGGCGGGTTGAACCCGCCACCAATCCATTTGTACCGGAACTGTAAACCATGTGCCCGGCGGCCGGAGTACCGGTATTATCTGCAAAGGATGTTTCCGGTACAGACCCTTTGAAAGTGGCCCGCCCGAGAGGATTCGAACCTCTGACCTCTGCCTCCGGAGGGCAGCGCTCTATCCAGCTGAGCTACGGGCGCATGGGCTGTACTATATACGCTATAAGCAGTGGCATTGCAACCCGAAAGATGTTGGCAGCAGCGTGGCGCGCGTTGCATAATATGGCCACAGCAAGAGAAATCCCGGCGCAGCAGGTTTTGTGCGGCGCTGCGTGACAGACCAATGAACAGGAGCATGACGCAGGCCATGATGACGAGATCGCTGGTCGTTCTGATTGCAGTGGGACTGGGGGGGTGGCTTGGCTGGCAGTGCGGCCAGCCGTGGGGGATTATGGGCGGATACCTCGCCGGCGTGGTCGGCGCATCGGTCGGACTCTATGTCGGCCGCCGGATGCAGAGACACCTGGAGGACGACTAGCCGTTTGCCCGCGCCCGCCGGTAGCTGGCGCGGCAGACCACTACAGGAATTTCACCGCTTTTGTCGCGGAGGTCACCACGAAGATGCGGATATTGTTGCTGTTCGGGTCGCAGGGGACAACGAAAAAGCCGGGGCGCCCGGGGCTGTACCCCTGGGTATAGCCGATCTGCACTTCACCATCGTTGTAGTGAACTTCAATCTTCCTTCCTAAGCCGGTCTGTTCAACGGCGCAGGTTTCGTTGTAGTCGGCGTTGCCGGTGAAGCTTTTGACAAAATAAATCGCCTTGAGATCGGCCACCTGGATCTGTTTCATGGCGCCTGAGTCTTTTTCCTCAAGGTGGAAAAATGCCTTATTCTGGAAAAAATCCCCGGTGGTGCCCTTGATGATTTCTCCATCGCTGCGATGGACGACGACCAGATTGATCATGCTGCTTTTCTCCTTTAGCCCCCTCTGATGGATGAGTGTCCGGCTCAAGTGACGCTGCCGTCACTCTATGGCTGCTGCTTCTCCGCCTATCAGATGCGTCCGGCCGCTCTGCAGATGCTGGATTGTAGCATAAAAAAGCGCCGGATCCACAGGCTTGATGACAAAGTCATTTATGCCCGCCGCCAGACTGTTCTGTTTGTCCTCATTGAAGGCGTTTTCCGTGAGCGCGACAACCGGCGCATTATGCCAGAGCGACAGCTGTTTTGTCGAAAGTTATCTTCTCCCCTCGGGGCCGCCAGGGTGAAAGGCGCGGATCGCAGCGGCAACGTTCGCTGCGCTGGTCGTTGCGGTGATCCTGATGCTGCGCTTTTGCTCGGCGCTGGTCAGGGGCTGCGCCACGCGCAACTGGTGCTCGAGGACCTCTTCATCGGCCTCTGACACGATCTGTTGTTGCTGCTTCCGCTGCCGGATGCGCTGGCGCAGACTCTCTTGGGGCAGCTGGAAGTCGAGTATGATCAGGGGCGCGCGGGCTGCTGCGGCGAGGTCGCGCATGCGTTGGCGATCCGCCAGCCGGATAAAGGTGGCATCGACCATGACGGTGCCGTCCGCCGCCAGGACCAGGGCCGCCAGATCGCGCAGCCGTGCGTAGGTGGCGCTGCCGGCGGCGGCACTGTACAGGCCGCCGGCAACCGGTGAAGAGCTCGCTTGTTCGGCCTGCAGACCGTGGAGCCGCTTGCGCTCACGGTCGGATTGCAGGCAGATTCCTTCGAGCAGGGGAACCAGCTGCCGGCACAGGGTGCTTTTGCCCGATCCGGACAGCCCGTGGGTGATGATCAAGTGGCGCGGTTGCGCACGGGTAAATGCCTCGGCGAGATCGAGATAGCTGCGGACAAGGGCGCGATCAGTAGCGGCCTCCGCCGCCGTCAGCCCTGGCTGGGCGGCGCGCAGGCAGATGACCTTGGCACGCACCATGGCGCGGTAGACCTGGTAAAAGGGCAGCAGCGGCAGACCGGCGTAATCCGCGCAGTGCTGCAGGTAGCTGTCGAGAACGATTGCCGCGAGCCCCTTCTCGCCGTGATCGGCCAGGTCCATGGTGAGAAAGGCGATGTCGTTCATCGTGTCGATCCAGCGCAGATTCTCGCTGAACTCGATACGATCGAAGAGCAGCGCGCGATCGTTGACCCAGGCAATGTTGGCGAGATGCAGATCGCCGTGCACCTCGCGGATGAACCCGGCCTGGCGGCGTTCCAGCAGGCGCGATTCCTGCCCGGCAAAGGTCTGCCGGGTCCATTCCAGCAGCCGGTCGACCTGACGGACCAGGTCTTGGTGTGGCAGCACCGGGCGGATCTGCTCGAAATTTTCCAGCGCCGGGGCGAGGATCGCCGCCGGGGTCCCGAAGGGGCTGCCGGCCGCGGCTCGGGCGCAGCGGCGGTGACATGCGGCGATGGTTGCGGCGCAACTGCGCAGCTGCGCGGTGGTCAGCTCGCCCGCGGCGAGCAGGCGGTCGAACTGGTTCTGTTGCGGGAAGCGGCGCATCTTGACCAGGTAGGCCAGGGGCGGGTCTCCCCCGAGGCGCGGCTGCGGCGGCGTGCCGCCGACAGGAACGACGGCAAGGTAGAGCTCCTCTGCCAGCTGCCGGTTGAGGCGCAGTTCCTCCTCGCAGTAGAATTTGCGTTTGTCCAGGGTAGAAAAATCGAGAAAACCAAGATCCAGCGGCTTCTTCATTTTGTAGGCGTAGTCGCCGGCCAGAAAGATCCAGGAGATGTGGGTCTCAATCAGCTCAACGGTGTCGGCGGGGTGGTCGTAAAAGCCGGGATCAAGCATGTTCTTGATGAGCTGGCGATGCATGTCCATGGTTGCGCCTTCCTGCTTCTGGTGCGGCATCCGTCTGTGGCTGCCCTTCTGTTCCAAGTCTAATGGATCAGGATCTGTTGGCAAGGTGGCGGACGGCGCAAAATTCGCAGCGCGCAGGTTGCCGGCGCAACGGCGCCCATCCGGCCGGATGTACCACCCGCCGCCGGCTCCCCCGGTGCTGGGGACCGGCGGTGGTTCCTGCTGTCTTTACAGTGTCACGTCGGCACCGTATTTTGAGGTGTTTTTTCTGTGCCGGTTGCCGCAGCGCCCGGCAGCGGAGGTTTGCCGCGGGCGGGCCACGCAAAGCTGCCAGTGTCCTTTGCCGGGAGGTTTCTGATGATGCGCATGCTGTTGTCCGCGGTGATTGCCGTGCTGCTGTGCTCCGCGCCCCTGTCTGCGGAGCAGGCGGGGATGGTGACGCCGTTTTTCACCCGTAACCTGTCGCCGCTGGTGCAGATCTTCGGGTTGCCGCCGACGGAAGGGGGCGTGCTCAGCGCACCATACCATCTGAGCGCGCGCCTGGTTGCCGAAGTTGCCAGTCATGCCTCTGCGGACACGGCAGGGGCTGAAGAGGTGCGCTTTGACGGCGAAACCAGCCGTGCCACCCTGGCCCTGCGCTACGGCCTGGGCCCGCGCTGGGAGGTCGGGATCGATGTGCCGCTGGTGTCCCATGACGGCGGGATCTTTGACAGCTTCGTCGAAGGCTGGCACGACTTTTTCAACCTGCCCCAGGGCGGGCGCGACACGGGGCCGCGGGATCGCCTGCACTATCTCTACAGCCGCGGCGGGAACAGTGTCCTTGATTATGACCGCAGCGGCGGAGGTTTCGGTGACCTTTCCCTCGGCCTGGCGTATCAGCTGGTTACCGCACAGCCGGGGTCGCAGCGGGCCCTCGCCCTGCGCGGCGGCATCAAGCTGCCGACGGGGGATGCCGACCGCCTGCGCGGCAGCGGCGCCACCGATGTGCATCTGCGCCTGAGCGGAAGTGATGCGCAGACCCTCGCACCCTGGAACCTGACCCTTTTTGCCAGCGCCGGGATTCTGCACCTGGAACGCGGTGATGTCCTCAGCGAACAGCAACGGCGCTGGGTCGGGTTCGGCAGTGCCGGCATCGGCTGGATGCCGCAACCCTGGATTGATCTCAAGCTGCAGCTGGATGGCCACAGCTCCTTCTATCGCGACAGCCGCCTGCGTCAGATCGACGCCGCGTCGCTGCAGCTGGGGATGGGCGGTTCCCTCCACCTGGGCAAACAGGTGACTCTCGATCTTGCCGTGACCGAGGATCTCCTGGTCGACACGGCCCCTGACGTGGTGTTTCACAGCGGTCTGACCTGGCGCTTCTAAAAGCCGGGGTCAGAAGTTGTAGGTGAGGGAGCCGAACAGCAGGTTGCCGGCGTCAGCGAAAGGGGCCTCGCTGCCGCCGTTGAAAAACTGGCCGAGGACCTGCAGGTCGGTGTTCTGGGTCAGGGACCAGGTCAGCGCGGGGGACAGGAACAGGGCCTCCTGCTGCGGGTAATAGATGCCGGTGAGGGCGCCGTTCAGCAGCGGGTGAATGCGCCAGGCGAGCTGCACGGCGGCCTGGTACCTGGCGAGGGAGGGATTGGCGGCGCTGATCGTTGCGGCCGGGAGCTGAAAACCCTGGCCGTCGCCGGCACGGTTATAGAGCAGTTCGCCAACCAGGAACAGGCCGCCGGCAAACATGTAGTCGACGGAGGTCGCAATGACGACATTGGTCTGGTGGCGCTCCTCCTCGCGGTCCGTGCCGTGGAAGAGCATGGTTTCCCCCTTGAAACCGGCGCCGCCGAGATTGCCGGCCCAGCCGCCGCCAAGAGCCAGCTGCTGCCGGTAATAGCCGGCGATCAACTGGACGTCATAGCCGCGCCGGTGCCAGGCATAGAGCGCTGCTGCGACGCTGTCCCTGAGTGCACGCGCCGGGCTGACCGCCAGCTCCACGCGCGCGTTGAAGGCGAGAAAACGCTGCAGCCGCAGTGCATCGCTGCCGGGTCGTTCCGGATAATCAACATCATAGATCGAATACATATTGAAAATATCGTTGGGATTGGTGATCAGGTTGACCCCCCAGTTGACCCGCTGGCGGCCGACGCGCAGGTTCCAGTCGGCGTGCGCCTGTTCGAGGTAGAGGCGGTCGGGGATCGTGTGCAGCAGCCAGCTGTCCTGCTCGACCAAGGTCCAGGACAGGTCGACCAGCCCGCGGTCGCGGGTCAGCCCGGCGCTGTAAGCGGGGTCGTTGCGCACCAGGTCGCCGGCGAACAGGCGGGTGCGCAGCCCGCCATGGAGGGACAACTCGGCGTCCAGGTCCCAGCGCAGATTGAGGCGGTGGTGCAGGCGGTACTCGGTCTGATCGGCACGGTCGCTTGCCGCAGCCAGGTGCAGCAGGGATCCCTGCAGGTAACCTGCCGTTGCCAGCCGGTCCCGGGCCTGTGCCGCCGGCACCGCCACCAGCCCGCTGCAGAGCACGATGGCAGCGAGGACCGCCGCGCCAAGCCAGGCTGACCGCTCAGCGGTCATGGGACTCATCTTTGCTGACCGCCCCGTCGACCATGGTGATGACCCGGCGCGCCCGCTCGATCACCCGCGGATCATGGGTGGAAAACAGAAAGGTGACCCGGTTTTCGCGGTTCATCCGGCTCATGATATCGAGCAGGTTCATGGCTGCGACGCTGTCAAGATTGGCCGTCGGCTCGTCGGCGAGGATCACTTGCGGTTCCGAAGCCAGGGCGCGGGCCACGGCGACGCGTTGCTGTTCGCCGCCGGACAGCTGTGCCGGCCGGGTATCCTTGCGCTGCCCGAGGCCGACCTGCTCGAGGAGCCGGTCGGTGCGCAGGGCGATCTCCTGCTTCGGACGATTCTGCAGCAGCAGGATGAAGGCGACATTCTCCCGCGCGGTAAACACCGGAATCAGGTTGTAGTGCTGGAAGACAAAGCCGATATGCCACAGGCGGAAGTCGATCAGCTGGCGGTCCCCCAGCGTGCTGATGCGCGTGCCGTTGACCTCTACCGTTCCCGCCGTCGGCCGATCGAGACCGCCGATCAGGTTGAGCAGGGTGGTTTTGCCTGACCCGGACGGCCCGACGATGCTGGTGAATTCCCCCGGCTCAATGGTGATGGTGACATCGCGCAGGGCATGGACCGGGATGGTCTCCGGGTTGTACACCCTGGTCAGTTGTTCGGTTCTGACAACTGTCATGACCTTCTCCTTGCTGCCGCCGCTCGGCTCACCGGGTCTTTGCCGCTGTTACCGGATCGATCCGGACCGCCCGGATCGCCGGGTAGATCGACGCCAGCAGGGTCACGCCGATCACCACGAGGATCACGTTGATGAACTCGGACGGGGTTAAAAAGGGATAGATGATCCGGTCATAGCCGATTTCCGCCAGGCCGCTGGCGAAGATCTCCAGGTCGATACCGCGTCTGCCCAGCCAGGCGATGGACAGGCCGGCGAGGATGACCCCCGCCAGGGCACCGCTGAGAGTCAGCAGCAGCGACTCCAGCAGAATCATCAACAGCACCCGCCGGCGACTCATCCCGACACACAGGAGCATGCCGATTTCGCGCAGGCGTTCGAAAATCGCCATCAGCATGGTATTGAGGATGCCGAAGGCCAGCGCCAGCATGATGATGCCGGTGATGATCAGGAGCATGAAGCTGCTGTAGTCGACCAGGGTGCGCAGCTCCGGTGACAGCTCCGACCAGGTCTGCGCCCTGCTCTGCGGGAAGCGCTCGTTGATCGCCGTGGAAACGCCGGCGGCGGCCTGTTCGTCGTGCAGCATCATGGCGATCTCGTGGTAGATCGGCTCCCCGGCAAGCAGTGCCATCAGGTCGGCGCTGCGGACCAGCACATGGCGTTTGTCGTACTGCCCGGCGGCGGATTCATACAGTCCGACGAGGTTGAAGGCGGCGGCGACCAGCTCCCCGTTGCGGTCCTCGAAGAGCAGGACCACCCGGGTGCCGATGGTTATGTTATGCGCCTTGGCCAGACTTTTCCCCATGACCAGGGGATTGCGCACCGCGGCGTCGAGATCTTCCCCGGCAACCAGCAGATGGTGAAAGCTGGTGGTGCGCGCTTCGGCCTGTTGGTCGATGCCGCGGATGCGCACGCCGGAGGTTTTCACCGGCGACTGGAGCATGCCGTCGGTCAGGGTGCGCAGGCTGTAGTTGCGGACGCGCGGGTCCTGCTCGAGCCAGGCACGGAGCGCTTCAGGCTGCGGGAGCGCCTGCCAGGCATAGCCGTCGGCGAGGAACTGCGGGTGATGAACCTGGACGTGGGTCAATTCGTTGTTGATCAGGTAATCGACCCGCTGGCGGAGCATGCCGTTCATCGCCCCGATGGTCAGCACGCCGGCCCAGAGTCCCGCGGTTACTGCCGCCAGCAGCGCACCGCTGCGGCCGGGATGGCGCCAGATGTTGCGCCAGGCGAGGAGCAACAGGATGCGCATCTTAAGACCTCGCCGCGGCAAGAATGTCGAGCCGGCTGATTTTGACCAGGGGATACAGAAAGATCAGCATGGCAATGCAAAAAACGATGATTCCCTGGCTGTAGAAGATATCCGCGGCAAAGGAGACCGGCAGCACCGGTTCCCAGCCCATCTCGATGACCATCTCTGCCATGGTGCCGGTCAGCTCGATCGGGTGGCGATGAAAGTAGAGCAGCACCAGCCAGGCGCCGCCCAGGCCGCAGCCGACGCCGATCAGGCTGATGCTCAGGGTTTCGAGAAAAATGACGCCGGCCAGGCGGGTCCGCTGCATGCCGACGGAGAGCAGGATGCCGAACTCGCGGAAGCGCTCCATGGTCATGGTCAGCACCGTGCCGAAAAACCCGAAGCCGATCACCACGTAGAGAATGGTCGACATCAGGTAGGCGCCCGCCATGTCGAAACGCATCAGGTCGAGGAGCTCGGGCATCAGTTCCTGCCAGGTGAGCACGCGGAGCCGTTCGCCGGCGAAGGTGCTGCGCAGGGCAGCGGCGATGGCATCGGTGTGGCGCGGCTGCCGCGGGACGAGGAGCAGGGCGGTGACGTGATCCTCGGCCGACAGGAGCTGCTGGGCGGTGGCGAGGGACAGGTAGACGATCTGGTCGTTCATCGCGCGCAGCGGATGTTCGATGATGCCGGTGACCCTGAAGAGGCCGCTGGCCGACATGGCAAAACGTCCCTGGCCGATCAGGGCCAGGGTGTCCCCGACGCCGAGATTCAGCCGCCGGGACATCCCCGCGCCGATCACCGCGGCCGCTTCTCCCGCGGTAAAAAACCGCCCCGCGACGAGCCGCCGGGACAACTGGTTGAAGCGCTCCTCGGCGGCCAGGTCGATGCCGGTGACGCTGGCGCCGCGGGTGGTCTCATCGGCGGCAACGAGCATGAAGGTCTCGAGGCGTGGCAGGACCAGGTCGATCTGCGGGTGGGCGGCGCTGACCCGCGCGGCGCGGGCGGCGTCGTGGAAAAAGCTGTTGTCCAGGGACGGCTCATCGCGGTAGCGGTCGTCCTGGAGCTGCAGGTAGCCGGTGTTGAAGCGCGTCATGTTGTCGATCATCTTTTCGTACGAGCCGCGGTTGAGGGACTGGGCGAAAATCGCGTAAACGACGGCAAAACTGATGGCCAGAATGGTGATCAGGGTGCGGCGCCGGTTGCGCCAGATATTTCTCCAGGCGAGCCTGGCATAAATCATCATCGGTGCCGCCCTTCAGCGCAGTCTCTGCATCGTCGCACGGGAAAAGAAACCGTCGTCGATGGGAATATTGAAGTTGACCTGGCGGTAGTTCAGGACCGTCCTTTCTCCCTCTGTGTCCGCCGGGGTGACGGTGATGCGTGCCGGAATGACGCGGTCGTCAAAGCGGGTCATCTGATCCATTTCCATCGTGCTGACCAGGACATCGCGCTGGTCGTAGTATTCCAGGCGCAGCTGCAGGTAGTCGGCGACTCTGACCCAGATCAGAATCTTGCCCCAGACGATGGGCGTTTCCGGTTTGGGGATCATTTCGACGAGATAGCTGCGCTCGCCGCGATAGTCGGTGATCGTGACCAGGCGGTGGTGGTAGTCGCGCACCGGATCGGTGTCACGAATCAGGTCGTCATTGGTGAAATCGGATCCCATCCAGGACTGTGCCATCATCGAGGCAGGCAGCCGGGTGGTGCGGTCGATGCGCGGGTCATAGGTCCAGATATCCCGATCGCGCAGCAGGTAGACGGTGCCCTTGTCACGTGCCGGCGCGGTGATCAGGATGAGGGAGGCGTCGCGGCCTTTGGCCCAGGCGCGCAGTGCCAGCTCACGGCTGTAGCGGGGGCGCTCAATGCGCATGACCATCTCCGCATAGCTCGAGTCGCCGCGCATGGCAGCGTCCATCCGTGCGACGATCTCATCCGGACGCGGCTGCGCCGCTGCCGGCGTCACCAGCAGCAACTGCACTATGGCCAGGCCAGCCACCAGCACAAGGGTCCGGGCTGTCCGCATCCGCTCCTCCTTTGCCAGATCTGCCTCTAATTGTATCCGATGAGCGCTGAATTGCACGGTGGCGGGATGGATCTTGCGGAATCGGGGCGCTGTGCGACCAACCATTTATCCACAGGTTTCCGGGGACAAGTCCGTTGCCGGTGTGGATGCCTGTGGCTAAAGGGTCACGTACAGGGACTTTTTACCTCTTTGATGTTTTTTTGGGCAGGGTCTCTGTGCTCCTGGATGACGTCGTGCGATCTGCCCGGAAATTAGGCAGGACGGCCGTGGCCTGCGTCAGCTGCCAGCGGACTGTTCCTGCCCGGTCGGACGCCGTTGCGCTGCCGTGAGACTTTCGATGAAGACGCGCCAGGTTTGCCAGTAGGCCGCGGTGGCATGGGCGAGGGTGTCGTTGTGCCCGGCGCCGGTGATCAGGTGGAAGGTTTTGGGATGACGGGCGCGGGCGAAGAGCTCCTCGGCCATGCGCGGCGCGACGATCCTGTCCTGATCCCCGTGGAGAATCAGCAGCGGCGCACCGATCCTGTCGATCTTGCCGAGGCTGTCGTAGCTGGAGCGCACTGCCCGGCCGAAGAGGCGGTAAAGGACCGGGTAATGGTGGCGTCCCATCTCTGCCACGGAAGTGAAGGGCGATTCCAGCACCAGTCCTGCCGGAGGATGCTCCGTCGCCAGTTGTGTGGCCACGGCGGCGCCGAGGGAACGGCCGAAGTAGATGAGCGTACGGTCGTCCCGGCCCTGGCGCTGCAGCCACGCCAGCGCCGCCCGCGCATCGGCATAGGTCCCCGCTTCGTCGGGGCTGCCGCCGCTGTGACCGTAGCCGCGATAACTGACGATCAGGACGCTGGCACCGAGCTGTTCATGGAAGAGCCGCAGGTTGTCGACGCGATGGGAGATGTTACCGGCGTTGCCGTGAAAAAACAGGATCAGCGGCGCCCCTGGCTGCCCCGGCACGAACCAGCCGTGGAGCCTGATCCCGTCGGCACTGTGGAAATAGACATCCTCATAGGCGAGCCCGGCGCTGTGCGGCGTGGTGATCAGGTCCGCGGTCGGGAAAAAAAGAAAGATTCTGTCCATGTCGCAGCCGCTCAGCAGGAGAACAAGTCCTCCGGCAACAAGGTACATCCCAACGCCGGCCAGCCACGGGCGTGGCAACGGACCCTTACCGGGGGTGTGATATTGATCATCGGTCTGTTGCATGCCGGCCTCGTGTGGGGTTAAGTATAGAAAAAGGCTGCTGGCGATGCAAACCGTCAGCGCCGGTGACAATGACACATGGGAGATGAGATGCTCGGTGCGCTGATCGGCGATATGGCAGGCAGTCGTTTTGAGTGGGATAACTACAAGGGGAAGGATTTTCAGCTCTGTCACCCGGACTGCCGTCCCACTGATGATTCGATCCTGACCATCGCCACGGCAGCGGCGCTGCTGGACCAGATTCCCTTTGCAGACAGCTATCGCTCCTGGTATCGGCGCTATCCGGATGCCGGCTATGGACGCTCTTTCGCCGCCTGGGCTGCCGGAGAAAGCCGTGTCGGCTATAACAGTTACGGCAACGGCTCGGCGATGCGGGTGGCCCCGGCAGGATGGTATGGGCTGACGCTGGCAGAGGTGATGAGCCTGGCGCGACAAAGCGCCTTGCCGACCCATGATCATCCGCAGGGGATAGCCGGGGCCCAGGCCGTCGCGACGGCGATTTTTCTGGCCCGGACAGGTGCGTCGAAACAACAGATCAAACGCTGGATCACAAAAGAATTTTCCTACGATCTGGCGCTGACCCCTGACGCGATTCGTCCCGGCTACCGCTTTGACGTCACCTGCCAGGGGTCCGTACCCGAGGCTCTCTGTTGCTTTCTGCACAGTCACAGTTTTGCCGATGCCATCCGCACCGCCGTTTCCATCGGTGGCGATTCGGATACCATCGCCTGCATCAGCGCCGCGGTTGCCGAAGCCTTTTACGGGGGCGTGCCGGACACCCTTGCCGGCTGGTGCCTGGCTCTCCTCGATGCCCCGCAGCGCGCGGTGGTGGAGCGCTTCCGGGGTACGGTGATGCGCCTGGCGGCCCCGGACTAGATCTCCAGCACCGCACCGACGCTTGCCGCAAAGAAGCGTTCCCGGAACCGTGCCGACAGGGCTGCGGCGCCGTTGCGACCGGTGCAGTGGGAGGCGCCGATACGGACAACGTTTTCGGCGTCCAGGCGGTCCATGGTTGCTGTGAGTTGCGCCGCACCACTGAACATCAGATGGGTGCCGCCGACGATGGCATAAATCCGGCTTTCGCCGGTGACGTGCTGGGCATGATCTATGATGTTGATCAGTCCGGCGTGGGCGCAGCCGAGCAGGAGCACCAGCCCTTTGGGGGTCTGCATGAAAAGGGACAGATCATCCTCGAGGGGATCGCCGGCGTGATGTGTCTGATCAACCCGGACGACCAGGTTGGGATCGCCGGTTTCGTAGGGACTGGTTCGCGGAACGCAACCGGACAGGGTCATGTGTGGCGCCGGACTGACGGGCTGTGTCGACAGGTGAAAGACGGCGCCGAGGGCTTCAAGTTCCTGCCGCGCCCAGGGGATGCCGATGGCGCGCGGGCTGCCGCCGTGACTGCTGAAGCGCTCGTTGAACAGGTCCGGGTGGGCATAGACAGCGATCGGACCGGTTTTTTCCAGGACCTGTTTCAGCCCACCGGTGTGGTCAAGGTGGCCGTGACTGAGAATGATGCCATCGAGGCGGGTCAGGTCGATGCCAAGGCGCTCAGCGTTGTTGATGATCGTCAGCCCGCCGCCGGTATCAAACAGGTAGGAGCCGCCGGCGGCTTCGACCAGGCAGCTGAATCCGTATTCTCCCAGCAGCCCGGAAGGGGAGGGTTTTTCTACACAGTTTTCACAGAGAATGGTCAGCTTGACGTCCATGTGAACCTCGCATGTCGGCGCTGTTGCCGGAGGAAAGGTCGAGGGCCTGCAGCCGTTCAATAAAGGGCTGATCGGCGGGCAGGATATTAACATCGTTGAGGTCGCCGATCGCTACCCAGCTGTGATCGGCAACCTCCAGGTGCCTGATGGTGCCGCCGGCCAGGCGACAGAGATAGCCGAGAATCCGTACCCGTCCCCAGGCGTAGGCGTGTTCGACGGTTTCCAGCAGGTCGTCGATTGCGATGCTGATGTCGAGCTCTTCCCGCAGTTCGCGATGCAGGGCCTGGTGTGGCGATTCTCCCGGCTCCAGTTTGCCGCCGGGAAACTCCCAGTAGCCGCCAAGATGTTTGTCCGCCGGCCGCAGGGTGAGCAGAACCCGGTCGCAGTGGAGGATGATGGCGGCACAGACGATGATCGGGGCGTGGTTGGTAACGGGCTGCTTCATGATGCGGCATCTTTCGTTGGAGGCTGGCGCCGGTTCTGAGCCGTGCCGGTTTTTTGTTGGAGACGTCACCACTCTATGATAGAACCATCCCCCGTGACAATCCCGTTAGCACAAGGAGTTAACGCATGTACCAGATCTCCGACAAGGGGCGTGGTGTCCGGCAGATGTTCAACGATATCGCCGGTCGTTATGATCTGCTCAACCGCCTTCTTTCCCTTGGCATCGATCGGCGCTGGCGTCGTTTTGCCGTCAGCCAG
>JAWOIX010000054.1:0-51283 GCA_046484405.1 Pelovirga sp.
TATGAAATCAAGCGTCTGGATGTTTTTTGTCATGGTGTGTATGTTTTTTATCGCCCCCGTCCTGATTGTCCTGACTGTCCTGGGCTCCGCCAGTGTGTCATTGAGCACGATTATGATGTACTGGTTCCCCTTGGCGTTTGTCGCTGTTATCGTGACGTCACTGATTTTCCACCGACAGAGCCAGCAGCGTAAGACGGTCTGAGTGCTATAACAAAAGCCAGCGCTCCCGGGCAACTGCGGGAGGATTCGAAGATTGATAAGGGCCCACGGACACTGTCCGTGGGCCCTTATTGCGGGTACGTTACAGGCGGGGCGGGTACGGAAACTGTTCTGCTCTGGCAAGGTTTGTCCCCTTGAGGCAAGTGCAGAGCTGTTTTAAAAATTCAACATGATGTATAAACGATGGTCAGTTGCGAGAAAAGTCTTTACGTCCAGCCGGGAGAGCCTGGCGAGCCCGGCACATTGCCAACAAAGGAGGTACAGGTGTCCAATATCAAGAAGACATTCTGGGTCAACGCCGAGCAGGCAGCCCTGGTTATTATCGACGTTCAGGAAAAGCTTGCCCCCGCCATGGATCAGACCCTTTACCGGCAGTTGCAACTCAACGCGCGGCTGCTGATCGAGGGATTTGATACGCTGGGATTGCCGATCATCGCGACGGAGCAGTATCCCCGGGGATTAGGGCACACTGTTGCCGAACTGGGGGGTGCGACACGCCAGCACTGTATCGAAAAGCTTGCCTTCAGTTGCTGCGGTGATCAGAAGTTTCTCGCGGCGTTGGAAAAAACCGGTGCACGTCAGCTGGTGATCGCGGGAATGGAGACCCATGTCTGTGTGCTGCAGACGGTCCTTGATCTGCTTGATCGGGGTTATGTTGTGCACCTGGTGCGTGATGCCGTCAGTTCTCGTTTCGCAAGTGATTACACCAACGCCATTGCCCTTGCCGCCACTGCCGGAGCCGTGGTGACAACGACGGAAACCGTTCTGTTTCAGCTGGTTGGTGAGGCCGGCACGGACGCGTTCAAAGCCATATCCCGGTTGGTACGCCAGAGAACCCCGGAATGAAAGAACTCTCCGGCGCTGAGCAGGAGCTGTTGGCAGAGCAAATCCTCAACCTCAAGAAGGACCTGGAGCAGTTGCTGAAAACCTCTGCCGGAAGCAGCCAGCCGGTTGACCTGGATCAACCGATCGGCCGACTGTCGCGGATGGATGCTTTGCAGCAGCAGGCCATGGCGCAGGCCAACCGGGCAGGTCATCAGCGTCGCCTGGTGCTGGTTGATGCTGCGCTGCAGGCGTTGCGCCAGGGACGCTACGGCATCTGCCGCAGCTGTGAGGAACCGATCAGTTACCAGCGCCTGCGGGCGCGACCGGAAACCCCCTTTTGTCTTGCTTGTCAAAGTCGCAAGGAAGGATGATCGATGTCAAACTTTGTCTTGATGCTGCTGATGGCCTGCGGGGGCATTGCCGTTGCCATGCAGCCATCCATCAATGCCAGGCTGGCGGAAAAGACCGGCTTTCTCTATGCGGCGACGATCTCCTTTGCGATCGGAACCCTGGTGCTGCTGGTCATCGCGCTGCTCGCCGGGCAAGGGAGCCTGCGCCGTGTCGTTGAGGTGCCCTGGTGGCAGTTGACGGGCGGCCTGTTCGGCGCCTTTTTCGTGACCATGACGATCATCGGTGTGCCGCGGATCGGGACCACGGCAGTCCTCGCCCTGACCATCGTTTCACAGCTGCTTGCCGGACTGGTGCTGGATCATTACGGCCTGTTCGGCATGCGCGGGATTCCCTTCGATATGAAGCGGGTCGTCGGGATCACCCTGCTGCTGCTCGGCGTTTTCTTGATCTGTAAACGTTGAAAGAGGTGGCTGCGTAACAACAGAAGCAAGAAGCCGGAAGGCTCCCTTTCCGATCCGACTAATCGCGCCAGAAAAAGCCCAGGGGATCCTGGTTGATCGCCGCCAGTAAATTATCGAACTTCAGAGTCGGGTGGATGTTGAGATAGAGCTGCCAGTGATCCCCATGCTGATGATGTAAACTCCACTGGTTCAACTCCGGGCTGAACCGGAATAACGCCATGGGCAGTTCCTTGAATTCGTGCGGCCGGTTCAGATAACGACGGACCTCGAACAGGTAAATCTTCAGGCCCGCCACCCGGTAGCGGATCAGGCGTGGCCGCTGCGGATGCTGTTGCGCCCGCTGACAGAACAGGTCAAGGCGGCGAACCGCACTTTTTTCAAGAAATTCAGGAAGCTGGTTCACGGTGGGCACTCGGCGCAGTGGGAGCGGAACAGGTTGGTACTCAAATAACGGTCACCGCGATCAGGCAGCAGAACGACGATGGTTCCATGCTCAATCTGCGCTGCGAGCTGCAGCGCCCCGGCGACGGCGGCGCCGCTCGACATGCCGGTGAACAGCCCGAGCTGCAGGGCCAGCTGGCGGGTTGTGGCATAGGCAGGTTCGTCGTCGACCAGCAGTTTTTGCGCTAGGCAGCTCTCGTCATAGATGGCCGGAACTATGGCCTCCCGCATGTTTTTCAACCCCTGGATCTTGTGTCCGAGACCCGGTTCGATACCGATGACCTGAACATTCGGAGCCTGTTCGGACAAAAACCGGCTCATCCCCATCAGTGTGCCGGAGGTGCCCATTCCGGCGACAAAGTAATCGAGGTCTCCACCGGTCTGGCGGAGGATTTCGGGCCCGGTGGTCAGGTAGTGCGCGAGGGGGTTGTTGGGGTTGCTGTACTGGTTTGGCATGTAATAGATATCAGGGCTTTCCTGGTAGATTCTGTGGGCCAGGTGAATGGCACCATCCGTCATCTGGCAACCGGGGGAGAGGACCACTTCGGCGCCGTATGCTTCGAGGATGCCGCGCCTCTCCACGCTGACGCAGGCGGGCATCACCAGCTTGACCCGGTAGCCCTTGGCGGCCCCAATCATGGCAATGGCAATGCCGGTATTGCCGGAGGTGGGCTCCAGGATGATTTTACCCGGTACCAGTTCGCCACTGGCTTCTGCCTGCTCAATCATGCACAGGGCCGGACGATCTTTCACCGAGCCGCCGGGGTTGCTGCCCTCCAGCTTGGCCAGGAGCCTGATGCCACGTCGGCCGAGCAGGGCGGAAATGTCAACCAGTGGTGTATTGCCGATGGCGCCGGCCAGGTCGGGCACCCTGATTGCGGGGGGTGGTGTGCACATGGAGGTCATATCCCCTTCTGTGAGTCGTTGGCCGTCAGATGATGCCGTGCAGCGGGCCGCCGGGGGCTGCCAGCCGATCGACCTGGCGTTCAATCTCAGGATCGTCAAGCAGGGGGGGGGCGTGCTGCGGCTTTATCCGTGCATCAATGACCAGGGCCCCGTCACAGCCCCAATGCTTGTTGCGGGTCCAGCTGCCAATGCCGTAAATATCCGTGGCCGGGTTGGAGCGGGTGAAGCAGGCCCAGAGCCAGTTATTCAGCGCGGCACAACAGAATCCGGGATCATCGACGATGAGGATCAGGGGAAAGTCGTTGATCGGATGATCGGCTGCGTAGTGGCGGCAGAAGCGCAGCAGGTCGGCATCGCCATCCTGCGGTTGCTCTGTGCAGGGGGGGGCCTTGAGAAGCAGAATCCCCGGGGCGGCGAGGGCGGGCTCGCGGAATCCGGTGGGGAGCTGTAGCTCCTCGGGCAGCCGTTCCGGCAGGGAGCGGCGCGCTTTGCCGGCTGCCGCCAGGACGACCTTGGACCCCAGGTTCAGGCCGTGGCCCGTGTAGTCGAGGGTATCAATGGTGGTGGCCGTGTGGAAATGGAGGTCGCGACGCCAGTCGATGCGTTCAAGGACGTGACGGAAAAATCCCGGAATATCGTGGATGTCCAGATCGGGGTTGTCGTTGTCGGCAGCAATGAGCAGGTACTTGGCCAGGGATAGCTGCCCCTGACCGAGGATCGCGCAGGCCTGGGTGAGAAGTTCCTGTGGCCGGTCCAGGGGTTGAAAAGGGGTGTAGCGCTCACTGCCGATCGCCAGCAACAGGGGATGAACGCCTGCTGCATCGACGGCGTGAACGGCCTTGACCCCGGGAAGCACGGCAGGGATCAACGCGCCGGTGAGTTCATGGATAAAGTCACCGAAGCTTGTGTCTTCCTGCGGGGGACGACCCACCGTGGTAAAGGGCCAGATGGCATCCGGACGATGATAGACCTTGGCGACCCGCAGGACGGGAAAGTCATGGGCCAGGCTGTAATAACCGAGATGATCACCGAAGGGCCCCTCGGGTTTCAGTTGCGCCGGGTCAACCGTACCGCAGATGACAAAATCGGCTTCCGCCGG
The DNA here is from genome assembly GCA_046484405.1 of Pelovirga sp. GTDB lineage: Bacteria > Desulfobacterota > Desulfuromonadia > Desulfuromonadales > Geopsychrobacteraceae > Pelovirga. Next base: position 4,303 of record JAWOIX010000054.1, read on the forward strand.
CATCGGCAGGCAGCCATGCGGCTGGACCAGGGCGATCCGGTGTCCGCCGAGCAGCCCGGCAAAGGCAATCTCCGGCATGCCTTCGGGCAGAGGCATCACCGCCGCAATGGTCATGCTTGGAGGTCCGCCGATAAAGACATTGACACGGAAAGGTTCTCCTCTTTCAAGCGCTTCGCGGTGATGGACGCCAATGCCGCGATGCAGCTGATAGTGCAGTCCGGCTTCCCGGTCCGGCCGATAGTCATTGCCGGAGATCTGCACCCGGTACATGCCCAGGTTGGATGAACGGAGCCCCGGGGTGCGGGCACTTTCCGTGTAGACCTGCGGGAGGGTGACAAAAGCGCCACCGTCATCCGGCCAGCTTTTGATCTGCGGCAGATCTTGCAGACGGGTTTCTCCTTGCAGTATCGCGCCATTGCGGACCCGGCGCGGGAGCAGATGGCAGGCGCCGACGGGGGAACTGAGCAGGGCACCGGGGGATTTCAGCAAATGCCTGGGATCAAGCTTGAGTTTGACCAGGGTTTCAATGCGGCGCAGGCTGTCGCGAAACAGGTAACGGGTGCGTTCGACAGTCCCGAAGAGATTGGCAACAGCGGGAAAACGGCAGCCGGTCAGGTTGTCGAAGAGGATGGCCGGTCCACGATTCAGGTAAACGCGCCGCTGAATGGCCCCGGCGAGAAGATGTGGATCGATCGGCTGGCTGATCCGCACCAGCTGGCCACTCTGTTCCAGGGCGTTGACGGCATGACGAAGAGTTCTGTATCCCATCGGTTTCTGGTTCCCCGTAAAGTTGTAGGAAAGAACTGGATATATACTGCAGTCGTGGCGAAAAGGCAATGCCAGCCGCCGGTCTGACACGCCGTGGATCAGGGGCCAAGGCAGGGTTGGACCGGTGGCAAGGTGTCCCGGGTTGTTGCTATGCAGGCTCGAATGATCTTTCTTTCTTTTGCGGATCAGGTTGTGCTAGGATTTTTTCCGCTGAGATCTTCCGGTGTGATCGCTTTTGTCGATGCCTGCCGGGCTCTTGTCTTTGTCGTTGTCACCGCATTTTACCGGGCCGCATGTGCGGTCCGGCAGCACATCCAGAGGAAAGGAGCAATCGATGAATCGTGGGAGGAGAATGACATGGTCCAAAGGTGTCCTGTTGCTGCTGCTGATTTTTGCGCTGCAGTGTCTGACGCTGAATGCTTTTGCCGAAGAAAAAATATCCGGACAGGTCAAGGCGGTGAGTCGCAAGGCGCAAACCATCCAGGTTGAAGTGGGGGATGGTTCGCAGATGGTCAAGTTTGACGATGACACCGAGGGCATGGAGTTCATCAAGGTTGGTGAGGCCGCCATCATTGAGTATGAAAACGTTGGCGCAGACCGGATCGCCCGGGTTATCAAGCCGCGGCTGGTCAAGTTGCCTGAAGGGACGTCCGAGGTGACCAATGACGAGGTTGCCCGTTTGGTCGCGCTGGGCCCGGAACAGGGCAATTACTATCTCGTCGACTCACGTCCGCCGGCACGCTATGCCGAGGGACACGTACCGACAGCCGTTTCCATTCCGGTTCCCCTGCTGGAGAAAAACGGTGCCGAGCTTCTGCCGGCCGACAAAGATACGCTGCTGATTTTTTATTGCGGCGGCCCGACGTGAGGGATGAGTCCTAAATCCGCCGGTCTGGCGGTTAAAATGGGTTATTCCAATGTCAAGGTTTACCTCCAGGGGGATCCCGGCTGGCAGGAAAGCGGTCACTTTCTCGTGCCGACTGATACCTTTGTGCTGGAGGATAATATCATTCTGGTTGATCTGCGTGATGCAGATCGGGCCGCACAGGCGCATATCCCCCGTGCAGTCAATATTCCTTTTGAAGATCTCGAGGACGCATCGGAACAGTTTCCCCGGTTTGCCGGTGCTCCAATCGTGTTTTACGGGGATGACGCAGCGGTAAGCGAAGCTATCGCGCTGCTGCGCGGTTGGGGTTATCGCACCGTATCCGGGATCGCCGGCGGGATCGATCGCTGGGTGGCATCGGGTCAGCCGGTCGTCAAGGGAACTCCGGCCACTGATATCGTCTGGAAGCGCAAGCTGGCTAAGGGGGAAGTGACCCTGGCCGAGTTTCAGCAGGTGATCGATGAGCAGCCGGAGAATCGCATGATTCTGGATGTGCGCGGGCCTGAGGAAGTCGTCGACGGGATGATAGCGGGCGCCGTCCATATTCCCCTTGACCAGCTTGAAAGCCGCCTTGATGAACTACCCGCCGATCAGCAGATTCTGATTCACTGTACAACGGGGGCCCGTGCGGAGATGGCCTGGGATATTCTCTCCCGGGCCGGGCTGCCGGCACACTTTGTCATGGCGCATGTAGAGTGCGAAGGCGGCAGCTGTACAATCAGTGAATAAGCCATCGCCGTAAGCAGGCCATGGGGTTTTCTCAGCATTGGAACGGCCTCTCAGGCCTGCCTTCGGGCGGGCCTGATTTGTTTCGGCACAGGAGTATACGGCGGGGCAGAGGTGAGCGGCTGTTTGGTTGCACGGCCACGGATTGATCTGGCCAGAATAGCTGGCACACCGGGCATTTTTTCTTCGGTTTTCCAGTCGATGGCAAAACCGGCAGCGAGCATGGCCTGGTCGGTTGCCCGGGTCAGCCGGCAGCCGCCGCTGCACAGGCACCAGAGCGGCTCAAGCCGTCGCTGCCAGCGGCAGGTCTGCTCCTCGGCCGCAGTGATGTGTTCAATAAACAATAACTGTCCCCCCGGCCGCAGAACCCGGTGAATTTCCTCCAGGCTGCGGCGCAGGTCGGTGACAGAGCAGAGGACCAGGGTGGAGACCACCGTATCCACCGAAGCATCGGGCAGGACCAGACGCTCCGCCGGCCAGTCAACGAGACGTGGCGACAGCGGTGCGCCGTGTATTTTTTTGCCAAGTTCGCGGCGCATGGCGGCATCGGGCTCACTGACAATGAGGTGCTGCACAGCGGCGGGATAACGCGGCAGGTTGAGGCCGGTGCCGGCCCCGATTTCAACACAGCAGCCGCACGCATGGGCAAGGGTTTCATCGCGCCAGCCGCCGAGAAAGCGGTGCTCCGCCCGGAGCAGAAAGTGGTCGTAGAATGTTGCAATAAGAGCTGAACGCATACGCTGACCTTTCGCGGCACGCGCCGGGTGTGATCCTGTGCAGATCCGCTGATCCGTCTTGCCATCCGTCAAAATGACATATGATCTTAGCGGTTGCAAGCTGGCTGAGCCGGCGCTATAGTCGCGCCATGAATGCACTTGAAATCAATCAGCTGTACAAGTCTTTTGATGGTACCCCGGCCGTAAAAGGGGTGTCCTTTGCCATTCGCGAGGGGGAAATCTTCGGTTTGCTGGGTCCCAACGGCGCCGGGAAAAGCACCACCATCAACATGATTGCCGGGGTCGTCAAGATCGAAAAGGGCGAGGTGCGCGCTTTCGGCTACGACAACCAGTCCGATTACCGCCAGACCCGCAGAATGCTCGGGGTCGTCCACCAGGAAATTGTCATCGACAACTTCTTCACCATCGACCAGGCGCTCACCATTCATTCCGGCTACTACGGGGTCAAGGATGATCCCGCCTGGCGCCAGCTGCTTATCGAGCGCCTCGGGCTGCGCCCGCATCTTGAGAAGGTGATGCTGAAGCTTTCCGGCGGGTTGAAGCGTCGTTTCATGATTGCCAAGGCCCTGATTCACCGTCCGCGCCTGCTGATCCTGGATGAGCCGACGGCCGGCGTTGATGTTGAGCTGCGTCACGGCCTGTGGGACTTTGTCCGGGAGATCAATCAGCAGGGCACGACAATTCTGCTGACCACCCACTATCTAGAAGAGGCCGAACAGATGTGCGACCGCATTGCGATCATGCATCATGGCGAGGTCATCGCTCTTGAACAGACGCACGAGCTGGTGCGACGTCTCTCGAACCGCCGTCTGAAACTGTGGCTTGAACAGCCGCTGGTCAGCATCCCGCCGGAACTGCAGGGCTACAGCCCGGTTCTCAAGGAAGGGGGAGGGTTGCTGCTCCTTAACCTTCCCGCCGGCGAAAGTGCCGGCCGGCTCCTCGGACAGCTGTGTCAGCTCGGTCTGCCCATTCGTGATATTGAAACAGATCAGAGTGGCCTGGAGGAGGTCTTCATGCAGTTGACCGGCATGCGTGGAGGAAACGATGTCACAGCAGCCTGACAATCGCTTCTATCCGTGGCTTCCCTTTGTCACCCTTCTGCGCAAGGAAATCCTGCGCTTTCGCAGGGTTTCAACCCAGACACTGCTGGCGCCGATTGTCACCGCCTCCCTCTACCTGTTCGTTTTCGGCGCAACCCTCGGCAACCGGCTCAGTGTGCTGGAGGGGTTCAGCTACGCGCAGTTTGTCATTCCCGGGCTGATTATCATGGGGGTGATCAATAATTCCTTCGCCAACACCTCCTCGTCCCTGTTCATGTCGCGTTACCTGGGTGGTATTGTTGACCTGCTGGTGACCCCGGTGACCCCGCCGCAATTCATCATGGCCTATACCCTGGCAGCAATGCTGCGTGGTCTGCTGGTCGGTTCCGTAGTGCTGCTGATTTCCATGCTGTTCGCCCGGCTCCCCTGGGAGTCCCCTCTGCTGGCCGCGCTGATGGCGATGCTGGCGAGCTTTCTGTTTGCCCAGTTCGGGCTGATCGCGGCGATCTACGCCCATAACTTCGATACCCTGTCGGTTTACACCAACTTTGTTATCCTGCCGCTGATTTACCTTGGCGGGGTGTTCTATCCGATTTCCATCCTGCCGGATCCCTGGGCGACCCTGTCTTATTTTAACCCGCTCTTTTATCTGATTGACGGCTTCAGGCACGCAATTATCGGTGTTGGGGATACCAGTTTTGCCGTGGCTTTCGGCATCAGTGCGGCCATGGCCGGCAGCCTGTTTGCCTGGGCGGCCTGGCTCATCGGCAAGGGCTACCGGCTACGTTCTTAACGATCGGGAGAGTGTGAGGCGCTTATGTTGAATGAAAAAAATCGCACGGCGTACGTCAACTTTTATGATGCCGTCAGGGATGGTTCGGTGCTTGACCGGCGGACGACACTCCTGGTCGGGCTGGCCGCTGCCATGACCAGTGGCTGCGGGCCTTGAGTCGAGCATTACCTCAGCGTGGCTGAGGAGGCTGGTATTACCGCTGCCGATGTCGGTGCAGTCCAGGGAATAGCGATGGCGGTTGCGGCCGGGCGGGTGAATTCCCTGATGCGCGAACAGGAAACCCGGCGCCGGCAGGAGAACGAGTAGGTGATGGCGAGTGGCGTGACCGACAGGGGAAGCGGGGATCGGCTGGTGCGGGTGATCAGCCCGGACGGCTGTTTCCGCGGACTGGTAGCGGTAACGACCGGCGTGGTGCGTGATATCTGTGCACGCCAGCACACCGATCTGACCGCGTCTGTCGCCCTCGGGCGGTTGATTACCGGTGGCGCACTGATGGCTGGTCTGCTCAAGGGTGATCAACGGCTGTCGTTGGTGATAGAGGGGAATGGTCCGATCGGGAAAATAGGGGTCGAGGCGGATGCTGCGGGACGCCTGCGTGGAACCATCAGGAATCCGGTCGCCGGGTTGCCGCCACGGCACGAGCGGTTTGATGTGGCCGGCGCCATCGGCAAGGCCGGTTTCCTCACCGTCTGCAAAGACCTCGGGCTGAAAAAAACCTACCGGAGCATGGTGCAACTGCAGACCAGTGAGGTGGCGGAAGACCTCGCCTGGTATCTGAGCAGTTCGGAACAGGTGCCCTCAAGTCTTGGTCTCGGCGTTGAGATCGATGCGCAAGCCAGGATTGCCGCCGCCGGAGGCTTTCTGATTCAGACCCTGCCACCGGAAAACCAGGCGAAGATCGACGATTTGATCAGCAGGATTGCCGATTTGCCACCGGTCACAACACTGCTGCGCGAAGGGACGTCTCCGGAGGAGATCCTTGAGCGGCTGTTTGCCGGGCACGGTTTCAAGGTGCATGAGCAACAGCCGCTCTGTTTTTTCTGCCCGTGCAGCCGTACCCGCATTGAACGGATGCTCACTGGTCTTGGGCGGGCCGAACTGGAGAGTCTCGCCGAACAGCAGGCGACGACGACCGTGCGCTGTGAATACTGCGCCATGGAGTACGGCTTCTCGCGGGAGCAGCTGCAACAGCTCGCCGGTGCCTCTGGCACCAGTGCCGGAACGAGGCCGTTTGCGTCGCACTGATGTCTTCAGCCACGATCAGCGCCAGGATGCGGACGGCGCTTTCCCCCGACCCGGGCAGGGCCCGCTCCCGCCCCAGAGATCGTACTGCGGCTGATGAAGTTAACTGACTGAAAATAATACAGTAAGCTACTCGTGTCTCCGCCACTGAAACACGACCTTGGCGATCGGGAAGAAAAAGCCCTGAGGTATTCATGCATTATGCGTGAAGCGCCGTATCAGGCCCGTGCCAGAGCTCCCGCGAGCCCCCCTTCAGGAGGCTCTTCATTTCCCATCTTTCCCTGAACGCAAAGCCAAAAACTGTTGTAATTTCAACGCAAATAAAGATGCACAGGTCAGACCAATTGCATACAGTATACTGTATTTTTTGCTTGACATGGTAGGGGCAAGTGTCTTAATTTTCGACACGCTGTGGCGTTGAAGCGTGTTTTGGCGCGGACGGCTGTGCGTTGCAATGTCCTCTGATAAAGGAGCGTCTCTATGCTGGATCTCTACTTGCCGGTACTGGTTGTCATCGGCATCGCTTTCGCTTTTGCGATTGGATCGGTCGTGTTTTCCCGGCTCATCGGAGTGAAGCGTCACACCGAGCTCAAGCTCTCCCCGTATGAATGCGGGATGCCGCCCGTCGGTAATGCAAACGAGCGGTTTTCCGTCAAGTTCTACCTGGTCGCCGTGGCTTTCATCGTTTTCGACGTTGAGGTGGCGTTCCTCTACCCCTGGGCGATTATCTTCAAGCAGCTCGGGCTTTACGGCGCCATCACGATGGGGATCTTTATTTTTGTGCTGATTATCGGCTTCATTTATGACTGGAAAAAAGGAGCTCTGGAATGGGAGTAGAGCAGCCCAAAACGCTTGGCAGCGGTTTTATCACTACCAGCCTCGACAAGCTTGTCAACTGGTCTCGCGCCAGCTCCATGTGGCCACTGACCTTTGGTCTCGCCTGTTGCGCCATTGAAATGATGGCGACAGGTGCCGCTCGTTTCGACCTTGACCGGATGGGCATTCTTTTCCGTGCGTCGCCACGTCAGGCCGATGTGCTGATTGTGGCGGGGACCGTCACCAAGAAGATGCTGCCCGTGATCAAGACCGTCTACGAGCAGATGCCTGAGCCGCGCTACGTCATCGCCATGGGCGCCTGCGCCTCTTCCGGCGGGATTTTTGATACCTACAGCACGGTCCAGGGCATTGATGAGGAAATTCCGGTTGATGTCTATATTCCCGGCTGTCCGCCCCGGCCGGAAGGCTTGCTGTATGGTCTGATGAAGCTCCAGGAGAAGATTCGGGCTGAGCGCAATACCTTTGGTTCGGCTATCGGTGTTGGTGACGTGATACGCAGTTAGTCTGCAGGGCCAACTGAGATGATGACAGGAATAAATCGATGAGCGATCAAGCAATTGTAGAAAAACTCAAGGCCAAATTTTCCTCCGAGATCCTTGATGTGGTCGAGTTTCGCGGTGAAACAACGGTGACCGTCAAGAAAGAGCAGATTGTAGACATCTGTACGTTCATGCGTGACCAGGGCGGCTACAACCTGCTCTGCGACCTGTGCAGTGTAGACTACCTTGGGCAGGCTCCGCGCTTCATGGTCGTCTACAACCTCTACAATATCCCCAGCAAGCAGCGCATCCGTCTCAAGGCACCGGTTGACGAGCAGGATGCCCGGATCAATACGGTCAGTACCGTCTGGAGCACAGCAAACTGGATGGAGCGGGAATGCTGGGACCTGATGGGGATCGACTTTACCGGTCATCCGGATCAGCGCCGGATTCTGATGCCTGAGGACTGGGAAGGACATCCGTTGCGCAAGGATTACCCCCTTCAGGGGCCCGATCGTGAGCCTTATAAGGGACGTCTTTCTTAAAGCAGGCTAGAGAATAACCACAACAGGGTGAGGCATACAATGGCAGTGAAATCCAGCGAAACAATGACCATCAGCATGGGACCTCAGCACCCGTCAACCCACGGCGTGCTGCAGTTGATTCTTGAGCTCGATGGTGAGATTGTCCGCAAGGCAACGCCACATATCGGCTTTCTGCATCGCGGCGTCGAAAAACTTTCCGAGTACCGCACCTATCACCAGGTTATCCCTTTGACTGACCGTCTTGATTACCTGGCACCGATGAGCAACAACCTCGGTTACGTTCTGGCAGTTGAAAAGTTGCTCGGCATCACCGATGAGATTCCTGAGCGTGCCAAGGTCGTCCGCGTTCTGTTGACAGAACTGACCCGCCTGAAGAGCCACCTGGTCTGGCTTGCTACCCACGCCCTCGATATCGGAGCAATGACCGTTTTCCTTTATTGCTTCCGTGAGCGTGAAGTGATTACCGATCTCTACGAAAAAATTTCCGGAGCCCGGATGACCTCCAACTACTTCCGTGTTGGTGGCCTGTCCGCGGATCTTCCGCCGGACGTAGAGCAGCAGATGCGCGAGTTCGCCGAATCGATGCCGGCTCATATCGATGAATACGAAGGATTGCTGACCGGCAACCGGATCTGGCAGAAGCGGACGATCGGTGTGGGTTATATCACCGCCGAGGACGCGATTGATATCGGTATCACCGGCCCGGCGTTGCGCGCTTCCGGCATCGACTGGGATCTGCGTCGCGATAATCCGTACAGCGGTTATGAAGATTACAAGTTCGAGGTTCCGGTGCGTCAGGAAGGCGACACCTTTGCCCGTTACAAGGTCCGCCTCGATGAAATGCGCCAGGCCAGCCTGATTGTTCTGCAGGCGCTTGAAAAGCTCAAGCCCGGCCCGATTCTGGCAGATTGCCCCAGGGTTGTTCTGCCGCCGAAAGAGGATGTCGTCAACACCATCGAGGGCCTGATTCACCACTTTAAAATCGTCACGGAAGGGTTCAAGCCCGAGGCCGGCGAGGTCTACCAGGGGATTGAGGCGCCCAAGGGGGAGCTCGGTTACTACCTGGTGTCCGATGGTAGCGCTCACCCGTACCGCATGAAGGTGCGCCCGCCTTCCTTCATCAATCTTCAGGGCCTGCCGCAGATGGTTGAGGGGCGCTTGCTGGCTGACGTTATCGCCGTCATTGGAACACTCGATATCGTTCTCGGTGAAATCGACCGTTAATCTACGCGCTTGTACTGTGAGGAAGCTATGACAGAAAATGCGGAACAAGTTGAGGCGCAGGTCGAAGAGCAGGAAGTGGATCTGACCGACGCCAACGCGGTGATCGACAAGTACATCGACATGACAGGTAACCTGATGCCGGTTCTCCAGGGTATCCAGGAAGCTTATGGCTATATCCCCGAGCCGACCGTCCACCTGGCGGCAGAGCGCCTTAATGTCTACGCCAGCCAGATCTACGGAGTTTTGACCTTCTATGCGCAGTTCCATCTCAAGCCGCGGGGCAAGTACATTATCCGCGTCTGCATGGGGACCGCCTGTCACGTCAAGGGCGCCGGCCGGATCGGCTCTGCCATTGTCGATAAGCTCGGTATCGGTCACGCCGAAACGACTGAGGACCTGAAGTTCACCGCGGAATATGTCGCCTGTATCGGTGCCTGCGGGATGGCTCCGGTCATCATGGTGAATGACGCGACCTACGGCAGCATCACTGTGCAGAAGACCGCTGAAGTCATCGAAAAATATCAGGCAATGGACTGAATTCAGGGAAGACACCGCCAAGGTATCGAGGAAAGATATGTCCGAAACTGCTGAAAATCTCAAGATTCTGATTTGTACGGGAACTGGTGGGCTGGCCTCTGGCGCGGCAGCTGTCGTGTCTGCTTTTGAGGCCGAGTTCGAAAAGAAAGGGGTTGCCGCTAAAATCGGCAATGCCTGTGATGTCAGTTCAACCGGCTGTCGGGGTCTGTGTGCCAACGATGTTCTGGTCGATGTCTGCATGCCGGGCAAGGAGCCGGTGACCTACGATTTCGTCACTGCCGACCTGGTGCCGCAGATCGTGGACCAGCATATCCTCGGCGAGGGACCGATCGAAAAGAAGGTGGCCGGACCCTACTATCATAAATTCCTCGAGAAGCAGCAGCGGATCATTTTTTCCCGTTGCGGGACTATTGATGCGGAAAGTCTTGATGATTTCCTGGCCCATCGCGGTTTTGAGGGGATCAAAAAAGCGGTCACCATGACCCAGGACGAGGTCATCAACGAGGTTAAGAAATCGGGGCTGCGCGGGCGCGGGGGCGGTGGTTTTCCCACCGGCCTGAAGTGGTCCTTTGCCAAGGCCACCCCGGGTGACACCAAGTACCTGATCTGTAACGCGGATGAGGGGGATCCAGGCGCTTTTATGGACCGCTCCGTTCTCGAGGGGGATCCCTATGGCCTGATCGAGGGCCTGATGATCGGTGCCTATGCCATCGGCTGTAAGTTTGCCTATGTCTATGTCCGCGCCGAATACCCCCTGGCGATCAAGCGCCTGCAGCTGGCGATTGATACCTGCTACGAAAAGGGCTACCTCGGTAAGAACTGCCTGGGGCTGGGTTTTGATCTGGATATGCGCATCAAGGCCGGTGCCGGTGCCTTTGTCTGTGGTGAAGAAACCGCCCTGATGGCGTCCATCGAGGGGCAGCGTGGCATGTCGCGTCCGCGTCCGCCGTTTCCGGCGGTCAGGGGGTTGTGGGGCAAGCCGACCAATATCAACAACGTCGAAACCTTCGCCAACGTCGCTTACATTTTTTACAACGGCGCCGACTGGTTTTCTTCCATCGGCACAGAAGGCACCAAGGGAACCAAAATCTTTGCCCTGACCGGCAAGGTCAAGCACACCGGTCTGGTCGAGGTCCCCGCCGGTACCACGATGAAGGAAGTTATCTACGACGTCTGTGGCGGCATCCTGAACAACCGCAAGTTCAAGGCGGTTCAGGCCGGCGGCCCGTCCGGCGGCTGTCTCCCCGCTGAAGCCCTGGATGCGGAAGTTGACTACGATTCCCTGATCAAGGCGGGTGCCATGATGGGCTCGGGCGGCCTGGTGGTTATGGATGAAACCACCTGTATGGTTGATATTGCCCGCTTCTTCCTCAATTTTACCCGGGTGGAATCCTGCGGCAAGTGTATCCCCTGTCGCATCGGCCTGAAGATCATGCTCGAGATTCTCGAACGGATTACCGAAGGCAAGGGGCAGGAAGGGGACATCGAAATGCTTCAGGATATGGCTTACGACATCAAGAAAAGTTCACTCTGTGGCCTCGGTCAGACGGCTCCGAACCCGGTTCTGTCGACCATCCGTTACTTCCGTGATGAGTATGAGACCCACATCCGCGAGAAGGAATGTCCGTCACACTCGTGCAAGGCCCTGCTCCATTTCCGGGTCATCGAGGATAAGTGCAAGAAGTGTGGTATCTGTCCGCGGGTTTGTCCGGTGGATGCAATCGAGTGGGAAAAGGGGCAGGTGGCCAGAATCGACCTGGACAAATGCACCAGATGTACCTCCTGTTACGATGCCTGCCGTTTTATGGCTATTGACTGATCGCATTCACTGCTTGAGTTATACGAGGTCAAGATGGTTAATCTAACGATTGACGGAAAACAGATCACCACCGCCAAAACGTCGACTATTTACGAGGCCGCCAAGGAAAACGGGATCTACATCCCGGTTCTGTGCTACGCCAAGAAGTTGCTCCCCTACGGCGCCTGCCGCGTCTGCCTGGTGGAAGTCGAGCAGATGAAGGGGCGTCTGATTCCCTCCTGTACGACACCGGTAACCGAAGGAATGGTTGTGACCACCATGTCGGACGAGATCCGCAAGGTGCGCAAAACCGTTCTCGAATTCCTGCTGGTCAACCATGTTGTCGAGTGCCCGGTGTGTGACAAGGGTGGTGAATGTGATCTGCAGGATCTGACCTACGAATATGAGGTGGTGACCAACCGCTTCCAGGGAGAAAAGTTCGATCTGCCGAAGGATGAGATCAACCCGCTGATCGAGCGCAACATGAACCGCTGTGTACTGTGCGGAAAATGCGTTCGTGTCTGTGACGAGGTGGTCGGTTACGGCTCCTATTCCTTCATCAATCGCGGCTTTGAAACAAAAATCGCAACCGCTTTCGATCGTGGCCTGAACTGTGAATTCTGCGGTCAGTGTGTTTCCATGTGCCCGGTCGGTGCCATCCTGCCGCGGCCCTTCAAGTTCAAGGCGCGCCCCTGGCAGTTGACGGAAGTGGACTCGGTCTGCGGCTACTGCGGCAACGGCTGTACCGTCACCCTGGGGGTCAAGGACAACCAGGTTCAGACGATCCGTTTCAACGAAGAGACCGGCGTCAATCACGGCAACCTTTGTATCCGCGGTCGATTTGGTTATTCCTTTATCAATGACAGCAAGCGTCTGCAGAAACCCCTCGTCCGCAGGGACGGGGTTCTCAAGGAAGCGAGCTGGGCAGAAGCCACCAGGGTTGTTCTCGACGCGTTCAAGTCTGCCGGGAAAAACCTCGGAATTATTACTGGAGCCCGCCTGACCAATGAGGAAATGCTCCTGCTGAAACGTCTGGCTGCTGCCTGCGGCACGGAAAACATCGATCACTCCGGCGGGGAATGCTACAAGGGTGTGACCGAGGGCCTGGCCCAGACCCTTGGCATCACTGCGTCCACGGGAACCTTTCCCCAGGTGGAGCACTGCCAGTCAATTCTCGCGATTCGTTCCGACTTCTATGAAACCCATCCGGTCTTCGGCATGGTGGTCAACCAGGCGATTCGCCTCAACGATGCGCAACTGGCAGTTGTTGCCGACAAGCACGGCAAACTCAGCAAACTGCCCAACGCCCGCACCCTGTTGCATAAGCCCGGCGCTGAACTGCACGTTCTCAACGCTCTCTGCCATGTGATCCTGGCGGAAGGGCTGGCCAAGACTGATGCCATTGAAGGTGTCGAGAGCCTCACCAAGGCCCTGGCAGAGTACACTCCCGAAGCGGTAGCCGCGACAGTGGGTGGCAGTGCCGAGGCGATCAGAACCACCGCCCGTGAACTTGCTACCGCTGAGAATGCCGCTATTCTGCTGGCTTACGGTCTGCCTTACACCGCGCACAGCAAGGAGATCGCGATCGCGGCGGCCAACCTGGCGCTGCTGACCGGCATCGCCGGGCGTGCCGGATCCGGGCTGTACCTCTGTGGTGAAAAAGCCAACAGCCAGGGAGCGATCGACTTGGCGGTGCTGCCCGGTGCGAATGGCCAGGGTGTGCGGCAGATGCTCGCTGCGGCAGCGGACGGCACACTGCCGGCGCTTTACCTGGTCGGCGAAGATCCGCTGGTGACCTATCCCGACCGTAACCTGGTGGAAAAAGGACTGGAAAAGACCTTTCTCGTGGTTCAGGACCTGTTCCTCAGCGAATCGGCGAAATTTGCTGATGTGGTCCTTCCAGCAGCAACCTTCGCGGAAAAAGACGGTACCTTTACCAATGCGGAACGTCGGATCCAGAGAGTCAGGGCGGGGATCAAGTCCCCGGGAACAGCAATGACCGACTTCGCCATCTTCCGCAATCTCCTCGAACAGTTACGGCGCCCGGTGCCGGCGACCCCGGCGCACGCTTTTGCCGAGATCACAGAGGAAATCAGTGCGTATGTGGGCATCAGCTTTGAGGAAATTGGTCCCCAGGGCCACGTCTGGGGTGGTGAAACCCTGGCGCCGAAAACGCACAAGCTGGTTGCTGTTGCCACTGCTGACCTTGTTGACAGCCCTTACCAGTTGCTGGTCGGCAGCGCACTCTACCATAGCGGCTCGGTCTCGACCCGCGCCAAGGGCCCCTTGTCCGTTGTGCCACGTCCCTACATTGAACTGTGCCGCGACGACGCAGTCGCTCTCGGGGTAGCCGAGGGCGATCTCCTCAAGCTCAGAGCCGGCGGAGCAGAAATCCAGGCAACCGTGAAAGTTGATCGGCGCCTGCCCAGGGGTGTGATGTTTGCTCCCTACCATTTCGCCGAGCTGGAATTGAACAAAGTCTATACCGGTCAGGCGGCCATTGCCGTCGAGCCTGTCAAGGTCTGATCTGGATAAATTGTATTGTTGATAGTTTCTATCAACTTAAAATCGGCAGTAATGCCATAGCTGAAGAAGGAAGAGGATGGTCATGACGCCAGAAGTTCTGACACTCTCGAACACGCCGGTTCTGTTCACGGTCGCCATGCTGCTAAAAATCGCAGTCGCATTTGTTGTTATGCTGCTGATTGTCGCCTACGCAACCTACGCGGAACGGAAAATTATCGGCCGGATGCAGACCCGTATGGGTCCGACCATGACCGGTCCGAAGGGACTGCTGCAGCCGATTGCTGACGGCCTGAAACTGTTCTTCAAGGAAGACATCATTCCGTCACAGGCGCACTCGTTCGCATTTGCCCTGGCACCGATGATGCTCCTGGCGCCGGCCTTTGTCGCCGTAGCAGTCATTCCTTTCGGCGCCGATCTCCATTTTACCTATGACGGCGTCCTCTACGCGGTTCCGATGCAGATCACCGATCTGAACATCGGTGTGCTGTTCATCCTCGCCATGGCGGGTCTGGGTGTCTACGGCATCGTTCTCGCCGGTCTTGCATCCAACAGTAAATACTCCCTGCTCGGCGGCATCCGTTCCACCGCCCAGATGATCTCCTACGAACTGGCCGCCGGCCTGTCGATTGTTGCTGTCTTCATGCTGTCGGAAACCCTGAGCCTGCGCGGGATCGTTATGGCGCAACAGGGACCGCTCTGGGGCATTGAGGCTCTGAGCTTCCTGCCGGACTGGTATATTTTCACCCAGCCGCTGGCATTCGGTCTGTTTTTCGTCAGTTCCATGGCCGAGATCAACCGGACTCCCTTTGACTTGCCGGAGGCTGAAACCGAGCTGGTATCGGGTTTCTGTACGGAATACTCATCGATGAAATACGCCCTGTTTTTCATGGCCGAGTACGCCAACATGATCACCGTCTCAGCGATCACCGCGACGCTCTTCCTCGGCGGTTGGGGTGGACCCTTCTACGGCTGGATCAACTTCCTGCTCAAGGTCTTTGCTTTCATGTTCATCTTCATCTGGATCCGGGCAACCTTCCCGCGGCTGCGTTATGACCAACTGATGCACATGGGCTGGAAAGTCCTGCTCCCCCTGGCACTTGCAAATATCGTCATTACTGGTATTGCAGTCCTGCTCTGGCAATAACCACAAGTTGCGTAGAGGATTGATATGTTTAAAGAGTTCGCCAAAGGCCTGAGTATTACGCTGAAGCACCTGCTGCCGGGACATACCACGACTGTGGACTATCCCAAAAAGCGGCTGGAGATAGCTCCCCGGTTTCGTGGGCTGCATCGCCTGGTCCCCTCCCAGGATCGCGAGAAATGCGTTGCCTGTTACCTCTGCCCGACCGTATGCCCGGCCAAGTGCATCACGGTTGAGTCGGAAGAGAACGAGAAGGGTGAAAAGTACCCGAGGGTTTATGAAATCGACCTGCTGCGCTGTATTTTCTGTGGCTACTGTGTAGAGGCCTGTCCGGTGGAAGCTATCGAAATGACGAGCGCCTACGAACTGGCGAACTACAAAAGGGAAGATTTTAACTTCGACAAAGAACGTCTTCTCAAGTCGTAAGAAGGAGCTGCGTACACATGGAAATCATACTGTTTTATCTTGTAGCAGGGGTCGCGATCGCTTCGGCGTTCTTTGTGGTGAAATGTCGCAACCCGATCAACAGTGCACTGAACCTGGTGACGACCTTTATCTGCCTGGCCGTGTTCTACGTTATGCTCGAATCGCCATTTATGGCGGCTATCCAGATCATCGTGTACGCCGGCGCCATTATGGTATTGATCATTTTCGTCATTATGCTGCTGAACTTCGGCCAGGCGATCAGGGGGAGCTATACCCACGGTCTGGCAGCCGGTGGCCTGGTTTCCGTACTGCTGCTGTTTGTCGCCAGCCAGTTCGTCAGTTATGGCGATGCCACAGGAACCGGGGGTGAAATTACCAGTGCCGTTATCGCAGAAGTCGGCCACACGGAACTGATCGGCAGGGTTCTGTTTCTCGATTTTGCACTGCCCCTGGAAATTGCAGCAGTCCTGTTATTGATTGCAATTGTCGGCGCGCTGATCATTGCCAAACAAAAAGTCTAACAGAGAACGACCTGGGAGATAGACCATGATTACTGTAACTCACTACCTGATGTTGAGCGCAATCCTGTTCGCAATAGGTACCCTTGGAGTCCTCACACGTAAAAATGCAATCGTCGTTTTTATGTGTATCGAGGTCATGCTCAACTCGGTAAACCTGACCTTTATCGCCCTGTCGCGCCACGTCGGGAACCTGGACGGTCAGATCTTTGTGTTCTTTGTTATGTCGGTTGCTGCTGCTGAAGCAGCTGTAGGTCTGGCGTTGATCATCGCATTCTACCGTAACCGGGAATCGATCGACGTCGACGATTTCAATATACTCAAGTGGTAGCCATTGTACCGCGTTTACGGGTGTTTCAGCTAATAGGAGAGTTTGATGTACAGTAATCTGTGGCTCATCCCATTCTTCCCGCTGCTGGGGGCGATAGTCAACGGCCTGTTCGGCAAGAAGATCAAGAATGAAGCGGTGATCGGCGGTCTCGGAACCGGCCTGATGTTCCTCTCATTCCTGGTCGCTACCCAGAACTTTTTCAGGTTGCTCGGGGACAATGTCAAAGTCCACGAGATCGTTCTCGCCTCCTGGATAACGGTTGGCAACCTGCAGGTCAACTGGGAGCTCTTGCTCGACCCGCTTTCGGCCGTGATGATTATGGTGGTCACCGGGGTTGGCACCCTGATTCACCTGTATTCCATCGGCTATATGCATGGCGAAGAAGGGTATTACCGGTTCTTCTCCTATCTCAACCTGTTCGCGTTCTCCATGCTGATGCTGGTCCTTGGTGGCAACGCACTGGTGATGTTCATCGGCTGGGAAGGCGTCGGCCTCTGTTCCTACCTGCTGATCGGTTATTACTACGAGAAGAAGAGTGCCAGTGATGCAGCCAAAAAGGCTTTTGTTGTCAACCGCGTCGGCGATTTCGGTTTTCTCTGCGGCCTGCTGGTGCTCTTCTGGGCATTGGGCAGCAAAGGCGTCTGGACCCTTAATTTCGTGCAAATTGCCAATAATGCGCATCTGCTTGAGGCCGGTGGCGTTCTGATCACCGTTGTGACCCTTGCCTTTTTTCTCGGCGCAACGGGCAAGTCGGCCCAGATTCCACTGTTTACCTGGTTGCCCGACGCCATGGAAGGCCCGACACCCGTATCGGCGCTGATCCACGCCGCGACCATGGTTACCGCGGGGGTCTACATGATCGGCCGCATGAACGTGCTGTTTGCCATGGCCCCCTCAACGATGATGACCATCGCCATTATCGGCGCCGCGACCGCATTCTTTGCTGCAACAATTGGCCTGGCACAGAATGACATCAAGCGGGTTCTGGCATATTCAACCGTGTCACAGCTTGGCTATATGTTCCTGGCCATGGGTGTTGGTGCCTTTTCCGCCGGTATCTTCCACCTGATGACCCACGCATTTTTCAAGGCCTGCCTGTTCCTTGGTTCCGGTTCGGTGATCCATGCCATGCATCACGCCTATCATCATGCCCACCTGCATGATGATGCGCAGGACATGCGCAATATGGGTGGTTTACGCAAAAAAATGCCGATCACCTTTATCACCTTCCTGGTTTCCACCATTGCAATCGCCGGGATACCGCTGTTCTCGGGTTTCTTCTCCAAGGATGAGATTCTCTGGTGGTCCTTCGGTTCCACAGTCGGCCATCCGCTGCTCTGGGTTGTCGGTGTCGCCGCTGCCGGGATGACTGCTTTCTATATGTTCCGTCTGGTATTCATGACCTTCTTCGGCGAGCAGAGAACTGATGCACGGGCCAAGGACCATATTCCCGAATCACCCTGGACCATCACCGTCCCGCTGATCGTCCTGGCTGTGCTGGCTGTGCTCGGTGGCTACGTCGGTGTTCCTGCTGCACTGGGTGGCGCCAATCATTTCGGGAACTTCCTGGCACCGGTATTCTCCCCGGCCCAGGAGTTGTACAACCTGGAAGCCCATGGCTCGCATGCTCTGGAATACACGCTCATGGCCCTGTCCGTTTCCATCGCCGTGATCGGTATTTATCTTGCCTGGCTGATGTACCTGAAGAACCCTCAGCTGCCGGCACAGTTTACCGCAAAGTTCGCTGGTGCTTACCGGGTGATCTTCAACAAGTGGTACATTGACGAGCTTTACGACTTCGTTTTTGTCAATCCCTGCAAAAAGTTCGGAACTTTCCTCTGGCGCGCCTTCGACGTCAAGGTTGTCGACGGTGTGGTGAATGGCTGCGCCTGGGTTCTCAAGGGTATTGGTTCCGGTCTGCGCTACACCCAGACAGGTTATATGTATAACTACGCAATGGCCATGGTGGTCGGCGTAGTCGTGATCGTCGGCTTTTACGTCTTTAGTTAATTTAAGTTCGCCCGCGAATACGATAAAGCTACAAGGAGCGATTCCACATGGCTGATTACCTTCTCAGTATTATGACTTTCTTCCCGCTGGTGGGCATGGTTGCCCTGCTTTTCATACCACGGGATAATGATGCGCTGCTCAAGGGCTTTGCCCTGGGCGTTTCATTAATCACCTTTGCGATCAGCCTGCCACTGGCCTTTGACAAGGTGTTCACCACCTCGGGCGGGATGCACTATCGTGAGTTTTACGAGTGGATTCACGTCGGTGAGTTTTTCCAGATGAACTACAATGTCGGTGTCGACGGGATCAGCCTGTGGCTCATCATGCTGACGACCTTCATCATGCCGATTGCCATCCTGTCGACCTGGAATGCGGTCAAGAAGAGCACCAAGGGATTCATGGCCATGCTGCTGCTCCTCGAAACCGGCATGCTCGGCGCTTTTATCTCCCTTGACCTCTTCCTCTTCTACATCTTCTGGGAGCTGATGCTGATTCCGATGTACTTCCTCATCGGTATCTGGGGTGGTTCAAACCGCATCTACGCAGCAGTCAAGTTTTTCATTTACACGGCCGTCGGTTCACTGCTGATGCTGGTCGGCATCATCTTTGTCTACTATTTCGCCGTCCAGACCGGTGCCCCGGTCAGCGGTTTTGGCATACACGAATTCTACCAGCTGAATCTCCCCTACAATGCGCAGTTCTGGCTGTTCCTGGCCTTCGGTTTCAGCTTCGCGATCAAGGTACCGATGTTTCCGCTGCACACCTGGTTACCCGATGCCCATACCGAGGCGCCGACAGCCGGTTCCGTCATTCTGGCTGCGGTTCTTCTGAAAATGGGTACCTACGGTTATGTGCGCTTTGCCATGCCGCTGTTCCCCGAGGCGTTGCCGACCTTTATCCCCTACCTGGCGTTCCTGTCAGTCGTCGGAATTATCTACGGGTCACTGGTGGCGATGATGCAGGAAGACGTTAAAAAGCTGGTTGCCTACTCTTCTGTCGCCCACCTCGGCTTTGTCATGCTCGGTATCTTCGCGCTGAACATGCAGGGCATGGCCGGCGGGATGATCCAGATGATCAACCACGGGATCTCGACAGGCGCACTGTTCCTTATCGTCGGGTTTCTCTATGAGCGCCGTCACACCCGCCTGATTTCCGAATTTGGTGGTCTGGCCGGCAAGATGCCGATCTTCGCGACGATTTTTCTGATCATCACCTTCTCTTCTATCGGCCTGCCCGGGACCAACGGTTTTGTTGGTGAGTTCCTTGCCCTGATGGGTGCCTTTGAAAGTGACCTGCGCTGGTTCGCCGTCTTCGCAACAACGGGCGTCATTCTCGCCGCGGTTTACATGCTCTGGGTCTATCAGCGGATCATGTTCGGCAAGGTCACCAATCCGGCCAATGAGGATATCAAAGACCTTTCAGCGCGTGAAATTGTCATCATGCTGCCATTGCTGCTGTTTGTTTTCTGGATCGGAATTTATCCCAATACCTTCTTTGACAAGATGAATCCCGCTCTTGAACAATTGCTCGATCAGATGAACAACCATCAGGTGGCTGTCGTTGAAGTCGTCCAACCTGTCGTAGCGAATGTGCTTGAAAACAAATAAATGTTGAACGATTAAACTCAGGTTCCGAGGAGCTGTTCGATGGAAAATCTGGTTCAAGAAGCCATCCAGAATGTGAACTTTCATTCCGTCATGCCATCACTGGTGCTCAGTGTGGCGGCAATGGCACTACTTCTGGTTGCGGTTTTTTCACCCCGTGGAAAAACCACCCATGTTGCCTGGTTGAGTATCGCCGCCCTGGTTATTGCCGGCGTCGTGACCCTGATGGGCTGGAATGATACCCAGTCGGGTTTTGGCGGTAGTGTTCAAATGGACAATTTCGCGGCCTTCTTCAGTATGATCTGTATTCTGGCGGCCGGGTTGGCGATCCTCATGTCGGACGACTACCTGAAGCGGGAAAATTTCCCTGTCGGCGAATACTATCCGCTGATTCTGTTTACCACCGCCGGTGCCATGTGGATGGTCTCCGGCACCGACCTGATCACGATCTTCCTCGGCCTTGAAGTCCTGTCGGTTTCCCTCTACATTCTCGCCGGGTTTTTCCGCGATCAGGAACGCTGCAACGAAGCCGGGCTGAAATACTTTTTCCTCGGGGCCTTTTCCACCGGTTTCCTTCTTTACGGGATGGCACTGCTTTATGGCGTGTCCGGAACCACCAAGGTTTACGAAATCGCCGCCTACCTGCAGGCGAATCCGGATTCCACGACGAACCTGATGTTCATCGCCGGCGGTCTGCTGATGCTGACCGGCTTCTTCTTCAAAATTGCTGCAGTTCCCTTCCATATGTGGACCCCGGATGTCTATCAGGGTGCCCCGACGCCGATTACCGCTTTTATGAGTGCCGGGCCGAAGGCTGCAGCGATCGCTGCTCTGATGCGCGTTACGATGATCTGCCTTGAGGGGATGCAGGATCAGCTTACGACGATTTTCTGGGTGCTTGCGGTGCTTACCATGACCGTCGGCAACCTGATTGCCCTGAACCAGAAAGACCTCAAGCGGATGCTGGCCTACTCCTCCATCGCTCACGCCGGTTACGCCATGGTAGGTCTGGTGGCCTGGAATGCGATCGGTTTCTCCGCCATCCTGTTCTACATGCTTGTTTACACCTTCATGAACATGGGCGCATTCGCTATCCTCGTTCTTATCGGTCGGCGCGGTGAAGAGAATCTGACCCTGGACGGTGTGGCCGGTTTAGGCTACAAGCGGCCAATGCTCGGCATTGCTTTCTGTATTTTCCTTTTTGCCTTGATGGGCCTGCCACCAACAGCCGGGTTCACCGGCAAATTCTACATTTTTGCCGGCGCCATCAATGCCGGGTTCATCTGGCTGGCGGTCATCGGTGTGCTGAACTCAGCGGTTTCTCTCTACTACTACCTGCGCATCATGGTATATATGTACTTCAAGGATCCGCAGGAAGATTTCGCCTGGGTTACAGTAAATGCTGCTACAGCGCTGTCGATTGTCATTTCTGTTGCCGGCGTTCTGTATCTCGGAGTCGTACCGGGGGCACTGATGCAGTTTGCCAAGATGGCCGGCTTCTGACGCCTGGCACGGATATCTGTTAAAAGCCCTTCGGTTCGCTGAAGGGCTTTTTTTTTGAACAATACTCACGGAAAAGGACACTGCATGCCCTTGCGCGCCTATTTACGGACGCTGGCACAACAGGCTGATTTGAGCAGGATCCGATCATTGGTCGACCCGGACCTTGAAATGGCGGCAGTTTGCCGAAGGGAATTCCGCAGAGCCAATGGCGGCCATGCCCTGTTGTTTGAGGCGTTGCGCGATTCGCCCGTACGTGCCGCGGCCAACCTGTTTGGTTCCGAGTCACGCATGCTGGCGATTCTGCGGCGTCCCCATGTCGAGGCCTTTTCTACCAGCATCAGGGAGCTGCTTGGTGCGCATGCCGGCAGTTCGCAGACGCGTTTGCGCAAGATCAGTGCAGCGGGTTCACTGGCGCACACTACAACGGGGAACTGCAGCCTGAGCCGCCTGTGTCTCAATGACCTGCCCGGCGTTCGGAGCTGGCCGGGAGAACAGGGGCGCTACCTGACCCTTGCCCTGGTTCAGACCTTAGACCTCGCAGAGGGACACGGCAATCTTGGACTCTACCGTGCCGCGATATTGCCTGACGGGCAGCTCGCGCTGAACTTCTCAGCCGGGTCCGGTGCAGACCGGCACCTGCAACTTGCTGAAGCACGGGGGGAGCCTCTGCCTGTTGCGATTATCCTCGGCGCCGACCCGGCGCTGACCTGGGCTGCTGCCGCTCCTCTGCCGCCGGGATGTTGTGAGTATGGTTTCAGTCGTGCATTGATCACGCCCGAGCTGGCGCTGTCCCGCTGCAACAGCCAGCCGTTGTTGGTACCCGCCGCGGCCGAGGTGATCATTGAAGGGGAAATCCGCCCCGGCGCGCGAACCAGTGAAGGCCCGTTTGGCAATCACACGGGACAGTATGTGCGGCGCGCGGACTGTCCCCTGATGACGGTGACGGCAATCAGGCATCGGGACTGCCCGATTGTTCCGATCACCGTTGTCGGGCCGCCACCGAGCGAAAATATTTACCTGGGACGGATGAACGAGATTCTCCTGCGCGAAATGCTGCGCATAGATTATGCCCCCGTCCGTGATTTCTACATGCCTGTCATGACGATGTTTCATGGGGTCGGTATCCTCGCACTAGCCGGGTCTTCGCTCAACGAGGTCGCCGACCTGATCGCCGACCTGTGGAGCAGCACCCCGTTGAAGCGTTCAAAACTGCTGATCCTGGTTGATGATGACATCAATATTCGCGACAGCGCGATGAGCTGGTGGCGCGTCGTCAACCAGCTGCACCCTCGTCGCGTCCATCACCAGGATGGACGGCTGATCATCGATGCGACGGGCATCGACCGCGTGAAACTGGTAGCAGAGGACAGTGCAACAACGGCCCTGCTGCACCGCCGAGACTATGACAGGGTTACTGACGGCAAAACGGATCTATGAGAATGATGAAAAGCAGCACCGAACAGCGAGAACGGGGGGCGCATGACATTCTGCGCGAGGTGTTTGGCTACCAGAGTTTCCGACCCTATCAGGAAGAGATTGTCGAGCGTCTGCTGAACGGCGAGGATGCCTTTATTCTGATGCCGACAGGAGGTGGAAAGTCCCTGTGTTTTCAGATTCCGGCATTACTGCGCCCAGGCGTCGCGCTGGTCGTCTCGCCGCTGATTGCGCTGATGAAAGACCAGGTTGACGCCCTGTCCGCCAATGGCGTCCGTGCAGCCTGCTACAACTCGGCCCTGAGCGGTCCCCAGGCGCATGCGGTCCTGGAGCAGCTTCAC
Organism: Pelovirga sp.; assembly: GCA_046484405.1. GTDB lineage: Bacteria > Desulfobacterota > Desulfuromonadia > Desulfuromonadales > Geopsychrobacteraceae > Pelovirga. The sequence goes on from JAWOIX010000054.1 coordinate 27,749, forward strand.
AACCGGCAGCTCGATCTGCTCTATGTCGCGCCGGAACGTTTGATGAGCGATGAGTTCCTTGCCCGGCTGGACAGTCTCCAGATATCCCTGTTTGCCATCGATGAAGCGCATTGCGTATCGCAGTGGGGGCATGACTTCCGACCGGAATATACGCAACTGGGGCGGTTGCGTGACCTGTTTCCCGGCGTGCCGATGGTGGCGCTGACCGCAACGGCCGAAAAGCAGACGCGAGCGGATATTTTAAATTGCCTGCGGTTAAACGGAGCTTACCAGGTTGTTGCCGGCTTCGATCGGCCGAATATCCGCTACACGGTGATCAACAAGCTTAAACCCTATCAACAACTGTGTGAATTTCTTGTCAACCGGCGCGACGAGGCCGGAATTGTCTACTGCCTGAGCCGCAAAAGAGTGGAGGAGGTTGCCGACAGGCTGGCGGCGGATGGGGTCAAGGCTGCTGCCTATCACGCCGGACTTGATGCCGACAGGCGTCGTCGCGTACAGGAGGCGTTTCTGCGCGACGATCTCCAGGTGATCGTTGCCACGGTGGCCTTCGGTATGGGCATTGACAAGCCGAATGTGCGCTTTGTCGTGCATTATGATCTGCCGAAGAATATCGAAAGTTACTATCAGGAGACAGGTCGTGCCGGACGCGACGGGATGCCGGCAGAGGCCCTGCTGCTGTTCGGTTATGGCGATATTGCCATCAGCCGGGGGCTGATCGAGCGGGGCAACCACCCGGAACAGATGCGCATCGAACTGCATAAACTCAATGCCATGGTCAGCTATGCCGAGGCGGGAATCTGTCGGCGCCGGGCACTGCTGGGCTATTTCGGGGAAAATACGGATAAGGATTGCGGCAACTGTGATATCTGTCTGAACCCGCCGCAACGTTACGACGCGACGGAAGATGCCAGAAAAGCACTGTCCTGTGTTTTTCGCGTCGGTCAGAGATTCGGCATCGGCCATGTCGTCGATGTTTTACGGGGCGCAGCACATCAGCGAATCAGTGATTTGCGGCACGATCAACTGTCAACCTGGGGTATTGGCCGGCAGAAAAGCCGTGAAGAATGGAGTCATCTGCTGCGCCAGTTGATTCATCTGGGATATCTGGAACAGGATGTTGGTCAGTATTCGGTGTTGAAACTGACGGAACAGGCGCGACCGCTGCTGCGCGGTGAGTTGCAGTTACAGCTCAGTGCGCCACGGGTCAGGGTGCAGCGCAAGAAAAGAAGCGAGCGCAAAATTGCCGGGCGCGAATATGATCCGGAGCTGTTTGAAGTGTTGCGCAAGGTCCGCAAGCAGATCGCCGATCGTGATGCGGTGCCGCCCTACGTCGTCTTTGGCGATGCCAGCCTGGCCGAGATGGCCGCCGGCCTGCCAACGAATCCGCAAGATTTTCTGGCGATCAGCGGCGTCGGACAGGCCAAACTGGAACGCTACAGCGGTGAATTTATTCAGGCCATCAACGAGTTCCTGTGTCGCTGAGGCTTCATCAAGGAGGAACAATGAAAGTTGTCTCTTTTAATATTAACGGGTTGCGTGCTCGTTTCCACCAGTTGCAGGCGTTGGTGGACAAACATCGACCGGACATCATCGGGCTGCAGGAAACCAAGGTCCATGACAGCGAATTTCCACATGAGCCGCTGGCGAACCTGGGCTACCGGATTGTTCATCATGGACAGAAGGGCCACTACGGTGTCGCCACCCTGTCGCGCCTGGAGCCCTGTGACATCATGAAAGGTTACCCCGGGGAGGCCGATGACCACCAGCGCCGCACCTTGATTACCGGTTATCTTCTCGCCGATGGATCACGGTTACGGGTAGTCAACGGCTATTTCCCCCAGGGAGAAAACCGTGCCCATCCTGACAAATTTCCCAACAAGAGGCGTTTCTATGAAAACCTTCAGCGCTGGCTGGAAGCAAAGGCCGACCCTGCCGAACAGTTGATCGTGCTCGGGGATCTCAACATTTCGCCGACGGATGCCGATATCGGTATCGGCGAAGAGAATGCCCGACGCTGGTTGCGTACCGGCAAGTGCAGTTTTCTGCCAGAGGAACGCGAGTGGTTTGCGCGCTTGACGGAATGGGGCCTGGTTGATACCTGGCGGGCGGCATATCCGACAGTCGCAGACCAGTTCAGTTGGTTCGATTACCGTTCACGCGGGTTTGAAGCCGAGCCGAAACGGGGGCTGCGCATCGACCTGATTCTGGCAACGCAACCACTGCAGCAGCGGTGTCGGGCAGCGGGCATCGATTACGCGCTACGCGCCATGGATAAGCCCTCCGATCATTGTCCGGTCTGGGCGGATTTTGCCTTGTGATGGCGCAGAAGGATCTCCTCGCGGGTCGTGTGAAACTGCTTCTGCAAAGTTCCTCCGCGCGACAGCGCCGTCGCGATCACCTCTAATGCTTCCTCAAAACGCCCCAGATCCGCCAGGACCAATGCCAGGTTGTTAAGTGGTACGCCGTTGTCCGGTTGCAGCGCCACCGCCCGGCGGAAGGCTCGGACGGCCTCTTCAAGATCATCCAGCGCATAGGTGCTGTTGCCAAGGCCCATCCAGGCGACAGGATTTTCCGGCCAGCGTGTCAGGGCCGCCCGATAGGCGGTCTGAGCGGCGCGGTATTGCTGCGCACGTTCAAGGCCAACAATGGCAGGCAGCAGATCCGCTACGGTGGCGGCGGCGGGCAGGCGGTCCGGCGGGAGGACGGCCAGGCCCCAGTTGTCAGCCCGTGTCCAGAGGCGATCGAACAGTCGGCGCGACAGTGACAGCTGTGCCTGTGTCCCCGAGTGCAGCAAAAAAACATCCTTGTGGGGATCGTAGCCGATCACAACCGCGTAGTGCCAGCGCGGCAGCCAGGAGAGGCCGAGGTTCTGCAGCAGCAGCACCGGATGACCGGCGCGCAGTTCGGCCAGCAACGCGTCGTAGCCGGAGAGCGGGTAGGCGAGGTGGCCGTGCCGGCGCGCCGCGCTGATGATAGAGGGTTGCAGACTGCCTTTGAGGGCCGGTGAATAGACCTGGGCGGTCAGCTGCGCCAGGGGGACCTCGGTTCCGCCCCAGGCGAGCAGCATCGCCAGGGCCGCAGGTCCGCACTGGTAGCGTTCCTGCGGGTAGAAAGGGACACTGTCAATCAACAGAGGCTGCGTTATGCCGTGACTGGCCGGCCCGGGTATCGACCGACTGCTGCATCCGCCGCAGAGAACGCCGGCGATGATCAGCAGGCAGACCGCAAGTTGACGGTCTGCCCGGTAACGATGGCGCACGGTGTGAGCCTCAGCGTACAGAACGGGTGAAGGGGAACACCTTGGTGAGGCCGAGAATATCGGTGACCAGCAGCACGATGAAGATGAACACAACGGCACCAACAATTGTCCCGGCGCCGGCGCCGGCGGGCAACTGCTCGAGTTGACCGGCAATCTGTTCGATTTCCGAATCGGACAGGGTTGCCATGCGTGCCTTGACCTCAGCAGGGGAGACACCATGAGCTGTCAAGGCCTCCTGAACATCCTGCCGGGCAATGAACGCGTCGACGCGGGAGCGGGCCTCTTCGTTACTCTGGCTCTGAATAAGGGTTTCCGTGCCGATCATGCCGGCCTGCGCGGTGCGGATGTTCAAATCGAGCAGAACAAAGGAAAAGATCAGCAGCAGGCAGAGGGGTTTCGCGACGTAGGTCATGACAAGTGTTCGCATAATGGCGCTCCTTTTCTCCTCGAAGTGGTTATTGGCGGACCGGCCAGGCAGACCGACCGCTTGCAGTGCGTTCTTGAACTTTAGCATGCCGATGCCCTGCTGTCAGGCAACGCCGCAGAGAAATTTCTTCCGCAAGGGGGGGGAACGGGTGGGTTGACATTGCTGATTTTTCTGGAACAGTTAATCAAGAGGATATCTGCTAGACCGGTCCCGTAGCAGGGGCAGACACAACATTTACATCACATTTACATCGATATCGGTACACTCGGATCACTGCTTGAATAGTGGACGTGTCAGCCTGGCAACCATCAAGGAGGTGATGATCGTTTTCTATCGGCTGTTTCGCGTCCGTTTCTGCCACGTTTCACACTGAACCGACCTGAGAAGAGAGGTAAATGATGAAAAAGCTGATCTTGTTAACGACCCTGTTGTTGTTTGCTGCAGGTTCTGCCGCTGTTGCTGAGATCACTGCTGAGGATGTCAGCAAGGTTGATCTGAGTCATCAAAGCACCCTGAAGTTTAAAAACCTGCCCCAGTACCAGAGTTACCTGCAAAACGGTGAAGACACCGAAATGACCGAGTACGGTGGATCGGTTCCCCACGAAAAGCACAACAACGTCGATCCCTTGCCGGAGGGCTACAAACATGCGCAGCCCTATCTGAAGAACCTCTGGATGGGCTATCCCTTCAGCTACCAGTACGACCGCGCCCGCGGCCACGTTTATGCTCTTGACGATGTATTCAAAATCGACCGGATCAACCGCTACAGTGAAAAAGCCGGCCTGCCGGCCACCTGTATCAACTGTAAAACCAACACCATCCCTGATTTTGTCAATGCTTTCGGAGATGATTTCTGGTCATCCGAGTTTCATCACTACCGTCCGGTCCACGATGGCAAGATGAATTCCATCGGTTGTACCAATTGTCACGACCAGGAAAACAACATGCGCCTGGCCATTACCAGCTTCCCTCTTGATGAAGCACTCAAGCGGCAGGGGAAGGACTGGCGTGAGGCCTCCCGCGATGAAATGCGCTCCCTGGTGTGTGCCCAGTGCCATGTTGAGTACTATTTCGAGACCGGTGTCCACGGTGTTGCTGCCAAGCCGCACTTTCCCTGGGACGACGGCATGAATCCCGAGCAGATGTGGGAATTCTACAGCAGCGGCGAGCCGGATCCGGATGGCTTCAAAGGGGATTTTGTCGACTGGACGCACGCCGTGTCGAAAACCCCGATGCTCAAGACGCAGCACCCCGAGTACGAGATGTACCACGACAGTATTCACGGCGCTAACGGCGTTTCCTGTGCCGATTGCCACATGCCGCGGATCAAATCCGGCCCGGCAACGATCTCCTCTCACCACTGGACCTCGCCCCTCAAGGACGAGACCATGAGTGCCTGTATGAATTGTCACGGTGACAAAACGCCTGGCTTCATGAAAGAACGGGTTCTTTATCATCAGGAAAAGGTCTGGAAACAGCTTAATATCGCCCAGGAAAAATCGGTACGTGCCCACGAAGCCGTGCGTATGGCGATGGAATATCCTGAGCTCGCCCTGCCTAATGAAACAATCATCAAAGAAGCGCAGGAGCTGGTGCGCAAGGGACAGTGGTTCTGGGATTATGTCTCAGCGGAAAACAGCGCCGGCTTCCATAACCCGAGTAAGGCTCTTGAGACTCTGGCGCTTTCCCAGCAGTATAGTGATGAAGCAACCCAGCTGGCCATCCGGGCAACGGATTATGCCATCGCCAAGGATCTCGACAAACCGATCGCCGAGCTGGTACCGCCCATCATGGAACACAGCCGCAAGCTTCAGCAGAGCCAGGCCCACCTGGATTCGCATCCATGGCTGGGTTACCTGCCCCTGCTGCCCGAAGCTGACCTGATCTGGAACGGCTATGAGAAGGTCAAGTAGGCCACACTATACGACACGTCGATTAACCAGTCGGGGGAGAAGCTGACGCTTCTTCCCTGAAAGGGAGTAACTTATGAAACAAAAAAGCTCAATCGTCTGGATCGTTGTCGTGGTCGTCCTGGCAGTGGTTCTGCTCGGAACCTGGGGACTGGCTGCGAAGACGTCAACGGATAACTTCTGTGTTACCTGCCATGCCTATGAGAAGGTTTCCTGGGACCATGGCCAGCACCCTGATATTGGCTGTATTGCCTGTCATACCAAGGGTGTGATCAAAGACAAGACGGCGGGGATGCGTAAGGTCTTTTTGACCCTGACCGACCAGGTTGATCCCCATCGTGACAATCTGCCCAGCTATCTGGAGAAAACCCATGAGAACTGTGTCGGTTGCCACATGACGGAGGAAATCGTCGAAATGCTACCGCATTTCAAGGCGCGCCACGATGAATATCTCAAAGCCTCGCCGACCTGCATGGGATGTCACGATGCCGGTCATACGCTTAAGCTTAAGGACCTGCGTAACGCAACGTCGCGCTTAAGAATCTGATCTGTTCGCGACGGACTGCGAGCAGCCAAAACAACATCCAGCCCCCGTTTCCATCAGGACGCGGGGGCTGGGTGTTTACCCTTCAAAGCGATATCCCTGCCCCAGGATGGTCACGATATACCTGGGCGCTGCAGCATCATCCTCAAGTTTCTGCCGCAGATGCTGAATATGCACATCGATGACCCGGCTCCATGAGTAGATTGGCGAATCTTTCCACAGCGAGCGGCGGATCTCTTCACGGGTTACCAGCTGCCCCCGCTTTTCCAGCAAAAAAGCGAGCAGCTGCAACTGTTTCGGGGTCAGTGGTATGACCTCGCCGCGCAAAGTCACCTGGTGGTTGGCCAGGTCGACAACCAGGTCACCGGCAGTGACGGTGCCGGGTTCTCCGGCTGCCGGTGCCTGCCGCAACCGGGCACGGATCCGGGCGAGCAGTTCGCAGGTTTCAAAGGGTTTGACGACATAATCATCGGCACCAATTTCCAGGCCGGCCACCTTGTCCTGCAGTTTGTCCTTGGCGGTAAGCATGATCACCGGCACCTGGGGGTTTCGCTCCTTGAATTCGTTGCAGAAATCGAGGCCATCACCGTCGGGGAGCATCAGGTCGAGCAGGACCAGGGCAGGCGTGGTTGCGGCCAGCACCCTGCGCGCATTGGCCAGGCTCGAGGCCGTCAGGACGCGGTAGCCGTGCAGGCTCAGGTTGGCTTGGAGAACCCTGAGGATGTCATCGTCATCATCGATGGCCAGCAGGGTCAGGGTGTCTGGGGTCATTGGCCTTCTCCGGTCTCGGCTGCCGCTGCGATCGGCAGGCTGAAGCAGATACAGGTGCCGCGACCCTCGGGCGGATTTGCCGCGTGGATGGTACCGTTGTGCGCCTCGACAATCGCGCGGCAGATGGCCAGTCCCAGGCCGCTCCCCTCCTTGCCGCCGCTGCGGTAGAAACGTTCAAACACCTTTTCCTTGTCGCAGTCGGGAATCCCGGGCCCCGTATCACAGACGCTGACCGCGATGGCATCGGCGACAGTCCGGGCGCGGATGCTGATGGTGCCGCGGGGCGGGGTAAACTTCACGGCGTTGGCGAGCAGGTTGATGAGTACCTGGCGGATACGATCTTCATCGCCGAAGAGGGCCGGGAGATGCTCCGGCAGGGCGTCCAGATCGAGCTGGTGACCGCCGGCGTCGTAGCTGAAGGATCCGGCACATTCGCGGATGACCGCGGCCAGATCAACGGGAGCGAGGACCAGAGCGCCTTCGGCACCGGTTTCAATGTGTTCGATATCGAGCATGGTCTGGACCATCCGGATCAGGCGTCCCGTGTTTTTTTGGACAATCTGGAAAAAATCAAGCAGGTCATCCGCGTCGGTCAGGGCGACCGGCTTGTCCGGCTGCGACAGCCGCGCGGTGATATATTCCATTGCCCCCTTGATCGAGGTCAGGGGGGTTCTCAGTTCGTGTGCAGCATGGACGATAAAGTCCGATTTGCGCTCACTCGCCCGGCTGATCTGCAGGTTGAGTTGCTGCAGCTCGGCAGTGGCAGCGCGCACCTTTTCTTCAAGGCCGTGCTGGTAATCGGTCAGTCGGCTCGCCATCTCCTCGAAAGCGCGGGAAAGATCCTCAAACTCATCCCCGGTACGCAGAATCGGTCCGGCAGGTGGCCGGTTATCCGATAGCAGGTGAATCGACGCCGAGAGCTGGTTCATCGGGGCGAGGACCATGCGCCGCAGAAAAAAGAGCAAAACGCTGCTCAGAAAAACCACCTGAACGACCATGGCGATAAACATGGTGGTGCGGTTGGCGGCCGCTTCGGCAAACACCTTGCTCAAGGGAAGGGTGACACTGATGGCGCCACGGATATCGCCGACGGAATAGCCCTGGTGACAGGAAAGACAGGCATCTTCGACATAGAGGGGCGAAATGTAGCGCAGAAAACTGGCGTTCTCGAGAGTCTCCATCGTGATGATTTCATGCAGCTGTTCCTGCTCAAAGCGCTGCAAGGCGGCGCGTTCAAAGGCATCGGGCGCATTTTCCGGGTTGGTCAGCTGCAGGCTGGTGATGTGAAACCAGTAGAGCCCTTTCTCGCGGGCATAGCTGACCAGTTCCTTGGTGACCATGGCGGGCGTTTTACGCGCGTAGCGGCGCGCTTCGGATCTGACACTCTGCGCCTGCGGCGGCGGACCTTCCTGGGCCCAGGGCAGCTGTTCAACAAATACCCCGCCATGGTCGGCGATCCAGCGGCGCATGATGACGATCTGCTGGAAAACGGCACGTGCCTCGTTTTCCGCCTGGCGGATAATCAGCTGCTGCTGGCGTTCGTTGATAATGTAGAAGGTGATGCTCAGGGAGCCGAGGAGAATGAGACTGCAGCCAAGGACCAGTTTATAGCTCAGGCTCAGTTTCATTGCTGCTGCTCCTGCAGATCGGGAAGGGGGCTGATGCGCCCGTGAAAAAGTCTGGGAGATGGTAACAAAAAACGGGCTGTTTGTCCCCTGTTCCGGACTCCTTGCCTGGTTGTCCAGTGACGGCCATCAGCGCCAGCGTAACAGCAGATGGCCGGTCGAGACAATGACCGCAGCGGTCACAAAGAGGGTGGTATAACCGCTCAGATCTCCGACGATTCCGAGAATCAGGGCGCCGGCGAAGGCACCGCTGTCAATCCCGCCGGTGAAGATACCGGTGACCTTGCCGCGTGCCGCATAGGGTTCATCACGAATGGCCATGGCATTGAGGGAGGGGAAAATCAGCCCGTGGCCGACCCCGAACACAAATCCCACGCCGAGGAGCATGGCGTTGCTCTGGACCAGCGGCACAACGAGCAGGCCGAGGGCGGCAATTGCCAGTCCCCAGGGAATGATCTGTTTTTCTCCGACCCGGTCGGCCAGTCTGCCGAGAGCGATCCGGGTACCGACGGCGGCGCAGGCGTAGGCAAGGAAATAGACGGAGATATAACTAAGCTTTTTTTCCTGGGCAAAGGGGGCAATAAAATTCCCGGTTGCCGCCAGGCCAACCCCGAAGAGCAGTGCGATACCACCGCTGACGAGCATCTTGCGGGTGCGCAGCAGGGCGAAAAAAGAAGGCGAGATGGCCCCCTTGGTAGACAGAAGGCGATGCTGATCGGGGACCGGCAGATGCAAGAGAAAGGCGGCCGCCGCGAGGATGGCCGTGGTCATAAAAAAAGCCATGAACCCGTGGTTCACCAGGATCGGTTCGGCAATAAGGGGGCCGGCCGCCAGCCCGATCAGGCCGGAGGTCCCGAAGATGCCGATCCCCTCATTGAGACGGGCGACAGGAATCAGGTCGACAACAAAGGTAAAGACCGAGGTAAAGCAGATAGCCAGGCCCACGCCATGGACAATCCGCAGCAGCAGCAGGGGGACGTAGTAATTCTCCAGCGGCCCGCGCAGCAGCAGGTAGAGCAGGGGCAGCAGGGTCATGATTGCGCAGCCGATACTGTAGCTGCGTTTGCGGCCGATCCGGTCGATCATTTCTGCCACCCACGGCCGGCACAGGGCCGATGCGAGGGCAAAAATCCCCATAATGATGCCGATATCCCGATCGTTGCCCCCCCTGTCGATAATAAACAGGGGAAACAGGAAAAAGGCGGCAAAGCTGGCCACCAGGGCGAGGTTGGCAGTAAACAGGGCGGCAAAGGCGGGTGTGTAGAGCCGCATCAGGGGGCGCCCCGGGTTAGGATGCCGGCGCCGCCCAGGGTGAGCAGCGCCAGGGTGCTGTAGCGCAGGGCCTTGCCCGTGCTGACCAGGAGCAGAAAACGGCCGGCGGAGGTATGCAGGGTGCCGGCGACAAGACACAGAGGATCGCCGATCACCGGCAGCCACGACAACAGCAGGGAGATACTGCCGTAGCGCTGAAACCATCTCTCCGCCCGGCGTTGCCGCTGCGGCTCGATGCGCAGCACCCGGCGGATCAGCCAGTCGCTGCCCCAGCGGCCGATCAGATAATTGGTGGTTGCTCCCAGGGTATTGCCGACGGTGGCGGTCACGACCACCGGCACCACCTCCCTGCCGCCCAGCAGCAGGGCAACGAGCAGCCATTCGGAGCCGAGCGGCAGTAGCGTCGCGGCGAGAAAGCTGACGAGAAAAAGTGCCAGATAGCTGTGTTCCAAGGTGAATTCGGCCATGGCCGGCATCATAGCAGAGGCCGGCGCGGAAACATATATGGGAAAATCCTTGTGACAGCGGCGTCCTGGGTGTAAATTGTCTGATCTCAATGGCCTTTTGATCCAGCATTATTGCTACCAGTTTTCCCGTGATAACCCCTGTTTCCTGCGCGGGATCCGGGCTGCGGGATCGACGCCAAATTAACGGCTAAAGGATCGTGATCGGATGACGAAGGACCAGGTGATCGGCAGGATCAAAACCCTGTTGGAGATGATCAAATTTTCTCACACCGTCTTTGCCTTTCCCTTTGCCTTGATGGGGGTGGTTCTGGCCTCCCTGGCCAGTGGCCGGGCGCCGGGAATCGGACAGGTTTTCTGGATCTGCGTGGCGATGGTCGGGGCGCGCAGTGCGGCAATGGGGTTGAACCGACTGATTGATGCACGCATCGACGCGGACAATCCCCGTACCGCTGATCGGCATATTCCCAGCGGCAAGGTCTCCATGACCGAGGCGCTGCTGTTTGTGCTGATCGCCAGTGCGGTTTTTTTCTTTGCCGCATGGATGCTCAACCCTCTCTGCTTCAGACTTGCGCCGGTGGCCCTGGCTCTGTTCATCCTTTACGCCTATTGCAAGCGGTTTACCCACTATGCTCACGTTGTTCTCGGGCTCTGCCTGGCAGCGGCACCGATTGGCGCCTGGATCGCCCTGCGCGGGGACCTCGGCTGGCCGGTGATTGCGCTGGGGCTGGCGGTGCTTTTCTGGGTCGCCGGGTTCGATATCTTTTATGCCCTGCAGGATTACGACTTTGACGTCAAAGCCGGCCTGCACTCGATCCCGTCGCGCCTGGGAAAGGACAAAGCCTTCTTCCTGGTGCGGGTTTTTCACGCCCTGATGGTCCTTTTTCTGCTGCTGGTCATGCCTGGCAGCGGGTTGGGCTGGATCTATTTCAGCGGGGTACTGGTGGTTGCCGGACTGCTCCTCTATGAACACAGCCTGGTCAGGCCGGATGACCTGTCCCGTCTTGATGCTGCTTTTTTCAACATGAATGGCTACATCAGTGTTACGATTTTTCTCTTTACCCTGGTCGACGCGCTCATCTGACGGGCTGGCAGGTTGCTAAAAAAGAACATCCGGTATCGGGCTATTGACCCAGCGGGACACTACCAGGACGGCCAATAAAGGGCTTTCCGAGGTCCTGCGGACTGCTACAGGAAACCGATGAAACATATTGTTGTTGGCATAACCGGCGCGTCCGGATCCATCTATGGCCTGCGCCTGGTCGAGGAGCTGCTGCATGGCGGAGTGCGGGTCAGCCTGGTGCTGACCGAAGCCGGCCGCCAGGTGACAAGTTTCGAAACCCCGCTGCAACTGCCCCCCGATCAGCGCGAGTGTACTGCGGCGCTGCAGCGCTATTTCAATGCCGCGGCGCTGTTTGAGCACTACGCCATCAACGATTTTTTTGCTCCTGTCGCCAGCGGGTCGAGTGCGCCTGATGCGGTGGTCATCTGTCCCTGTTCCATGGGGACGGCCGGGCGCATTGCCGCCGGTCTTTCGGACAACCTCCTCGAGCGGGTCGCCGATGTCGCCCTCAAGGAGCGCCGCAGGCTGCTGCTGGTGCCGCGCGAGACCCCCTTCAACACGATTCACCTGGAAAACCTGCTGCGCCTGTCCCGGGCGGGTGCGCAGATACTGCCAGCGATGCCCGGCTTTTACCACCAGCCGCAGGCCCTTGCCGACCTGGTCGATTTTGTCGTCGGCAAGGTGCTCGACAGTCTCGGGATAGAGCATCGCCTGTTCAAGCGCTGGGGAGAATGATGGCGCACTGACGGACCGTCGGCAGGCGACAGACAACTGGCCCATATGCGGATACGGAAGGACTCATGAAAAACCTGCTGGAGAAGATCGAAGAGAAAATCGTTACGCATCAACGTATCAGTGATGACGAGGCCCTGGCCCTGTTCGCGTCGAACGATCTGCTGGGGATCGGCGCCCTGGCGGCGATGGTGAACCGGCAAAGAAACGGTGAGCGGGTCTATTTCAACGTCAACCGTCACATCAACTACACCAATCTCTGTGTCAACCAGTGTGCCTTCTGTGCCTTTGCCCGCGAGGCGCAAGACGCGGCCGGCTATACCCTGGATCTCACCCAGGTGCGTGCCAAGGTTCTCGAGGCGGTTGCCGCCGGGGCCACGGAAATCCACTCCGTCGGCGGTTTGCATCCGGAGCTGCCCTTTGCGTTTTATCTTGATCTGCTGCGCACCATCAAGGAGGTTGCCCCGACCCTGCATGTCAAGGCCTTTACCGCGGTGGAGATCGATTACTTCAGCCGGATCAGTGGCAAGACCCTGATCGAGGTGATCCAGGAGCTCAAAGATGCCGGGCTTGGCTCCCTGCCCGGCGGCGGGGCGGAGATCCTCGGACAAGCGGTGCGCGACAAAATCTGTCCCGAGAAGATCAGCGGGCAGCGTTGGCTCGAAATTACCGAGACGGTGCATAATTGCGGTCTGCGCAGCAATGCAACAATGCTCTTCGGCCACCTCGAGGACTACGCCGACCGGGTTGATCATTTGCGCCGTTTACGCGAGCTGCAGGATCGGACCGGCGGCTTTCAGAGTTTCATCCCCCTGGCGTTTCAGCCTGACAACACCAGGGTTCCCGGGGCCCGGGGGGTCGGCGGTGTCGATGCCCTGAAAACCCTGGCAATCAGCCGCCTTTACCTGGATAATTTTCAGCACATCAAGGCCTACTGGGTGATGCTGGGGCTGAAAATCGCCCAGGTGGCCCTGTGCTTCGGCGTGAACGACATCGACGGTACCGTGATCGAGGAACAGATCGGTCACGACGCCGGGGCCGATTCCCCCCAGGTTCTGAGTCGGCAACGGCTGATCGATCTGATCCGCAACGCCGGTAAAATTCCGGTTGAGCGCGATACCCTCTATCATGAACTGCGGGAGCATTGATGATGCTCGCTGCTGCCACTGAGACCCTTGCTGCCGGCCGGCCGCTTGACCGGGAACAGGCGCTCGCCCTGCTGGTCGATACCGATCTGCTCAGGGTCGGCAAGCTGGCGGATGCGATCCGCAAACACAAGCATCCGCACAACCGGGTGACCTTTGTTGTTGATCGCAATGTCAATTATTCCAATGTCTGTGAATCGAAGTGCCGGTTCTGTGCCTTTTACCGTAACGCCGGGGCTGTCGACGCCTATCTGCTTGACTACCCGACGATCTTCGCCAAGGTCCAGGAGCTGGTCGACCGTGGCGGCACCCAGCTGCTGATGCAGGGTGGCTTGCATCCGACCCTGAAAATCGAGTGGTTTGAGGAGCTTTTTCAGCAGCTGCGCCAGCGCTTTCCCCAGGTTCAGATTCACTCCCTGTCGCCAGCCGAGGTGATTCATATTGCCGGGCTTTCCGGGCTGAGCATGGAGGAGTGCCTGCGGCGCCTGCAGCAGGCCGGCCTGGCATCGGTCCCCGGCGGCGGTGCCGAAGTGCTTGTCGATACGGTCCGGCAGGAGATTTCTCCCGCCAAAATCGGTTGGCGCCAGTGGGCTGCCGTGATGGAGGAGGCTCATCGCCTCGGGATGCGGACCACGGCAACGATGATGTTCGGCAGTCGCGAAACGCCGGCCGATATTGTCGAGCACCTTTTCCGCGTGCGCGAGATCCAGCAGCGCAGCGGCGGATTCACCGCTTTCATCCCCTGGACCTTTCAGCCGGACAATACCGAACTGGGCGGCGAGTCCGCCAGCGGCATTGATTACCTGAAGGTTCTGGCCCTCTCGCGCATTGTTCTCGACAATATCGACAACATCCAGGCGAGCTGGGTGACGCAAGGGGCGCGACTTGCCCAGGTGGCGCTGTTTTTCGGTGCCAATGATCTCGGTGGCACGATGCTTGAGGAGAATGTCGTTGCTGCCGCCGGCGTCTCCTTCCGCATGTCACAGGCGGAAATCGTTGATCTGGCACGTGACGCCGGTTTTGTCCCGGCACGCCGCACCACGACCTATGACATTCTCGAGGAGTATTAGAGAGATGCTTCCGTTGCGCACGAACATTGCAGAAATGGCCGGTTATGTGCCGGGCTTCCAGCCGGAAGGGGCAGGGTGGATCAAGCTCAACACCAACGAGAACCCCTACCCGCCATCCCCCCGCGTGGTCGCGGCGATCATGGCGGAGTTGGGCGATAACGGCGATAACCTGCGCAAATACCCGGACGCCGGCAGCCGCCAGGCACGCCAGACAGCCGCCGAACTCTACGGTGTTGACCCCGCCTGGGTCATCATGGCCAACGGTTCGGATGAACTGCTCAATAACCTGATTCGCGCGTTTGCCGCAGAAGGAGAGGAGATCGCCTACGTTCACCCCTCCTACTCCTATTATGCGACCCTGGCGGAGATCCAGGGGGCGCGGGTGCGCACCTTTGGCTTGACCGCAGACTACCGGGTTGCCGATTTTCCGGCGCGCTACGATGGCAAGCTGTTTTTTCTCACCAGCCCCAACGCGCCCCTGGGCTGCACCTTCGACAATCACACCATCGCCGACCTGGCGCGCCGTTGCAGCGGCGTGCTGGTGGTCGATGAAGCCTATGTCGACTTTGCCCGGCAGTCCGCCATGGACCTGGTCAGTGCGCATGACAATGTCGTCGTGACGCGGACGTTTTCGAAGAGTTATTCCCTGGCAGGAATGCGTCTTGGCCTCGCCGTCGCACGTCCCGCAGTGATCGCCGCTCTCGACAAGATCCGCGATCACTACCACCTTGACCGGCTGGCGCTGGTGGCCGCGACGGCGGCACTGCAGGACCAGGACTATCTCCGCAGCACCGTCACCCGCGTCTGCCAGACCCGCGACCGGTTCGCCGCCGCACTGCGCGAGTGCGGTTACCGGGTCGAACCATCGCAGGCCAACTACCTTTTTGTTTCCCCCGCCGACAGGAATGGACAACGGCTCTATGAGCACCTCTACGGACAGAAGATTCTTGTCCGGTATTTCTCCGATCCGCTGCTCTGTCACGGCGTGCGGATTTCCATCGGCACGGCCGAACAGATGGAGACGACCCTGAAAGCCCTGGCCGCCATTGCCTGATCTGCCTTTTGCCACTGCGCCCTTCGCACGCGCACTGCTCGACTGGTATGATCACTCCGGGCGCGATCTGCCGTGGCGCAATACCCGCGATCCCTACCGGATCTGGTTGTCCGAGATCATGCTGCAGCAGACCACGGTGGCTGCCGTGCTGACCTACTACGAGCGTTTTCTGGCGCGTTTTCCCACCCTGGTTGCGCTGGCTGAGGCACCCCTGGAAGAGGTGATCGATCAATGGGCGGGCCTCGGCTATTACTCCCGCGCCCGCAATCTGCACGCCGCTGCAGGACAGGTTGTCGCGCGCTTCGGCGGGGTCTTCCCTGGCGAAGTCCAGCAGCTCCAGGAATTGCCGGGGATCGGTCGCTCGACTGCCGGTGCCATTGCCGCCCTGGCCTTTGACCAGCCGGCGGCCATTCTCGATGCCAATGTCCGCCGGGTTCTCTGCCGCTTATTTGCCCTGCGCCAGCCGGCGCGCAGCAGCATGGCGGAAAAGCAGCTGTGGCACTGGGCGGAGGCGCTGTTGCCCGCGACCCGGCTGCATGATTATACTCAAGCGATGATGGACTTGGGGGCCATGGTCTGTCTGCCTCGCCAGCCTCTCTGTCCGCAGTGCCCCGTTCATTTCTGCTGCCAGGCCGCGGCTCTCGGGATCCAGGAGGCGGTGCCGGTTGGCGCGCAGAAAAAACCGATACCCGTTCGCCATGAAGCGGTTCTGCTGCTGCACTGCCACGGCCGCTACCAGGTGCGCCGGCGCCCGGTTGACGGCTTTCTCGGCGGATTATGGGAGTTTCCTGCGGTTGGCCTGCCCAACGCCACGCCCGGCATGGCGGCCGTACGGCAGTATCTGCTCCAGTCGGGGCTGACCGGTGATGTCGAGTCATTGGGCAGGATACGGCACAGCTACAGCCACTTTCATCTTGAGGCCGAGATTTTCCGGGTGGTCCTGCCGGCGGCACAGCGCACGGCAGAAGCCGACGGTACCTGGAAAACTGTTGCCGAACTGTTGCCCCTGGCCCTGCATGGAGCCCACCGCAAGGTCCTGGAGAAACTGTCGCAATGATTCGTTCATCCATATGCCCTCGCGTTGAGGGTTCACCACCGCCCACGATGCGCCTCTGTCAGGAGATCAGATGTCATTACCAGCAATTTTAACCGCTACGTCCGAGGTCGTTGACCTGGCAGCCGAACTGTCCGCCTATCCCAGTATCGCGGTGGATCTGGAGGCGGATTCGCTCCATAACTACCAGGAGAAGGTCTGCCTGCTGCAGTTCACCTCCCCCGACCGTACCGTGCTGGTTGACCCGCTGGCCGGGCTGGACCTGGCGGCACTCAGACCGCTTTTTGCCAATCCGCAACAGCGCAAGATTTTTCACGCCGCCGATTATGATATCCGCTGCCTGGCACGGGACTTTGATGTCTCGATCAGGGGGTTGTTCGATACCATGATCAGCTGCCAGTTTCTTGGCGAAGAGCGCTTCGGTCTCGGCGATGTGTTGAAAAAGTACTTTGGCGTGGAACTCGACAAACGCTATCAGCGGGCAGACTGGTCAAAGCGGCCGCTGTCCCGGGAAATGATCAGTTATGCCGCCGAAGACACCCGCTACCTGGACAACCTGGCGCAGATCCTTGAGGAGAAGCTGCGCGCCAAGGGCCGCCTGGAGTGGGTGATGGAGGAGTGTGCACTGCTTGAAAAGGTGCGTTTCAACCAGCATGAGGGACCCGCATTTCTGCGCTTCAAGGGCGCCGGAACCCTGGGTCCGCGGCAGCTCGCCGCCCTTGAGGAACTGCTTCTCTGGCGCGACGCTGAAGCGCGCCGTCGCGATTGTCCGCACTACAAGGTGCTCGGCAACAAACCGCTGCTCGAGCTGGCGCGGCTGTTGCCGGAAGGACGCCAGCAGCTGGACGGCATCGAGGGTTTCCCGCCGAGCCTGGCCAGCCGTTTCGCCCCGGCGATCCTGAATCTCACGCGCAAGGTCCTGGCGTTGCCGGAGGGGCGTCTGCCGAGTTACCCGCGGGTCGCCAGAAAAGAACGGGACGCTGTCATCGAGCTGCGCCTGGGCCGGCTGAAAGCATGGCGCATCACCATTGCAAAGCAGCTTGAACTCGACACCGGGGTGCTGATCAACAACGTGCTGCTGGAGGAGCTGGCAGCCCGTAATCCACGCGACCATGATGAGCTCGAAGCTCTTGGTCTGCTGAAAACATGGCAGCTGCAGGTGCTCGCCGACGGTATTCTCAAAGCTCTGCGGGGGGGATGACAGCTTGCGGCAGCTCCTTGATCAATACCGTGGACTTCTGCTGGAGATTGACCGCTGGTTTGCCGCCTGTATCGGGCACGCCGCCAGCGAGATTGTCTGTCATAAAGGCTGCTCTGCCTGCTGTCGGGGGCTCTTTGAAATCAGCCTGCTCGATGCACGGCTGCTGCAGGCCGGGTTTGCCCGGCTCGATGCCTGCACCAGGGAGCAGGTGCTGGAAAAAGCGCGCCGGCGTACCCGCGAACTGCAGGCCATGTGGCCCGAATTTCAGCCTCCCTACATCCTCAACCGGCTGCCCCACGACGGCTGGAGCGACATGCCCGAGGATGACCTGACGCCTTGCCCCCTGCTCGCAGATGACGGCTGTTGTCTGGTCTATGACAGCCGGCCGCTGACCTGCCGTCTGCACGGCCTGCCGAACATCGATTGCTCGGGGGAATCCTTTTCCGATGATTACTGCACCCTGAACTTTACCCAGGGGGATCCCCTGCAGATGCCACAACTGCGCTATCCCTTCCGCGCAGTCTTCACCAGGGAGTTTGACTTGCTGGGAACCTTCGGCCTGCGCCTGACCGGTATCCGGCAACTGGAGCTGGACACCTTCATCCCGAGCGCCCTGCTCATCGACTTTGCCGCCGACTTCTGATGGATGGCCCAGCCTGTCCGCAGAACTAAATAGGGAAACAGGCAAAAATTTATAACCCTTCGATGTTAAGGGAGCGCCTCGCGAGATTCGCTCTTCCGCCCTGCTGATTCGCAGTCTCATTTCCTGTACGGGCCTTGGGTTGAATACGAACCAGACGACCCCTGGAGCAGTATTTTCCCCCCAACGAAGATCCCTGTCTGATGCTTGTCAGCACAGTGCTGGTGGAAATCTCGGAGGAACGGGCAACCGGTCGAGCCTTCTTTTGCTATGCTGAAGAAGGAATAGCGTGACGGCGACAACAGGGCACAAGGAAAGCGCAGGCAGATGATGTCAACACGGCACTACCGCGAACGGATGCGGTTACAGCGATGGCTGAGGGTTGCAGGATGGACCTGTTCTGCTCTGGCCCTGCTTTTCGTGATCACTGTGTTTGCCCTCTGGCAATATCGCACTCCCCTGCTGAACAACTTTGCCAAGCCTCACCTTGAGCAATTTCTGAGCACAGAACTTAAGGCTCAGGTCGCAATTGAACAGCTCGTGCTGGAGAGAGGTGAGCTACGCTTGCGTGGACTCACGGTGGATCATGCCGACCTCTATCGCGTGACGGTTCCCGGTCTGGTCCTGGAGTTTAACCTCGGGAGAATATGGCGCGGACGGCTCAACAGTCTGCGAGTGGAACACCCGGAGCTCTATCTCAAGCCGGCTTTTTTGCCTGGAGAGGGCAGTGCCGCACCCATCAGGTTGCGCAAACCTCCTGTCAGCATCGATCTGTTGATGGTTTCCAGCGGTCGTTTCGATCTGGAGTTGACGCAGCAGATGATTGAAGTGCGCGCAATTGATTTCACTTTACATCACGCTCCATCCGGAAACTTTCTCCTGTCGTTTACTGTGCAAGGAGAGGAGCCCCTCCACCTGTCTGTCAACGGGCAATTGCATTGGGATGCTGTTCCGGAGCTGCAACTGGATGAACTGGACATCGATGGACGCTCACTGCTCACAGCGCCCTTAACCGTACGCCCCGCAGCAGACGGACTGGCGGCAGGAGGCAAACTGGTGTTGGCTCACCTGGACCGGGAACAGCTGGATCTCTGGCTGGCTCTCGGGGGGGTGCAACAGGACCTTCCGGCGGACTTTGATTTTTCCCTGCAGAACCTGCGTCTGGGTGTTGAAATGAGTTCAGGGCAGGTCCATGGGCAAGTTACCGTTGACGCGTTGCATCTGATAAGAGAGGACCTCCGTTCCCAGGTAAACAATGTGCAGCTGAATGTTTCAGGCAATCTGAGTCACTGGCACGCCGCAGGAGAAGCACATCTGGCAGAAAGCTCCCCCCTCTCCTTTGCCGTGCAGGGAACAGAAGGTCATGTTGTTGCCACAGCGCAAGGAACATTTCTCGACCTGGCCCGGATGCCCGAGGTGTTCGGCAAGGAGCAACGCCTGCCCGTCAGCGGTGGTCTTGAATGGACAGCACGTGCCGGATGGCTGGACCAGGTCCTTGAGCTAAGTGGCGAGTTTCATGGTCTTAAGCCGCAACCATCCTCCGGCGTTGAGGCCGCGAATCTGTCGCAATTCCGGGGCAAGTTCCAGGTGAAAGGATTGATTCATGCTTTGTCTGGCACCGCCAGGCTTGACTTGGCAGGAACCCCCCTGCTGACGTTGGAAGGCAATGCTGGACAGCTTGCGGCGGAGCTGCATCGAACCTCTGTAGAGTCTCTGGACGCAATCATCGTCCCTTCCTTATGGCCGCACATGGTGGAGAAAAGAGGGTGGATCGCCGGACAGATACAGCTGAACCCTGCAGCAGACAGGGTCCATGGTCATTTTGACGTCACCGGCGAAGATCTTCACGCTGCCGGTTTGGAATTCGGGGCAAGCCGCGTTAAGAGCTCATTTCTCTGGCAGCAGGAGCAGCTTGCGTTATCGGATTTAAACATACACTCCTCAATGACTGGACATGGGGTATCGATTCCCGTTGCGACATTGCAGGGTGTCGCTCGATGGCGCTCACCGGCCATGCAACTGGACATCGGGGCACTGAAGATCGAAAACCTTGAATACCTCTCCGCCGATAATATGAGCGCACTGGCCGGAGGCGCCCTTGATCTTGCCGGGACAGTGGCGTGGGATGCAGTACAGCAGCGGCTGCATTCCACGCTAGACGGTTCTGCGCAGGTGCAGGAGGCACTGGTTCATGCTTTCTACGGTGATCTGTCACTGCTGCCCATGGATTTCCACCTGCAAGCCGCTTGGAATGCTGCCGAGGCTTCCCTGCACGTCGATGAGATCAAACTTTATTTGCCTGAGATCGGTCAGCTTAAGGGGCAGGGAAGCTGGACCTCTGATGTTCTGAAATTTGGTGGAGAGGTCCTGTTGCCTCAACTTGAAAATGGTGTCAGCCGGCATCTGCGACCGGTGCTGGCGCCCCTGCTCCCTGAGTTGGAACCGCTTGACATGAGCGGCACCCTGGCAGCTGTCGGCGACGGGATTTGGGGGCCTGACGGGTGGAACATAACAGGAACCCTTAGTCCAGACGCCCTCGGATTGAAATATCATACTGTGAATATCAGCATGACCCGTCTGTCCGGAGAAATTCCCTTTGCTTTTTCTTCCAGTGGCGGGAGCTCCGGTTCAGCACGCAACGGTTTTGTGACTTTCATGCAACTTCAGACAGGGTCCGCTGTCAGTGAAGTGAATTATTTAGCCCTTACATCAACAACCAATCGCCTCTCCTTTGTTGACCCCTGGAAACTGAATCTGGCCGGTGGACACATTCTGATTGAAAATTTGAGTGTCGGTCGCGAGTCTGCAGATCTGTTTGTCAGTGGTCGCACCCATATCGATAATATCGATCTTCAGAAGCTCACCCAGGCACTGGAGCTGACACCTATGCAGGGGAGCGTGACCGCTGATCTTGGTGATTTTGAATATAGCGGAGGCTTGTTGCAGTCTGAGGGAGAGGCGCGCATCGATGTTTTTGATGGATCGATTCAAGTCCGCAATCTTAGGGCGCGCGATATCTTTTCCTCCTATCGCAGCTTTGAAGGCGATATCGACTTTCAGGGCATTGATCTGGAACAATTGACCAAGACCTTTGAATTCGGTGAGATCAACGGCATTATTGACGGCTATATCCATGATCTGCGTTTATTCGGCAAAGTTCCTTCGGCGTTCGTGGCTGAAATCGCCACCCGCGATGAGGGGGAGCGCAACATCAGCGTCAAGGCACTTAATAACCTGACCGTTATCAGTCAGGGGGGGCTTTCAGCAGCTCTCTCGCGCGGGGTGTATCGTTTTATCGATTTTTATCGCTACCGCAAAATTGGTCTGTTCTGCGCCTTGCGCAACGATGTTTTTGTGCTGAAAGGAACTGCCCGCAGCGATTCGGATCTGCACCTGGTTGATGGCGGGCTACTGCCGCCACGCATCAATATCCTGGCACCGGGGACGGGGGTGTCGTTCCGTGAGATGCTGCGCCGCCTGGAGCGTATTGATCGCACCGCAACACGCTGATTTTCCCGCCACATCAGCCCTGTCATGATATAATGTGAGTCTGCTCGTAACCAATGTGGAGAGAAGGTATGAAAAAGCTGCTTCGTTCATTGCTCACCTTGCCGCTTCTGGTCGTTGCCGCCTGTGTCACTATTAATATCTACTTCCCGGCGGAGGAGCTGCGCGGCGCCGCAGATAAAATTGTGGAAGAAGTCTGGGGGGAGCGCAATCTTCCGCAAGATCCGGAAAACCAGCTTCCCGCAGGTAACCGCGGCGGCTTTCTGCGCTGGCTGAGCGGACCCACCACGGTTTATGCTGCCCAGGACATCAACGTGACCACCCCGGAAATCCGGGCAGTGAAGGACGCCATGAAACAGCGCTCTGAGCGCCTTTTCCCCTATCTTGATTCGGGACATGTCGGTATTGGCGCTGACGCTCTGCTCAAGGTCCGCGGCACTGAGGGGCTTGATCTGCGGACCAGAGGTGAAGTGAATCGTCTGGTTAACGAGGAGAATGCTGATCGTCAGCGGCTCTACACAGAAATCGCCCGCGCTAATGAATTTCCCGACCGGGTTGGCGAGGTGCAGGAAATATTTGCGGCGTCCTGGCGCGATAACGCTAAAAGCGGATGGTTTATCGAACAGGCCGACGGTAGCTGGGTTGCAAAGTAGCAGAGGGACGGCGCGGGCTGAAATTCCTTGCGGAACCTGGGCGACCAGAAAGCATAAAAAAAGGACCTAGCCATAACAGCTAAGTCCTTTATTTTTATTGGCGCGCCTCGAGAGATTCGAACTCCCGGCCTTCTGATCCGTAGTCAGACGCTCTATCCAGCTGAGCTAGAGGCGCAAAGAGGAAATTTATCGCCCATCTGTGGGGCGTTGTCAATCATTTTATTTCAACGAGATCAGCGCTCGCTACGCTTCGAATCTCACTTAAACTGGCGGAGAGGGAGGGATTCGCCCACTCCGTCACCGGCATCACGCCGGTTCCTGCGTAGGCTCCCCTGCGCTCGCTGCCGCGGCCGTCCTGGCCGCTCTTCTGACATCAAGTCAGCGCTCGCTACGCTTCGAATCCCACTTAAACTGGCGGAGAGGGAGGGATTCGAACCCTCGGTGCCGGGTTAGCAGCACACTCGCTTAGCAGGCGAGCACCTTCGGCCTCTCGGTCACCTCTCCGCAATAAACAGCATATTTTTGTTTTATCCACACCACGCGGGCAAGAAAAGATGCCCGCGCTGTGCTTCGTATCCTACCGTAAATCTTATTGTTGGCGGAGGAGGTAGGATTCGCCCACTCCGTCACCGGCATCACGCCGGTTCCTGCGTAGGCTCCCCTGCGCTCGATGCCGCGGCCGTCCTGGCCGCTCTTCTGACATCAAGTCAGCGCTCGCTGCGCTTCGAATCCTACCGTAACTCATATTGTTGGCGGAGGAGGTAGGATTCGAACCCACGGAACTTTCGTTCAACGGTTTTCAAGACCGCCGCCTTAAACCACTCGGCCACTCCTCCGGTTTTTTCTCACAGATCTTTCTTGCGAAAAACTCTGGGACTGTAACCAAAGTCGGGCCAAAAAGCAAGCACAAAGACGCTCCTTGCGGCTCTGCTGCGCGTCGCTTTACCCGCGCCGGGTGATTTGCTTCAGCCCACCCATGTAGGGAATCAGGGCCTCCGGTATGATCACGGAGCCGTCCTCTTGTTGATAGTTTTCGAGAATCGCGACCAGCGTTCGTCCGACGGCCAGCCCCGAACCGTTGAGGGTATGGACCAGTTCCGGCTTTTTCGCGCCTTCGCGGCGGAAACGGATCGCCGCACGG
>JAWOIX010000088.1:0-6829 GCA_046484405.1 Pelovirga sp.
GATCGCCGCGGCACGGCGGTTGATTCGAGCGTTTCCGGGGGCTGTATCATTTCCGGTTCCCGGCTGAACAAGACCCTGCTCTTTTCCAACGTGCGGGTGCATTCCTACTCCAGCATCGACGAAACGGTTATTCTGCCCGAGGTGGTGGTCCATCGGCACTGTCGCATTCGGCGGGCGATTATCGATCGTGGTTGCGAGATTCCTGCCGGGTCCGTGATCGGCTATGATCCGGAACAGGATCGGCAGAACGGCTTCCGCATCACGTCAAAGGGGATTGTCCTGGTGACGCGCGAAATGCTCGGCCAGGAAGGTGGTTACGCCTGACAGCAGCGGCCTCTTTGGTCCGTCAGCGTGACGCCTCCATGGCGTCCGGCACGTCAGCTTCCTCGTTGAGAACCAGCAGGTAGCCGTCCGGGTCCTGCAGCCAGAGTTCCCGGCGCCGGTGCTGGCAATCTTCCAGTTCAAACAGGATCTGCCAGTGCTGGCGTTGCGCTGTACGGTAGACCGGCGTGAGGTCGGGGCAGGTCAGTTCCAGCTGTACCCCGACACCAAGCCGTTCCCTGCCGAGGTGCTGCAGCAGCGCCGGGTGCTGGCGTTCCATCGACTGCAGGGATTGAAACAGGATGCTGCCTCCCGCCGCGGCAACCAGCAGGGCGGTTCTGTTGCCCTGCGCATCGGTCAGCCACTGTGGCTGCAGACCGGGGATCTGACGATAAAAGTTCATCGTGACAGCGAGGTCGGCAACGCCGATGGTCAGGCTCAGGTGCATGGTTGCAGTGCTCCGTCCGGCAAAAAGGTTCAATTGATTTTGTTTTCCGGCCTGTGTTCTAATATGTCAGGTTATGACAGAGACAAACAGGTGTCGAGCATTCATTGGTCTGGGCGGGAATCTTGGTGATCCGCTGCGCTGTTTCCGCGAGGTCAGGCAGTCGTTGAGCACAGCGCCGGCCACCCTGGTGGTGGCCAGTTCGCCGCTGTACCGGACGGCACCCGTTGGCGGCCCGGCCGGGCAGCCTGACTACCTCAACGCTGTCATCGAACTGCAGACCGCTCTGCCGCCCAACCAGCTCTTGACTTTTTGTCGCCACCTGGAACAGAGTGCCGGTCGCCGGCGCACGGTGCGCTGGGGGCCCCGTACCCTGGATCTCGACCTGCTCTTTGTCGGTGACCGGGTTCTCTCCACCCCCCGGCTGACCCTCCCTCACCCCCGCCTGCACCAGCGACGATTTGTTCTGCAGCCGCTCTGTGACCTGGCCGCGGAGCTGATCCACCCGCTTTTCGGCCTGACCGTGGCAGCATTGCTCACGGCGCTCCCCCGGGACGAGGGGGTTACTCAAATGCAAACGGATTGGTAATATCAGATGATCAAACTGCTGCTTTTCATTCTGCTGGGATTTGTTCTTTATTCGTTTTTCATGTCCCTGCTGCGGCCGCCTTCCAGCGCCCCGCCGCAGTCGAAGGCGAAGGAGATCACCGGCGAGACAATAGTGGAAGACCCTGTCTGCGGCACCTGCCTGCCGCAGCAGGATGCCATCAAGGCGCACATCAGGGGCCAGGACCATTATTTCTGTTCAACAAAGTGTCTGGCCGAATTCCGCGAGCTGGACAAGGATTCCACCCACTCATAAATCACGTTGAAGGAGATCATCCATGAAGTTTTTTATCGATACCGCCGAGGTGTCAGAAATCCGCACCGCGCATGAATGGGGGCTGGTTGACGGGGTGACCACCAACCCGTCGTTGATCGCCAAAAGCGGCCGGGATTTTAAAGAGGTCATCAGTGAAATTACCGGTATCGTCGACGGTCCGATTTCGGCAGAAGTGATTGCCCTGGATAGCGCCGGGATGCTGCGCGAGGGCCGCGAGCTGGCGGCGATTCACAAGAATATCATCATCAAGGTGCCGATGACCACCGAAGGTCTGAAGGCTGCCAAGGAGTTCAGCAACGCCGGCATCAAGACCAACGTCACGCTGATTTTTTCGCCACTCCAGGCGCTGCTCGCAGCGAAGGCCGGCGCGACCTATGTCTCCCCCTTCGTCGGTCGTCTCGATGATGTCGGTCACGACGGCATGGACGGGGTTGACCAGATTCGCACGATCTTCGAGAACTACGGCTATCCGACCCAGATCATTGTTGCTTCGGTGCGTTCCCCGCTGCATGTGCTGCGTGCCGGTCTGATCGGTGCCGATATCTGCACCATCCCCTTCGCGGTGATGAAGCAGCTGGCCAATCATCCCCTCACCGACGTCGGTGTCGAAAAGTTTCTCGCCGACTGGCGCAGCGTCAAAACCGCCTGACCGATCCATTTCCTTCCTCGTCGGCGGCCAAACAGGCCCCGGCGAGGAAGCGTCACGCCCCTCTCCCGGAATCCCCCGCAAATATCCGAACAACGTTATACCGAAACTTTAGCGATTGGTGGCCAGACCACTTGACAATCTGCCGTAGACTCGGTATAGCCTGAGTGTTTGTTTTTTTTCGCTGGCAGCATGTTTTTTCTAACCAGGTGAGGACACGATGAATATTCACGAGTATCAAGCCAAGGCGATTCTACGCAATTTCGGGGTTCCGGTTCCGGACGGTCACGTGGTCTACAACAGTAACCTGGCACGCGACTGGGCCAGGCGGCTGGGGGATGGCCCCTGGGCGGTCAAGGCCCAGATTCACGCCGGCGGGCGCGGCAAAGGGGGCGGCGTCAAGATTGCCAAGACCGCCGACCAGGTAAAACAGTATGCCCGTGACATGTTCGGGATGACCCTGGTGACGCATCAGACCGGTCCGGAAGGCAAGACCGTCAAGCGGGTTCTGGTAGAAAATGCCAGTAATATCGCTGACGAATTTTATGTCTCTTTCCTGGTTGACCGGGCAACGGACCGCGTCACCCTGATGGCGTCGGCCGAAGGCGGGATGGATATCGAAGAGGTCGCCGCGAAAACCCCCGAGAAGATCTTTTTCGAAGCGGTTGATCCGGTTGCCGGGCTGACCGCCTTTCAGGCCCGGAAAGTCGCGTTCAAGCTTGGTTTTGCCATGCCCCAGGTCAAGCAGGCGGTGCCGCTGCTGATGAATCTGTACAAGGCGTTTGTTGAATCCGACTGTTCGCTGCTCGAAATCAACCCCTTGATCCTGACGGCGGAGGGTGATCTGCTCTGCCTCGACGCCAAGCTCAACCTCGATGATAACGCCCTGTTCCGCCATCTGCGGATCCGCGACCTGCGCGATTACGATGAGGAGGATCCGACGGAGATCGAAGCGTCCCAGTATGACCTCTCCTATATCGCCCTGGATGGCAATATCGGCTGCATGGTCAACGGCGCCGGCCTGGCGATGGCGACCATGGACATCATCAAGCATACCGGCGGTGAGCCGGCCAACTTCCTCGATGTCGGGGGCGGCGCGACCATCGAACGGGTGACCGAAGCCTTCAAGATCATTCTCTCCGACAGCAAGGTCAAAGGAATTCTCGTCAATATTTTTGGCGGCATCATGAAGTGTGATGTGATCGCGACCGGAGTCATTGAAGCCGCCAGGCAGGTCGGGGTGGATGTCCCCCTGGTGGTTCGTCTCGAAGGCACCAATGTCGAACAGGGACGTAAGCTGCTGGCAGAATCGGGCCTGAACATTGTCAGCGCCGAAGGGATGGCTGACGCTGCCGAGAAAATTGTCAAAGCCGTCAACGGCTAAGGAGATATCTGCGATGAGCATTCTGATCAATAAACATACCAAGGTCATTACCCAGGGAATAACCGGTGCCACAGGTCTTTTTCACGCCCAGGGCGCCCGTGATTACGGCACCCAGATGGTCGGCGGCGTAACACCGGGCAAGGGGGGGACGAGCATTGACGGTTTTCCGATTTTCAACACGGTCGAGGATGCGGTCAAGGAAACCGGTGCCACCGCCTCGGTCATCTATGTACCGCCGGTCGGCAGCGCCGACGCCATCATGGAGGCGGTTGACGCAGGTCTTGAGCTGGTCATCTGTATCACCGAAGGCGTACCGGTGCTCGACATGGTCAAGGTCCGGCGCTACATGGAAGGACGCAGCTGCCGCCTGATCGGCCCCAACTGTCCCGGCGTGATCACTCCGGGGCAATGCAAGATCGGCATTATGCCTGGCTATATCCACAAGCCCGGCCCGGTGGGGGTTGTCTCCCGTTCGGGAACCCTCACCTACGAGGCGGTCTGGCAGCTGACCACGCGCAATATCGGCCAGACCACCTGTGTCGGTATCGGTGGTGACCCGGTCAACGGCACCAGCCATCTGGATGTTCTGAAGATGTTTGAAGCGGACCCCGAGACCAAGGCGGTCATCATGATCGGCGAAATCGGCGGCGATGCCGAGGAGCAGGCCGCGGCCTACGTACGCGACCATATGACCAAGCCGGTGGCGGCCTTTATTGCCGGCGCTACCGCGCCCGCAGGCAAGCGGATGGGTCACGCCGGTGCGATCATTTCCGGTGGCAAGGGTGATGCGGCGAGCAAGAAGGCGTTCCTCGCCGAATGCGGCATCAGTGTGGCCGACTCGCCGGCAGAGATGGCGACCGCCCTGCTGAAGATCTGGACGCCGTAAGGTCTGCACCACAAACAAAGAGAAGAATCAAAAACGGGACGGGCCAGGGGCCGGTCCCGTTTTTGATTTGCCCGCAGGAAAAAACAGGGCTATCCTGACGGCGCACCCCTGCAGGCAAAGGGAACAAGAGGATGGCGGGAACCTATCGGAATCTGCTGGTGATCGATGATGAAGCACCGATGCGGCATATGCTGCGCCTGGTGCTCGAGGAACACGATTACCGGATCAGCGAGGCCGGCAGCGGGGTCGAGGCCCTCGGCCGCCTGCGGCAGGAAAAGTTTGATGTCATTCTGTCCGATATCCGCATGGCCGATATGGATGGTCTCACCTTTCTCGACCAGCCCGCAGTCCGCGCCCTTGATGCGACCATCATCATGATGAGCGCCTACGGCAGTATCGACACCGCCCTTGAGTGCATCAAGCGCGGCGCCTACGATTATATCTCCAAGCCGTTCAAGCCGGACGAAGTGCTGCTGACCCTGCGCAAGGCCGAGGAACGGCAGTACCTGCGCAACGAGAACCGCAGCCTGAAGACCGCCCTGTCCCGGGGCAAAGAACACTTTTCGATTGCCGACATCGTCCATGCCAGTCCGCAGATGGCGGCGCTGCTGAAACAGGTGGCAATGGTTGCCCGGGCTGATTCCCCGGTTCTGATCAAAGGGGAGACGGGCACCGGCAAGGAACTGATTGCCCGGGCGCTGCACAGCGAAAGCGGCCGCAGCGGCGAGTTTCTCGCCATCAACTGCAGCGCCCTGACCAGCGGTTTGCTGGAAAGCGAACTGTTCGGCCACGTCAAGGGAGCTTTTACCGGTGCCCAGCAGGAGAAGCAGGGGCTTTTTGCCATCGCCTCGGGCGGAACCCTGTTCCTCGATGAAATCGCCGATCTGCCCCTGGAACTGCAACCGAAACTGCTGCGGGTTTTGCAGGAAGGCGAGATCCGCAAGGTTGGTGGTACCCGCCCGGAACGCATTGCCACCCGCGTCGTCGCGGCATCGGCCTGCGATCTGTGGCAGGAGGTCCAGGAGCAGAGATTTCGCAGTGACCTCTACTACCGCCTCGCGGTCGTCGACATCAGTCTGCCGCCGCTGCGGGATCGTCCCGAGGACATCCCGCTTCTCGCCCGGCATTTTCTCCGGCGCTGCTGTGCCCGGGAACATCGCCCGGTGCCGACCCTGAGCGCCGCCGCCCTTGACCAGCTGCAGCGCCATTCCTGGCCGGGGAATATCCGTGAGCTGGAAAACTACCTCGAAAAAGCCCTGATTTTCAGCGACGGCGACACCCTTGAACTGTTTTCACCCCAGCCGTCGCTCACCCCGGCGCACGCGCCGTCGCCGCAAGGCCTGTCGTTGAAGATCGCCGCCCGCCAGCTCGAGCAGGATTATATCCGTCTGGCTCTTGCACGCACCGGCGGCAACCGTACCCGCGCCGCCCGGTTACTCGAGATCAGCCTGCGCGCCCTGATGTACAAAATCAAGGAATACGACATCGAGTAAGCGCGCCTCCACCTGGTCCCGACCGATGCCGCGCAGCAACAAACCTACATTGTCGCCCGCCATACCGTCGTCCAGAATCTTGTGGAACATTTCAACACCCGTCACCACCGAGTTCAGACTCTTTTCCTGCAAACCGATGATCTCCACCGGGTCTCCCGTGTGAATCTTGCCGCGATCAATCCTGCCCGTCACCACGGTACCGCGTCCCTTGATCGAGAACACATCCTCAACCGGCATCATGAACGGTTTCTCTGTATCGCGCACTGGCTGCGGAATGTACTCATCCACCGCTTTCATCAGCTCATGGATGCACTCGTATTCCGGCGCATTGATATCGGTTGACTCGCTCTCCAAGGCATGCAGCGCACTCCCATGGATGATCGGAATGTCGTCGCCAGGGAACCCGTAGCCATCCAGCATCTCGCGCAGCTCAAGCTCCACCAGCTCTAACAACTCCGGGTCGTCCATCATGTCGACCTTGTTCAGGAACACCACGATGCTCGGTACTTCCACCTGGCGTGCCAGCAGCACGTGCTCTTTCGTCTGCGGCATGGCGCCATCTGGCGCTGCCACCACCAGAATCGCCCCGTCCACCTGCGCTGCTCCCGTGATCATGTTCTTGATGTAGTCACGGTGCCCAGGCATATCTACGTGGGCATAGTGCCGTTTCTCTGTCTGGTATTCCACGTGCGAAATGTTGATCGTGATGCCGCGCTCTTTCTCTTCCGGCGCATTGTCGATCGAATCAAACGCTCGGAAATCTGAAAAGCC
>JAWOIX010000114.1:0-7220 GCA_046484405.1 Pelovirga sp.
GGTTACTCCCGCTGCTGACGCGACACCCCGAACGGCTTCCATCCGTATCCGAAAGGAGGAAGATAAAAAGGATGTGCACTCCGGAGAGGCTGGCCGTGATACGCCAAAACCTGAAAAGCCATTTATCCAAAGCGATCTTGAACAGGCATGGCTTGCTTTTGCCTTTGACACCACGGTCCTGGTCCAGGGAGAAACCGGGACCGGCAAGGAACTGGTTGCCAAGTTGATCCACCAGTGGAGTCCGCGCAAGGCCGAGGCGTTTCTGCCGGTGAACTGTGGCGCCTTGCCGGAGCAATTGCTCGAAGCCGAACTCTTCGGCCACAAGAGAGGGTCTTTTACCGGGGCGACCCAGGATAAAAAAGGGCTCTTCGAAACCGTCGGGAAAGGGACGATTTTTCTGGACGAGATCAACTCCATCTCCGCCGCATTCCAGGTCAAGCTGCTGCGGGTCCTGCAGGAGGGGAGCTACCTGCGGGTTGGCGGACGTGAACCGCGAAAAATGGCGGCTCGCGTGATCGTCGCCGGCAATGTTCCCCTGGACAAGGAGGTCGAAGCCGGCCGGTTCCGCAGTGACCTGTTCTACCGTCTCAACGTGTTTCCCGTCGTCATCCCGCCGCTGCGGGAACGGATCGAGGACATCGACCTGCTGGTTCATCATTTCGTGGAAAAGTACACCCTGCGTTACGATCGCCCGGTCAGCGAGATTTCCCTCGAGGTGATCAGGCAGCTGCGCACCTACTCCTGGCCCGGTAATGTGAGGGAGCTGGAAAATGTTATTGAACGGGCCGTCATAGTGATGGACGGAAAAAGGCTCGACACCGCCCACCTGCCGCCCTTGATCGGGGGAACCCGCCGTATGGAAGCGCTTGACCGGGGGATTATGCCCTTGAAAGAGATGGAAAGGTTGCTGATTGAAAGGGTTCTCCGGCACACCGGCGGCCATCGCGGCAACACCGCTGCACTGCTCGGCATCAGTTCCGTATCCCTGTGGCGCAAGATGAAGCTCTACGACATGGCCTGATGCCGGACCGGGGGCGGCCGACCCAGATCGGCCGCATTTCCCCTTCCCAGGCGGATGTGGACCTCCCCGCGGCGACGACGCTCCTCGCCCTTCTTTCACATTGTAATGTCCTTTCATAGTGAATCCCCGCTGCCGCAGAAAACCTCCCGTATTACGGGGTTTCTGCGGTTGGCACGCCCATTGCTCAAGGTTCTCTTCAGTCAGCTCGGAGAACGAACAGCCGATGTTTCCTAACCTCAATCTGCAATGGGAGGAATGCCGCATGGACATGGAACGGAGAAAAGTCTTGGGGATGGCCGGTTGTCTGGCCGCCGCCGGGGTGGTGGGCCTTGGAGCACTCAAAACGGCAGGTGTCGAGGCCAGTCAGGCCGAGGTAACGAAGCGACCGGAGGTCAAACTCGACGCCAAAGGAAAAGTCATGCACGAGCCGCTGCCGTACGTGACCCTTGATCCCCAGGCCGCCCAAGATCTTTCCTATACCAACAAGCTGATGGGGGACTGTTTTTACGGTGTTTTTGCCACCATCGTCGAGATGCTGGCAGACAAGGTCGGAGGAGCTTACCTGACCTACCCGACAACAGTAACCCGCGTCGGCGCCGGCGGCATCGTCGGTTGGGGTTCGACCTGCGGCGCTATCCAGGGTGCCGCCATGGCGATCTACCTGGTTTCCCCGAACCCGACGCCGATTATCGACGAGGTTTTCAACTATTACCAGTACACCGCTTTGCCGGATCAGAAACCGAGCAACGCGAAGATGGATATAACGCCGTCCATAGCCGATTCCACCCTCTGTCACGTCTCCATTTCCCACTGGACCAAGATTTCGGGTGCCAAGACCTTTTCCAAGGAACGCACCGAGCGCTGTGCCCATGTCGCCGCTGTCGTCACCAGACGGACCGTCGAGGCCTTGAATGCCCAACTGGCGGGCGACTTCGCACCGACCCATAAGATTCCCGAGGCGGTTGCCGCCTGTCGTTCCTGTCACGATATCGGGGGGGCCATGGAGAATACCCGTGGGAAGATGGACTGCCTGCTCTGCCACAGCGGTCACGATGAGATCAAGCCGAATATCTACGAGCGGGCCCAGACGAAGTTCTAGCAGCAGGCTCTTCTTGCCGGCACCGATGTCCGCCGGATCAGTTACCGTAAAAAAGCCGTTGTCCCGGGATGTCGAAGGGGCAACGGCTTTTTTTGCCAGCACGGGGAGATCGTGACGGCATCAGTGGCAGCGAATTCCGCACCCCGTCGCGATGGATTGGGTCAGCGACATGATCGAAGCGTAGTCTTCCGCCCGGGCCGGGACGTAGCCCTGGCGGAAGGAGGCATTCCATCCATTCATCCGGACTTGCCAGCTGCGATCAAGGGGATCGATGGCGAGCAGTGCCGCGCTGATGGCCTCAACCAGGGCGGGTGAGGTCCCCTTGCGCACCACCAGGGGGGCGGCCGGAATGGGTTCGGACAGAGCGAGAATCTTCAGGCCGCGAATCTGGTATTGCTCGGCCACGCTGTCCTGGACCGCCCCGGCGTCGAAATGCCCTTTCAGAACCGCCCGGGCCACGGCGTCATGGGATTCCAGGTTGTTGTAGCCGCCCAGGTCAAACAGGGTGATTCCGTGGCGATGGAGGAAATCCCGCGGGATCAGGTTGCCGGAAGTGGAGTGCAGATCACCAAAGGCAAACTTTTTACCTTTCAGGTCGGCAAGAGTCCGAATGTCGCTGCCGGCCGTCACGATGATGGCACTGTGGTAATAGGGCTCGCCATGACGGTTCAGGGGTTTGAGGATCGGGACGGCGTCAAAGGCCTCGCAGATCTCGGCGAATGACACATCCCCCAGCGCGGCGATCTGGACGCGTCCGTCCTTGAGCATGGCGATGGTCTCCAGGTAGTTGCTCGACAGCTTCAGCTCGAATGTGTAAGGGGTCGCCTCGGTCAGGTAGTCCATCACCGGCTGATGGGAACGGTACATGACGATCGGGTTGTAGCGCGGAATGGCTCCGAAGTAGATGGTGTCCTGGTTCTCTGTAGCCCGCGACGGGAAGGTGCCGAGGAGGAGGAACAGCAGCGGCAGTGTGCATACCAGGTGGCGCATGAAGAAGTCTCCAGCCGACAGAATGCACTGTCCGGGGTCTGCAGGGGGCAGCAGGGGCGTCGAGACTTCCAATATATCTGGATGAGCGGATATGTCAAGTTGTCGCCCGGACGTTTGATCCCATGCCTCTGCCGGGTCGGTGTCCCCATGGGGACCTAGGAGGTGGAGTAAATCAGCCAGATTCCACCGGCGATAATCAGGGCACCGCAGATGCGCTTGAGAGCAAGGGCTCCCCTGGAGCGTTCATTCCAGTCGAGGTAACGCTGGATTGCGCCGGTGCAGGTGCCGGCGAGGACGATCACGACGCAGTGGCCGATCCCGTAAACCAGCAACAGCGCGGCACTGAACAACAGACTCTGGGAGGCACTGCTGAACGAGACCGCCAGGACCGGGGCCATGTAGGCAAAGGTGCAGGGGCCCAGGGCGATGCCGAAAAATAGCCCAAGCAGCAGCGCGGACAGTGCTCCCTTGCCCATCAGGCGGATCCTGGCGGGGGCCGGCCAGGTCAGTGGTACCAGGTCGAGGAGGTGCAGGCCGACGAGGATGAAGATTCCGGCAACGATCCAGATGCCGGCCTGGCCGATATCGCCGACCATGCGTCCGGCCGCCGCGGTGATCAGGCCGATCAGGGCGATGGACACCAGGATGCCGACCGAGAAGAGGGTGGAGACATAACAGGCCCGTGCCGTAGACGTGCGCCCCTGGCTATCGACGAAGGCGACAATCAGGGGAATGCTCGCCAGGTGGCAGGGGGACAGCACGACGCTCGCCACGCCCCAGGCCAGCGCCGCCAGCAGGGCCACGAAAGGGGCGCCGCTCATGGCGCTGTTCAGAGTGAGAAAGAGAGATTCCATTCCGTTTCCAGCCAGTTAGAAACTGTAGCCGAGCTGCTGCCAGGTGGCGAGGATGTCCTCTTTGCCGATGAAGCCGCTGCGCCGGTAGAGTTCCTTGCCTTGTTCATCGAAAAAAATCTGGGTTGGTATCATCCGCACGTTAAAGCGCGCCGCCTGGTCCCGGTATTTCCAGACATCGATAAAGATCACGTCCATGCGCCCGGCATATTCTTCGGTGAGATTCTCCAGGATTGGTTTCATTAATTTGCAGGGAACACATTCATCGGCCCCCAGGTCGACCAGCATCGGGCGACCTGATGCGAGGGTCACCCCGGTTGCTGCAGCAGACGGCGTCGATGAAGCGCTTGTCGCAGTGTCATCGGCGGATTGCGAACAGCCGGCCGCCAGCAGCAGTAGCAGCAGTCCTGTTGCAAGTACGGTCATGCGATGTAACATGGATCATGATCCTTTAAGGTGAGCGGAAATCTGCTCCGCCGTAAGCAGCTTGCCTTGCGCAACCACCTTGCCGTCGATGACCAGCCCGGGGGTGGTCATAACCCCGAAGGCCATGATGTCGTTCAGCTGGGTGACCTTTTCAATGGTGTATTCCAGCCCGGCATCCCGGGCCGCTTTTTCGACATTCATCGTCAAGTCGTTGCATTTTTTGCATCCGGTTCCGAGAATCTGAATTTTTTTCATGGTTGATCTCCTGTCATTAAGAGTACCGCTGTTCCAGCTTGGTCCTGGTTTTTCTCAGGGAAAAAAGTGACCATACACCACGCCACTGATCGTCGCCATGAGCACCACCAGGGCGACGAAGGTGACGGTTTTTTTCAGTCCCATGACGCTGTTGATCACCAGCATGTTCGGCAGGCTCAAAGCCGGTCCGGCCAGGAGCAGGGCCAGCGCCGGTCCGCTGCCCATACCGGCGCCGATCAGCCCTTGCAGGATCGGGACTTCGGTGAGGGTGGCAAAGTACATAAAGGCACCGACCACGGAAGCGAAGAGGTTGGCCCGGAGGGAGTTGCCGCCGACCAGTCCGGCAACCCATGACGAGGGGATCAGCCCCTCGTTGTCCGGGCGTCCGAGCAGGGCGCCGGCAATGAGCACACCGAACAGCAGCAGCGGCAGGATTTTTTTGGCAAAATCCCAGGTGTTGGCCGACCAGTCACGCAACTCGTCCGTGGTGCCGCGATCCAGGGTTGTCAGCAGGGACAGGCCGATCACCCCGACAACGAAGGGAACCATCGGGAGATCCGGCCAGATCAATGCCGCGATCACGACAGCGGCGGTCGTTGCCAGCATTTTCATTTTGTTGACACCGAACCAGAGAACCAGGATCCCTGCCAGCATAATGGCGAAAATGCTGGTCAGGTGCCACTTCGCCGCATGAATCGTTGCCCAGATGCCGGAACTTTCGCCGGAGCTGCCCCAGTTGGCAAAGACCAGGATGCCGACCATGCTGCCGAAATAAAGGGCATTCTGCCACAGTGGGCGACTGACTTCGGTGTCCGGCAGGGCGGCGGCATTGATCCGTTCCTGATCCTCCTTGCGGAAGAGAAATTGCATCAGCAGACCGATGACCACGGCAAAAACGATTGCGCCGATGGCTCTGGCAATCCCCAGCTGCGGCCCGAGGACGGCGGCCGTCAGCACCAGGGCGAGGATATTGACGGCCGGTCCGGCGTAGAGAAAGGCGCAAGCCGGACCCAGCCCGGCTCCCATGCGATAGATCCCGGCGAACAGGGGCAGAATCGTGCAGGAACAGACCGCCAGCAGTGTGCCGGAGACCGCGGCGACGCCATAGGCAAGGGCCTTGTTCGCCTGCGGTCCCAGGTATTTCATCACCGCCGCCTGGCTGATAAAAACCGCGACCGCGCCGGCAATGAAAAACGCCGGAATCAGGCACAGGATCACGTGCTCCTGCGCATACCAGCGCGCCAGGTAGAGGGCCTCCCACAGGGCCGCTTCGACACGCCCGGACTGTTGCAGCCACTCCACCGGCAAGACATAGCAGAGCACAAAGACGCCGACGATCAGCGCCAGGATTTTTCCTTCAACCATGCGGGACATGGGACATTCCTGTAAAGGTTGTATGTGTGGCAAGGGTGTCATCACTCATGACAAAAACCCTCAGCGCTCTCCAATCCCAGCGCGTTGTTCCTCCCACTGGGAGGCAAGGACCGATTCGACGCAGCCGAAAAAGTTGAGGATGCATGCGACCCGCAGACGGTAGAAGACCTGGTTGCCGCGCTTGTCGTCGATGACGAGCCCCGCCTGGCGCAGAACGGTGAGATGCTTGGACACCGTCGAGACATCGGCACCGATCATCGCGGTCAGCTCACAGACGCAGCGTTCGCCCTGGTCCAGTTCCTCAACGATGAACAGACGGGTCGGATGAGCCAGCGCCTTGAGCACCCTGGTGCGGGCGGTCAAGCGGGGCTTCAGTCGGTTGTAGCGGTCGGATTCTTTTTGCATGTTTGGCAATATAGCCAAATAGATTGCGGAGTCAAGTTGTTTTTTTCAAGTGCAGACCTCGCGCCTTGACATTTATCCGCATGAGCGGATATGTTTCGCATATGAAAAATGTCGCTCATATCTTCAAAGCGCTGTCAGATGAAACCCGTCTGCGGATTCTTGCCTTGTTAAGTTCAGGGGAACTGTGTGTCTGTGACCTGATGACGGTTCTGGCCTTGCCCCAGTCGACAGTTTCGCGTCATCTTGCCTATCTGCGCAACGCCGGACTGGTGGATGATCGGCGGCGTGGGGTCTGGATTTTTTATCGGCTTAAACAATCGAGCGTTCTTGGGGACGACCTGTTGAGATTGTTAATTGAAAAGCTCAATGCATCGGCTCAGGGACAGGAAGATCGTCGAGCTCTCGGCGCGTTGCCGGAGGCGCAAGGTAGAAAATGTACCTGAATCCTTTTGCGCGAGCGGTTTGTTCAAGAGAGCAAATGCGTAGGTTAAGTGAGGATGAGAAAAAAAATTCTTTTTTTATGCACTGGTAATTCCTGTCGCAGTCAGATGGCTGAGGCGTTCGTTAACCATCAGTTCCGGCACATCGCAACGGCCTGCTCCGCAGGGACCGATCCGCGTCCGGTTCATCCGCTGGCGGTACAGGTCATGAAGGAACTGGAGGTTGATATCTCCCGTCAGCAGTCGAAACCGCTGGCCACCTTCATAGATCACAACTTTGATCTGGTGATTACCTTGTGCAGCAGGGCGCATGAAAACTGTTCATTGACCTTTCAGTCAGGCCGCAGGCTGCATGCCGG
>JAWOIX010000132.1:0-4336 GCA_046484405.1 Pelovirga sp.
TCATAGCTGCTATGCAGCTGTCATTGGTAAAGGCTGTCTGTTGTCTGTTGTCCGTTGCGAAAAGCTGTCAGCCGCTGCGCGGCGTCAACGGCTTAAGCCGGGTCAACGGCTGCGCCGTGTCAGGCCGCTACGCGGCCGTCATTTGTCATTGGTTAACGGCGGTCAGCCGCTTTGCGGCGTCAACGACTTTGTCGTGTCGTAGCTGCTAATGCAGCTGTCATTGGTCAACTGCGTCTACTGTTCTGGATTCTGACTCCTGGATTCTGACTCCTGGATTCAGCTTTTCCCTCTCCGCCTCTGGCTCTTCGCGCCTCTGCGTTAAAGCCTTTCGCCTTTCATTCTGAATTCTGAATTCTGGCTTCTGCATTCTGCATTCTGAACTCAGCCCTTCACCCCTGAGCGGCGGGGCTGACCGTCGCAGTAAACCTGGATTATATCACTCTGCGTAATGCCGGCGGAAAGATAATCCGGGATTTCGCCGATCCCCAGGTCCTCCGGGGCGCGCAGCAGCTGGAAAGCGGCCCGTTTGCCGGGCTCAAGGGAACCGTACTGATCGGCGATACCGAGGGCTTCGGCACCGCCGAGGGTCGCCATGTGCAGCAAAGTCGGCGGGTCGAGTGCGCCGGCGAACCAGGTGCGGGCAAAGGCCATCTCGTCCCAGAGGGAGAGGCTGCCGGCGCTGGCGCGACTGTCGGTGCCCAGTACCAGGCGCACCCCGGCCTTGCGCAGTTCCGCGACCGGGGCCTTGCCCACCTTGAGGTTTGCGTTGCTGCGCGGGCACAGAGCCAGTGACATCCCTTTGCGCGCCAGCAGGTCGATGTCGCTGCCATCAAGGTGGACACCATGCACGAGGAGATTTTCCGGGAACAGTCCCCCCTGCTGTTCCAGGTAGGCGACCGGGCGTACGCCGGCAGGCAGCGGCAGGAACCCCTCCCAGCCGATAGCGGGATAGAAACGCTCCGCCAGTGCGCCGCGACTGTCGTCGGTGAAGGTCACTTCGTCGGCCGATTCGGCCACATGCGTCGTACAGCGCAGACGGCGTTTTTTGCAGAGCTGGTAGATGTAGCGCAGGTAGCTGTTGCTGATCGTATAGGGCGAATGGGGCGACACGCCCAGGCTCACCGGCGCGTCGAAGGATTGGTCGAGAACCTCGTTGAGGCGTTTTTTCAGGCGGCGGATCATCGCCGGGTCCTGCCCGAGGGTTTCAAGGAAAAGCCGGCCGCCCAGCGGGGTCCCGAGGTAGCCGCTGCGGGCGTCATAATGGGCGAGGATGTCGCCGACAGCGCCGGTACCGGCGGCCAGGCATTGCTCGATGCCGTTTTTCAGGGCCTTCAGGTAATCGTCCGGTTCACGGTTCTTCTTCACGG
The DNA here is from genome assembly GCA_046484405.1 of Pelovirga sp. GTDB lineage: Bacteria > Desulfobacterota > Desulfuromonadia > Desulfuromonadales > Geopsychrobacteraceae > Pelovirga. The sequence goes on from JAWOIX010000132.1 coordinate 1,368, forward strand.
CGATCAGCCGCAGAATCCAGTCGACAAAACTTTCCGGCGCCGCGCTCTGCCCGGCCTGGTCGGCCCAGTGGGGAAAATCGGTCAGCTCGAGATGGGTATGGGCGTTGACCAGCAGCGGAACGAGGAGCGCCTCGGGGTAGTCATGCACCGCAGCAGCAGGATGTGCACGGCGCAGCTGCGCAAGGTCGCCGACGGCGCTGATGCGACCGCCCTCACACAGCAACGCCCCTCCGGCGCGGGCGGCGCCATCTGCACACTGCAGGTATCTGGCCGCGACAATCTGCGCCATGCTCATCCGGTGACGGCGACCGGTGGACAGATCTGCGCCAGCTCGGCGATGATCGCCTGCAGATCAGCCTGGCCAATCAGCTCGAGCTGCTCGGCGAGCACGGCTTCGAGAATCGCGTCGGTTGCCAGCGGGTTGGCGAGCACGACGCGAAAGACGGTGATCTGTTCGGTGCCGTAGCGGGCGCTGCGCAGGCGGGTCCGGGACACGAAGGTCTTGCCTGCCTCGCGCTGGCGCTTCTGCACCTCGCGGACAAGCTGGTCAAGGAGATGGTTGACGCGCTGCTGGCAAGCGCTGTCGAGATCGGGCATGCGCCGCTGGAGCCAGTCCGGATGAAACCGATAGGTGAGGATATTGAGTTCCGGCGCAGTGACCAGCTCGAAGTGCGGATGCGCGTTGATCATCGCGGCGAAGCGCCGGGCGCGCTCAATCCCCTCGTCAATGAGCAGTTCGTACCCTTTGCGCCCGATGATCGACAGACCGGCGTGCACGAGCATCGCCTTGCCGGGGCGCGAGCCTTCGAGGGTGTGACTGCCGAGATCCTTGGATCCTTCGCGCAGGATATAGTTGGCATGGTGTTCGATGGCGGTCAGCGTACCGGGATCCTTGAACAGCACCATGCCCGCCCCCATGGGGACGTAGAGCTGTTTGTGGGCATCGATGGTCACCGAATCGGCCCGTTCGATCCCGGCGAGCAGGGACCGGTGGCGGGTGGAGAACAGGGTCGGACCGCCCCAGGCGGCGTCGACATGGAAATGGCAGCCGATCTCGGCGGTAAAATCGGCGATCCGCCCGAGGGGGTCGACATGACCGGTCTCCGTCGTTCCGGCGATGCCGACAACGGCCAGGACCCGGATCCTGTCCCGCTCCAGGCGCCGGTACGCGGCATCAAGGGCGCGCATATCGATGCGGTTATCGCTGTCGGTGTCGACCAGGACCAGGTTACGACGACCGATGCCGAGCAGGTCGACCGCCTTGCCGAGAGAATAGTGGCCACGCCGGGAGACAAGGACGGCGAGACCGGCACAGTCGAGATACTCCAGGGCCCGCGCCAACCCCTCCTCCGCCAGACCGGCGAAGTCCCCCCGGGGGGCACAAAGACGGTTGCGGGCCGCCCACAAGGCGGTGATATTGGCGATGGTGCCGCCGGAGCAGAAGGCGCCCAGGGCGTGGCGGCTGTCATGAATCCAGCGGCTGTAGAAATCATCATCGGCGCTGTAAATGAGTCGATGGAGCATGGCGAGCACCTGGCGCTCCATCGGCGTGAACGCCTTGGACGTCTCGACCTTGACCAGATTCTGGTTGAGGGCCGTCATGATGCGTGACAGCGGCAGCATGAAATACGGCAGGGCCGAGGTCATATGGCCGATGAAACCGGGGGCTGCCGTGTGAACCGACTGGGCCACCAGCTTTTCCTTGACGAAACGGGTGTAGTCGGACACAAAGGTCGGTTCCTCGGGAATACTGGCGACGGCAAAGTCCTTCTCGATCTCCTCCAGGCTGCGCTCCAGGGCGACCACGTGTTTCTGGAGAAAGTCCGCGACATTCTCGGTGATGGCCTGATCGATCGCCCCGAGGGTCGAATCGGGCGCCTCGGGGACGGTAAAGATACGGTAGAGGTTTTCCAGGTTGGCCTTGGCGGTTTCGGTCATGGCGTATCCATCAGGTAGCCGTTGTCTATCAGCCGGGTCTTGCCGACAAAGGCGGCGATCAGCAGCACCGCGTCACGATCGACGCTGCTCTGCGGTTCCAGGGTCAGGTGATGGCAGATCGCCACGTAATCGATCCGTACCTGCGGCGCGCTGGTCAGAAGGCTGCGGACCTCGGCGATGATGCGGCTGCAGTCACGTTCACCGGCGCTGACCAGTTCGCGGGCGCGGACCAGCCCCTGGGAGAGCGCGAGCGCCTGCCGGCGCTGTTCACTGTCGAGGTAGACGTTGCGCGAACTCATCGCCAGGCCATCGTCCTCACGGAAGATCGGCATGCCGACAATTTCAATCGGCAGGTTCAGATCCTTCGTCATCCGCCGGACCACGGCCAGTTGCTGGAAGTCCTTGGCCCCGAACAGGGCCACGTGCGGCTGGACGATATTGAAGAGCTTGGCCACCACGGTGCAGACGCCGCGGAAGTGGGTCGGCCGGCTGGCCCCGCAGAGTCCTGCGGTGATGACATTGACGTTGACTTCGGTCGCATAGCCGCCCGGGTACATGGCCGCCGTGGTTGGCGCGAAGATCAGATCGACGCCGACCTGTTCGGCCAGGGCACAGTCGTTGGCCAGATCGCGCGGATAATCGCTGAAATCCTCGCCCTGACCGAACTGGGCCGGGTTGACAAAGATCGACAGCACCAGCAGATCGCCACGCTGCCGGCCTTCACGCAACAGCGACAGGTGCCCCTCATGGAGATAGCCCATGGTTGGGACGAAGGCGATGGTGCGGCCGGCCGCGCGCTCGGCGGCCATGCGCTGCTGCATCTGGTCTATAGCTTCAATCATATCCATGCGGTTTTGCTCCTACTTGAAGGAGTGTTCGGCGGTCGGAAAATCGCCCTGCTTGACTTCGCGGATGTAGTCCTCGACACCACGGCTGATGAGCGGCGCGATATCGGCGTAGCGCTTGACGAACTTGGGCGCATACTTGTCGTAGAGACCGAGAATATCGTGGATGACCAGCACCTGCCCGTC
>JAWOIX010000024.1:0-13888 GCA_046484405.1 Pelovirga sp.
TTATCCGCCCGCAAGGCCTGCTGGGCAAGGAAAAAGCATAGGCAGCCGCACCAGGAACAACGAACGGTACTACACCCCTTTGTCGCGTTCGCTCACGGATCTTCTGACGCTGCGACGCCCTGTTACAGAAAGGTTGCAAGACACATCATGAATCCAGAGATCCAGCTGCTCATGGGCAACGAAGCAATCGGCCTGGGCCTGATTGAAGCGGGTTGCCAGGTGGCGGCGGCCTACCCCGGCACCCCATCGACGGAAATTCTCCAGGCGATCATCGACCGGTCTGAGCAAGCGGTTGACGCTTTGCATATTGAATGGTCGCTGAACGAAAAGATCTCCTTTGAAGTGGCCCTGGCGGCGAGCTATACCGGCAAGCGCAGCGTTGCGGTGATGAAACAGGTCGGCCTCAATGTTGCCGCCGATCCCTTCATGCGCACTGCCTACATCGGCGTCAAAGGGGGCATGCTGACCATTGTCGCAGACGACCCCGGTCCGCACAGTTCGCAAAACGAGCAGGATACCCGGTTGTTCTGTCTGCAGGCGCGGGTTCCGGTCATCGATCCGGCCAGCCCGGTTGAGGCCAAGGCGCTGATACAGCCGGCCTACGAACTGTCTGAGGCCTACCAGATGAACATTGTCCTGCGGCCAACGACGCGGATCTGCCATTCGCGCCAGAATGTCACGACCAGCGCGCCGCTCGCCCTTGGACGCCCCGCACGCTTCGAAAAGAACCCGACCCGCTGGGCCGCAACCCCTGCTTTTCTGCCGGCGTTGCACCGCACCCTCAATACCAACCTGGAAAAAATTGCCAACGAACCCTTCTGGCAACCGCGCCTGCAGGCCGGCAGTGACCGCAATGCGCGCATCGCCCTGGTCGCTTCGGGGATAGTCTACAGTCATCTGGTCGATCTGCTCGACGAAATCGACCTGAAGGGTCGCTACGACCTGTACCAGGTGTTGATGCCCTACCCTTTAAGTCCCGCCTTCTCTGCTGCACTGCGGCGTGACTACGACCAGGTCCTGATCCTCGAAGAAACCTACCCGGTGATCGAACTGCAACTGGCCCACCCCGGTGCTTTCGGCAGACAGAGTGGTGCCATTGCACGGGAGGGCGAACTGACTCCGGACCTGGTCTACCAGGCCCTGGCCGGGTTTCTCGGACTGTCCGCCCCGACGGAAGTCCCCGCGGAGCGCCGCGGACAACGCCCCTCCCTGTGTCCCGGCTGTCCCCATCGTGCCGCCTTTTTCACGATCAAACAGTGCTTCCCGAAGGGGATTTTTCCCTCCGATATCGGCTGCTATACCCTCGGCATGAACCTCGGCGCCGTCGATACCGTGCACTGCATGGGCGCCTGTATCAGCCAGGGAGCCGGTTTTTACCAGGCTTACCGCCAGGATGGCGAGGATTTTCCGACAATTGTCGTCACGATCGGCGATTCCACCTTTTTTCATGCCGGCATACCGGCCCTGATCAACGCCGTCGTGCAGCAGGCACGGATCATCGTGGTTATTCTGGATAACGCCACCACGGCCATGACCGGTGGCCAGCCGGTCCCGCATATGGGCATTGCCGCCGGAGGAAAAGCCACCCGGGCGATTGCCATCGAACCGCTGGTCCAGGCCTGCGGCGTCGATTATCTCGAAACCTGCGACCCCTATGACCAGACCCGTTTCAGCGCCCTCCTGCAGGAGGCGGATACCCATATCCGCAGCGCCAACGGCGGTGTCGCGGTCCTGATTGCCCGTCACGGTTGCATCATGGATCCGGCGGTACGCCAGGCGCAACCCGGCACCAAGGTGCAGATCCTGGCCCACTGTACCGGTTGTGGCCGCTGTACCGGCGCCTTTGAATGCCCGGCCCTGGCAATGGACCGTGAGCGCAGGATTGCCGTCGTCGATGTGGATCGCTGTATCGGTTGCGGCTGCTGCATCCCGGTTTGTCCGGTTGCCGCCATTGTCCCCCGGGAGGCATCATGAAACAACAGATCATTGTCAGTGGAATCGGCGGCCAGGGCGTGCTGTTTCTTACGCGGGTGATCGCGCAGACGGCGGTTGACCGCGGCATCGCCGTACTGACGTCGGAAACGCACGGCATGGCACAGCGCGGGGGAACGGTTCTGTCAACCATCAAGGTCGGTTCTTTTGCCAGTCCACTGATCCGCACCGCCCAGGCCGATCTGGGTCTGCTCCTCTGGGAGGCCAACCTGCCGGTCCATCATTCCCTGCTCAAGACCGACGGCGTGTGGATCATCAACGCCGCGACCGCCGGCGCCGGGATCCGCATTGATGCCGCCGACATCGCCCGCAAGCTCGGCAACGCCGTGCTCCTCAACCTGGTCCTGCTCGGCCTGGCGGTGCGCCGCCAGGCGATCTTCTGCACCGCCGGGGAGTGCGTGGCCGCCATTCGGCAATTGGCACCGGCGAAATTTGTCGACCAGAACCTGGCTGCCTTTTTCGCAGGGGCCGGCGAGGAACAGGGTGACTTCTGACCCGGCGGGCAAGCATCCGGCCTGCCGGACAGCGCTCCCTGCTGCAGGATCGCATGACCTTTGCTCATTCCGACGATTGAATCGCCCATGACCGCCAGAGAAAAGCTTTTCTATTTCATCTACCTGCACCGCACCGGCCTGACCGTGACGGCACTGTCGCTGGTGCTGCTGTTCTATCCGCTGTTCCAGGATAACCCCTATACCCTGGGGCTCTCCAATCTCATCGCCATCAATGTCATCGTGGTCCTGGGATTGGCTTTATTTATCGGCTATGCCGGGCAGATCTCCCTCGGCCACGCGGCTTTTTTCGGCATGGGGGCATACGGCTCGGCGATCGCCACCGTCTCCTTTGCTTTGTCCCCATGGACGGCCATTGTCCTGGTCGCCTGTCTCGTGGCCCTGTTTGCCTGGCTTATCGGGGTCCCCATTCTGCGTCTTTCCGGCCATTACCTGGCGATGGCAACGCTGGGGATGAACTTCGTCTTTCACACCATCCTGTTGCAATGGGACCAGGTCACCGGCGGACCGAGTGGTTTTGCCGGCATCCCCTCCCTGGCCCTGGGCAGATTCGTCTTCGACGACGAGGTCCGCCTGCACTACCTGCTCTGGACCTGCACCCTGATCTGCCTGCTGCTCTGTCTCAATCTGGTCCGCAGTGGGGTCGGTCGCGGACTTGCCGCCCTGGCGGGGGATGAAACCGCTGCTGCGGCCCTGGGAGTCAATACCAGCAGGGCCAAGGTCAAAATCTTTGTGCTCTCGGCGACCATGGCCTCCTTCGCCGGCAGTCTCTTCGCCCATACCTACACCTTTGTCAGTCCTGACTCCTTCGATATCTTTGTTGCCACAGATTTCGTTATCATGGTCGTGGTCGGAGGAATGGGATCGATCTGGGGTGCGCTGTTCGGAACCGGCCTGATCACCATGCTGCCCGAATGGGTCGATTTTTTCGAAACCTACAAGGATTTCGTCCATGGCGGCGTTCTCGTTCTGGTGCTGATTTTTCTGCCCCAGGGCCTGGTGACCGGACTGGTCGACACAGTCCGGATCAAACTGGCGTTGCACAGGCAAAAACATGCTTCAACTCGATAGGATCAGCAAAAATTTCGGTGGTCTGCCGGCGTTGAGCCAGGTCAGCTTTACCGTCCCCGCGGGTCAACTCACGGCGCTGATCGGCCCCAATGGGGCGGGGAAGACGACCTTGATCAACTGCATCACCGGCGTACTCCAACCGGATGCCGGCAATATCCGCTTCCGCGACCAGGAGTTGTCCGGCCTGCCCGCGCACCGGGTCAGCCGTCTCGGCATTGCCCGCACCTTTCAGAACCTGAAAATCTTTCCGCGCTTGAGTGTTCTGGATAATGTCCTGACCGGTCTGACCGCCGCGGGCGGAAGCTCCCTGCTGATGGCTATGCTGCGCCTGCCTTACCTGCGTCATCGTGAGCGCCAGCTGAAACTTCAGGCCCTTGCGGCGCTGGATCGTTTCCAGCTGACGGAAAAGGCCGGCTGGCCGGCCGGGATTCTCGCCTACGGCGACAAGAAGCGCCTTGAAATGGCACGGGCGGCGGTCAGTCACCCCTACCTGCTGCTTCTCGATGAACCGGTCGCCGGGCTCAATGCCGGGGAGACCGCCGCAATTGCCGATCAGCTGCGCATTCTGCGGGCCTCTGGCCACACCATGCTGCTGGTCGAGCATGACATGGATCTGGTGATGAATATTGCCGACCAGGTGGTTGTCCTCGACAGTGGTCGCTGCATCGCCACCGGCACCCCCGACCAGGTCCGCCGCAACCCCCTGGTTCTGGAGGCCTATCTCGGGACGCTGGGAGCGACCGCTTAAGACAGGATTCAGGATTCAGGATTCGGGATTCAGGATTCAGGCTTCAGGATTCAGGATTCAGAAAATACCAGGGAAAAGGCATACGACAACAATGCTGAAAATTTCAAACCTTACAGCTCATTATGGTGCCGCCCAGGCGCTCTTCGGGGTTGACCTCGCCCTGCAGCAAGGCACCACGGTGGCACTGGTCGGCGCCAATGGCGCCGGCAAATCGACCTTGCTCAAATGCCTGATGGGACTGCACAGGCCGAGCGGTGGGACAATCGCACTGAACGGCGTGGATGTCACCCGTGACACCCCTGCCCGGATGGCCCGCCTTGGGGTTGCCCTGTCTCCGGAAGGGCGTGAAGTTTTCGCCCACCTGAGCGTCCACGACAATCTCCGCCTCGGAGCCCTGCCCCTGAAACTGTCGAGCAACGTTGAACGGGAACGAATGGACGAGGTCTTTGCACGCTTTCCCAAGCTGCGTGAGCGAATCCGCCAGAAAGCGGGCACCCTGTCGGGTGGTGAGCAGCAGATGCTCGCCATGGGACGGGCATTGATGGCCGGTCCGTCCCTGCTCCTCCTCGACGAACCGAGCCTCGGCCTGGCGCCACGCATTACCGATGAAATTTTTGCCATCATCCACCAGCTGTCGCGCTCCGGCACAACCATTCTGCTGGTTGAACAGAATGCCGCACGCGCCCTTTCCGCTTCCGACTATGCCTACCTGCTGGCCAACGGCAAGATCGTGGAGGAAGGGCAGAGCAGTCGACTGCTCAACGACCCGGCCCTGCGCGCCGCCTTTCTTGGCGCCGCCAGTGACGATAATCCTGCTGCCAGTCGTCTTGGCGCGGCGGGACTGACCAATATCCGCCTGGAGAAAGCTGCCATGTCTGACCTGAATTTCATGCCTGACTTCACCACCGAAGAGGACCTTGCCGCCCATCAACTCGCCGGACTGCAATGGACCCTGCGCCATGCCTGGGAGGGATCGAGCCACTATCGTGAAAAACTTGAAGCGGCCAACATCACGCCGCAGACGGTGCAAACCCTTGACGATCTGCGCAAGCTCCCCTTCACCACCGCCGACGATCTGCGCCACGGCTATCCCTTTCCCCTGCGCGCCGTTCCGTTCGAGCAGATTGTGCGCATTCACGCCTCTTCCGGAACCACCGGCAAGCGGAAAGTCCTCTGTTACACCCAGAAGGATATCGATGACTGGGGGCATTTCTTCGCCCGCTGCTACCAGATGGCCGGGGTCACCCCGCTTGATCGTGTCCAGATTGCCGTCGGCTACGGCGTCTGGACGGCGGGGGTCGGATTCCAGACTGGCTGCGAGAAGATCGGCGCACTGGCGGTCCCCGTCGGCCCCGGCAATATTGACATGCAGATCCAGTTTCTCCTCGATTTCCAGTCGACGGTTTTCTGTTCCACCGCCTCCATGGCATTGCTGATGGCCGAAGAGATTCACAAACGCGGCATCGCTGACCGGATTGCCGTCAAAAAGATTATCTACGGGTCAGAGCGCTCGAGCCGCGCCATGCGCCAGAAAATTTCCGAGCTGTTTGGCGGAGCAGAACTGTTCGATATCACCGGCCTGACCGAGCTCTATGGCCCCGGCACCGGAATCGAGTGCCGTGAACATGACTGCATCCACTATTGGGGCGATTACTACCTCGTCGAAATCCTCGACCCCGCAACCCTTGAACCTCTGCCGGATGGCGAGTGGGGCGAGATGGTGGTCACCAGTCTGTGCAAGGAAGGCGCGCCGCTGATCCGTTACCGTACCCGTGACATCACCAGGATCATTCCCGGACGCTGTCGCTGTGGCAGTATTCTGCCGCGTCATTCCCGCATCAAGGGGCGCAGCGATGACACGATCAAGTTCCGTGGAGTCAATATCTACCCGAGCAGCATCGACACGATCCTCTCCGCGGTGCCGGGGATCGGCTCCGAGTACCAGATCCACCTCACCCGCGACGGAGCGGGACGCGACCACCTGCGCCTACTGATCGAAAGGGCCGAAGGGGTCAGCGGCGGGCGTAGCGCCGAACTGATCCATGAGATCGGCCACCAGATCAAAAAACAGCTGCTCGTCTCGGCCGACCTCGAACTGGTCGACTACGCCTCCCTGCCACGCTCGGAACGCAAGAGCCAGCGCGTCTTCGACAACCGGATTCAGGATGAGATTGTCTGATCAGGGATCTGTCTGCGGCAGCAGAGACGCTAACCGGGCGAGCGTTTCGGCGGGTTCCACCCGCTCGGTATGATCGGCAAAATACCTGGCATCGCGGACGCTGCCGGCGCTGTCGACAATGAGCCTGCCGACCAGCGGCAGGCGCCAGCGATCATCCCCGTTGAACCGCTCCAGATCGATACCGAAGTCACGGTAGACCTTGATCAGGTCCCCCGGCAGGGAAAACACGACCCCGAGCTGTTCCAGGTAGCTGCAGCCCGGGTCACTGAGCAGCGGATAGGTCAAGCCCAGCTTGGTGATCAGCGGACCGGCATATTTGGGTAACATGGGAGAAATCGCCACCAGCCGGGCACCGGCCTTTTCTATCTGCGGCAGGACCTGTTGCAGAGCCTCCAGCTCCGCATTGCAGTAGGGTCACCACACCCCCCGGTACAGATGAATGATGACCGGCCCCTGCCGGCGCAACCGGTCAAGCGCAACCGTTTGGGCCCCTGCCGCGGCCAGGGAAAAATCCGGCAGACGGTCTCCTGTGCTGATGGCTGTCTCGAGAATCCCGGAAGCGGCCAGGCGTGTTCGCGAGGCCAGCATGATTTTCAACGTGTCCGCCGGAATTCTCCCGGCTGCCGCTGTTTTGAGCGCGGTGAGCTGTTCCTTGAGCATAAGGCTTCTCCGTCAGGGTTGATATCGACATTATGCCGCGATGATGCCGTCCTGACCTGCTTCACACAGGCGGACAAAACGAACCAGCAGGCGCTCCGCTTCGGGCGTGCTCGTGACCGCTCCACTCAAGCGCTCGGGTTCGCTGCCCGGGCGCTGCAGAGCCGCGGCCTGCTCCGCGATGTAACAGCGCATGATCGCGGGGGAATACTCCGGATGAAACTGTACGCCCCAGGCGCAGGGGCCAAGGCGGAAGGCATGGTGAGGTTCAAACCTGTTGCCCGCCAGAAGCAGGGCCCCCGGCGGCAGTCTGATAACCGTCTGGGCATGGGTCGCATGAGCGCTGAATGTTGCGGGCAAGCCGTCAAACAGGGGATCAGGTTCCTCCAGGTTACACCGCTGCACGTCGACCGTGCCGATTTCCTTCCCCTGCGGGTGATAGGCGACCGTCCCTCCCGCTGCAGCGGCAAGCAGCTGGTGACCATAGCAGATGCCGAAAACCGGGACCGCGGCAACCAGCAACGTCCGGATCCATGTTTCAAGCCTGACACTCCAGTGCTCTTGATCACTGACCATGGCATGAGAGCCGGTAATGACAATTCCGGCGCAGGCCTCCGCCGGCGGCAGAACGGGCAGCCCCTGCGCATCGATGACCGTGCAGGGCAACCGGGTATCGCCCATGGCCCGGCGAGTCCAGTCGTCGAAATCTCCGTGATCCCGGCGGACCGCGGCAAAGGTGGTGCCGGTTTTAACGATGTAGAGCGTTTTCATGATCGGTCTTCACTACCTGTTGATGAGAGTGCTGCTGTCGACGCTGTTATCCTTCATTTAACATGGCCCGCTTCGCCATGGCAATTGCCCCAGTGAGTGCCGCATGGTGCCGATATTTCATCGCCGGCACTGAGCGCTGCCTGATGATTGTGCCGGGGCTCTTTCGTCTCCGGTAAAACAGTTGATTTTCTGCTGCTTTTCCGTAATATTCAGAACTCTTTCAAATCAAACGGCGTTTTTCTTATTATCGGTGCTGTCCGGGAGGAACCGAACATGAAAAAAATTATCATCCTGTTGACCTGCCTGCTGCTGACAACAACAGTGGCGTCGGCAGAGACCATTAAACTGGGGGCCTTTTTTGATCTGTCCGGTCGGGCCGCCTTTATCGGCACACCCACCAAGCTGGTTGCGGAAATGGTCGTTGACAAGATCAACGCCGAGGGCGGGATCAACGGTAAAAAGCTCGAGCTGGTGGTTGGCGATACGGAGGCTGACCCGGCCAAGGCGGTGTCTATTGTGCGGCGCTTCATCCACCGGGACAATGTCGTGGCCATTATCGGTCCGACCCTGACCGACGTCGGCATGGCCGTCAAGCCGCATATCGACCGCAGCCGGATTCCGATCATCATGACCGTCGGCGGCGACCCGGTGATCATGGGAGGACAGTTTGGCTCTTTTGAATGGGTCTTCAAATCGCCACAGCGCTCAAGTACCGCGGTTGAGCGGTTGTTCATCTATCTGCAGGAAAAGGGGCTGACCCGCGTTGCCCTGCTTGCTGCAGCCGACGGCTTCGGCAAGGACGGGCAGCGCTGGATGGAGGCGCTGGCACCAGACTACGGGATCGAGATTATCGCCCAGGAATCCTTCGGCACACGCGATACGGACATGACTGCACAGCTGACCCGCCTGCGCAACAGCAACCCGCAGGCGATTCTTACCTGGACGATCGGACCGGCCGGCTCCATCGTCGCCAAAAACCGCGCCCAGCTCGGCATTGATATTCCTCTCTTTCAATGCCATGGACTGCCCGATCCGAAATATATCGAACTGGCCGGGCCGGCCAGCGAGGGGGACCGAATGCCGTCGACCAAGCTGATGGTGGCAGACGAGCTGCCCGACAGTGATCCGCAGAAAGCGGTCATTCAGGAGTTTATCCAGCTCTACAAGGAGAAGGGCTACGATCGTCAGTTTCCCATTAATACCCATTCGGGTTATGCCTGGGATGCGATCATGATCATTGCGCGGGCCATCGAGAAGGCCGGCACTGATCCCGAGGCCCTGCGGCAGGCGATCGAAAACACGACCGACTACATTGGCGTGTCGGGGATCTTCACAATGACTGCCGAGGACCACAATGGCCTGGATGTCGACTCCATGGTGATCGTTCAGGTCAAGGACGGGGGCTTTACCCTGGCCGACTGATCCTGACCAACGCCAGACCAAAGGGGCCTTTCCGGATCGGAGGGCCCCTTTGTCGTAACCCGTCTGGTTGTTTTCCTCCTGCAAGACCCCCGGACAGCGTCCCTCTGTTGCATCGCAGCATCTTCGGAACGGATGCAATTTGACCTGCGTGGCCAATACCAGCTGTCAAATCTGCTATATTTTCATGAGAGCATTCCCTGCGGGAAACCCGGGTGAGTGGAGAAGGCCTGCTAACGCGAGGAGGGTATGATGAACGAAACCAAGCAGCAACATAACGAACCGGAAGAGGTGGGCCTGTACGGGAAGATTCTTCATCGCACCGAAGAGTTGCTCGACAGCGGCCGGAAGTCCCTGGATGACGCGTTAAAAAAAGCCGCCGAGGAGCTGACTGCGGCCGGCCAGTTCACCCGCGAACAGACCGAGCGGACCATGAACTATGTCAGACGCGACCTGCAGCACACCAGCGACCATCTCAAAACAGCGCGCACATCCCTCAAGGATGCCGTCGCCCCGCAGCGGGTTGCCGCCGGCGCCCAGAGCCTGTTCGCGAAAATTCTCTCGAGTGCGGCCGATCAACTCAGCGAATGGGCGGAAAAGGCGGAGCACCTGATTGAGTTCCGCACCGGTGAGATCACCAGCCCAGGCACCCTGACCTGCAGGAACTGCGGCGAAGAACTCCACATGAAGCGGACGGCGAAGATCCCCCCCTGCCCGAAGTGTCATCAGACCCTGTTCCGGAAGTCCTACTGAGGCGTCGCCCCCCTCTTTCGCGGGCTCGCGACAAAAAAGAGGGGGAAACGCGTCAATGCCTTCCGGCCCGACAGGGGATCAGACCCGGAACGACTGCAGCGGCTCGGGGATCTCTATATTTCGCAACCCCAGTTCCTGGTGCAGTGCGGCGGCCAGTGCCTCCGAGGAGGCCTCTTCGCCATGCACGATAAAGGTCGTCTCCGGCTTTTTCTCCATTGCCCGCACGAAATCCACCAGACCATTGCGGTCGGCATGGCCGGAAAAGCCAGTCAGCACTTCCAGATGCGCCCGCACCTGGTATTCTTCGCCGTAAATTTTGACCGCCTGGCGCTGTTCCAGCAGCTGGCGCCCGAGGGTATTGGGGGCCTGCCAGCTGGTCAGCAGGACCGTGTTGCGAGGGTCCCCGATGCGATTGCGCAGATGATGAAGAATGCGCCCCCCTTCGAGCATGCCACTGGCACTGATAATGATCGCCGGAACCTTGAGCGCATTAAGCGCCTTGGATTGTTCCACCGATTGGGTGTACTTGAGGCGGCCAAAACCGAACGGATTGTGGTCATCGTCGGTGAGGAGAAAATCGCGCATGTCGGCGTCATAGACATCCGGGTGAAGCCGATAGATGTCCGTTGTCCGCGTCGCCAGCGGGCTGTCAATATAAATCGGCAGGTCCGGTATGGCGCGCCTGTTATGCAGCTTGTGGAGAGCATAAACGAGCTGCTGGGTGCGACCGACCGCAAAGGCGGGGATCAGCAGCGACCCGCCACGACTGACGGTTTCGTTCACTATCCGCTCAAGTTCCTGCTCTGACACGGGATAATCAGGATGCACACGATTGCCGTAGGTACTCTCCATGATCAGGATATCAGTACCGGCTGTGATCGGCACCGGATCACGGATGATGGGGATATCAGGCCGGCCGATATCGCCGCTGAAAACCAGGCGGCGCTGGCAGTTCCGCTCCCGATCCTCGATATCAAGAATGACATGGGCGCTGCCGAGCATATGGCCGGCATCCACCAGGGTCAGAGAGATGTCAGGAAAAAGCTGGTGCCGCCGATTGTAGCTCAGACCGACAAACTGCTCCATGGCGCGGGACACATCAGCCTTGTTGTAGAGCGTCTCAAAAGGGCGCTGCCCCTTCTTTTTGCGCCGGCGATTGACGAATTCAACATCTTTTTCCTGGATAAAGGCACTGTCCATGAGCATCACCGCACACAGATCGCGGGTCGCCGGAGTGCTGAAAATATCGCCTTTAAAGCCGTTCGCGACAAGCCGGGGAATCCGGCCGGAATGGTCGATATGAGCGTGTGAGAGGATCAGGCAGTCAATCTGATCCCCCTGGCAGAACTCCGTCCGGTTCCGCTCAAAGGATTCCTTGCGCTTACCTTGAAACAGTCCGCAGTCGAGCATAATTTTTTTACCATTGACCTCGACCAGATGCTGGGACCCGGTTACTGTGCGCGCGGCACCGTGAAAGGTGATTTTCATCCTTGCAGCCTGTCCCTTCAGCAAAGGAGCCATTCCACCGGTGTCTCCATCAATGGATATAGGCCTCGGTGACGTAACGACGCATCATGACATGGGTGTTGAAATAATAGGCGTTTTTGCCGATGGCGTTTTTCATCACCCGGATCCAGCCGGTTCGATCATTGAAGTAGAGGGGAAGGATGACCTGTTCGAGCTTACGATACATGTCCTCCAGATCCTCGTCGGCATGGCTGCTGTCGCCAACAATGTTTTCTGGCGCAGGTCCGATCGACCAGCCGGTGATCCCTTCGATATGCCCCTCTATCCACCAGCCATCCAGAACGCTGAAATTGGGAACACCGTTGAGGGCGGCCTTCATACCGCTGGTTCCCGATGCCTCCAGCGGGCGCATCGGATTATTCAGCCACAGATCGACCCCGGGAATGAACTGCGCAGCAATATTCATATTGTAGTCTTCCAGATAGACCAGGGGAATGCGCCCGCTCATCTTCTCGGCCTGACGGATAATTCGTTGAATGACCTCTTTTCCCGCGTTGTCCTGCGGATGTGCCTTGCCCCCGAAAACAAACTGCACCTTGCCCGAACCGATCTCCAGCAGACGCTCGAGCTGGCTGAAAATCAGGTCACCACGCTTGTAGGTCGCAGCGCGCCGGGCAAAACCGATGGTTAACAGGTCGGCATCCAGACTGATCCCGGTTTTTTCCCTGATGTATTGAAAGAACAGGGCCTTGGCGCCACAGTGAGCCTCCCAGAGATCGTCATCGGGAATAGTGTCGACCCGTACCAGCAGTTCCGGTTCATTGGCCCAGCCGGGCAGATAGCGGTTGAACAGGCTGACCAGGAACGGTGAGCACCAGGTGTAGGGATGAATGCCGTTGGTGATGGCATGAATCTGGTACCCGGGAAACATATTCTGGGACACTTCACCGTGACGTTTGGCGACACCATTGATAAAGCGACTCAGATTCATCGCCAGCATCGTCATGTTCAACTCGTTGTCGCCGGCAAAGCGCTTGAGGGTGGCCAGTGGAATGTCGTGCGGCAGAACCCGCTCCACCAGCGCATAGGGGAATCGGTCATGTCCGGCGGCAACCGGTGTATGGGTGGTAAACACGCATTGATCAATGACCTGTCTGACCCCCAGAGGGTTATCCGTGTCCGGATCGTCGTCCAGGGGAAAGTGAGAATCCTTGAGCAGCTCCAGGGTCAGCAAGCTGGCGTGCCCTTCATTCATGTGGTACTTCCTGATGGAGAAGTTCAGCGCGCGCAGAATTCTCGCACCCCCCATGCCAAGGACAATCTCCTGCTTGAGACGGAGCTCCTGATCGCCTCCGTAGAGGTGATCGGTCACGGTGCGATCCTGATCGTCATTACCGGGGATATCCGTATCGAGAAACAGAACCGGAACCTCGCCTCCGGTGGGGCTCTTGACCCGATAAAGCCAGGCCTGAACCTTGACATCGCGCTGCTCTATGGCAATCAGGGCCTTGTGGGGCAACAGCTCCAGGTACTGTTCCGGTTTCCAGTCGTCATCGTCTTCATGTTGCCAGCCAGCGGCATCAAAGTGCTGGCGGAAATAACCCTTGCGATAGAGCAGGGTCACGGCAACCAGAGGGATCTTCAGATCTGCAGCACTTTTGATGGTATCGCCGGCGAGAACACCGAGCCCGCCGCTATATGTGGGGATGTCGGCAGAAAGGCCGATTTCCATCGAAAAATAGGCAATACGTTGATCCTGCAGGTACAGATTGCAGCCGTCCATAGCCACTCCTTAGAAAGGTCTCCCGGATCGCAGCTCCAGACCGAAAAGAATGGGGAGAAAGCAGATCTTATCTTCCCGCGGCGGCTGATCCGGAAGGAGGGGACAGAACAAGCATAGCAGAACTGCGGCGACCCTCAAGCCGCACGGGCGGCGGACGGGCCAGGAGACCAGTCGCTTAGGAGCCTTTACGTTCTTTTGCTTTTGATCATCTTAAACAGGGATTTCCCCGAATGGTACACACGCCCGACCTGCCCGGTCAGAGCAAAGCGCCCGGCAGCCTCGACGCGCCGGCGCTGCAGTTGTGCCTGGATGCCCGCCTGGTAATTTTTGTCCAGCAGAGCTTCGAGAGCTTCCAGGTTGAAGGCCGCTTTGTCCGGGCTGACCGCCAGTGGAATGAGGATGGGAAGTGTTAGTAATTTGTGGTTGTATTCTAACGCAGCACTGATGTTGCGGGCTTTTTGGTTCTGCGGGTTGTCCAGGTCGTAGGGTGGCTGCCACTCGCTCAACGGATCCAGCCGATCAACCTGGCTCAGCAC
>JAWOIX010000057.1:0-15336 GCA_046484405.1 Pelovirga sp.
CGTTACGCCGGCTACGACATGATCATTTTTGAAGGGCGGGCGGAGTTCCCGTCCTACCTGCAGATTTACAATGATCGGGTCCAACTGGTCGGCGCTGTCCACCTCTGGGGAAAAACGACGGCGGATACGGAAGACGCGATCCTTGCCGAGTTCCACGGCGATGCCAAGGTGGCCTGTATCGGCCAGGCGGGGGAGAACCTGGTCAAGTTTGCCGGCGTGATCAATGACCGGCATCGGGCGGCCGGGCGCAGCGGCGTCGGGGCGGTGATGGGCAGTAAAAATCTGAAGGCGGTCGCGGTGCGTGGCACCGGCGGCGTGACGGTCGCTGATCCGCACGCGTTTCGCGAGCAGGCCCTCGAAGCCTATGGGATGCTCAAGCAGAATCCGGTTTCAGGAGAGGGCCTGCCGGCTCTCGGGACGCCGATTCTGGTCAATGTCATGAACCAGTTCGGTGCGCTGCCGACACGCAATTTCCAGAAAGACACCTTCGCCGGGGCAGAAGCGATTTCCGGGGAGAATCTCGCCAACACCTATCTCAAGCGCAATAAGGCCTGTATGGGCTGCATTATCGGGTGCGGCCGGGTCACCGGGCTCAAAGGGGCGCGCTTCAGTGGCTCCGGTGAGGGCCCGGAATATGAAACGATCTGGGCCCTTGGCGCCAGCTGCGGGGTCGATGACCTGGCGGCGATTACCAAGGCCAACTATATCTGCAACAATGACGGGATGGACCCGATTACCCTCGGGGCGACCATTGCCTGTGCCATGGAACTGGCGGAAAAGGGGTTGCTCAGTGAGGACGAGGTCGGTTTTCCATTACAGTTCGGTGATGCCGATGCCCTGGTCAGACTGGTGGAAATGACCGGCAAGCGCGAGGGCTTCGGGGACAAGCTGGCTCTCGGCTCCTATCGGATGGCGGAACATTATGGGGCACCGGAGCTGTCGATGACGGTGAAGAAACAGGAGTTTCCGGCCTACGATCCGCGCGGGGTTCAGGGAATGGCTCTTAACTATGCCACCAGCAATCGCGGTGCCTGTCACGTCCGCGGCTACCTGATCTCGCCGGAAGTGCTCGGTTTACCGGAAAAAATCGACCCTCAGGCGACCGCAGGCAAGGCGACCTGGGCCAAGATTTTTCAGGATTTTACCGCCGTGGTTGATTCCTCCGGGGTTTGTCTGTTCACCACTTTTGCCCTGGGGGCACCGCAGTTTGCCGGTTTCTGCACCACCGCTACCGGTGAGGATTTCAATGAAGCGACCCTGATGGAGCTGGGTGATCGTATCTACAACATGGAGCGCCTCTTCAATCTGCGCGCCGGGATTGATCCGTCACAGGACACCCTGCCCAAGCGCCTGCTTGAGGTGCCGATTTCCGACGGCCCGCTCAAGGGCGAAGTCGCACGTCTTGGGGAAATGCTGCCGGCCTATTACCAGGAGCGCGGCTGGAGTCCCGAAGGAATCCCCACCGAGGACAAGCTAAAGGCCCTGGGTCTTGCCTAGAGGATGACGCACACGACCGGGACAGCGGCTATTGCAAGCGCGCTGCTGTCCCGGTCGTGCCGGGATAAAAGACAACTGACACTGGGGAGCCGTCATGTCTGAAGCTTACGATTTTGTTATTGTCGGCAACAGCGCCGCCGGGTTGCAGGCGCTCCAGACCCTGCGCCGCCACGATCGCCGGTCCAGCATTGCGCTGATTGATCGCGAGGATCGTCCGGCGTATTCCCGCGTGCTCACGCCCTATTACATTGGCGGCCATATTCCACGGGAACGTCTGGACATCGTGGTGATGAGTTTTTATGAGGCGCTGGGCATCACCATGTTGTTTGGACAGCCGGTGGTGGAGCTGGATGCCGAGCGTCACGAATTGCGTTTGGGAGACGGGCGCGTCATCCGCTACGGTAAGCTGCTGCTGGCCACCGGAGCCGAGGCCCGGACCCTGGCGTTCTGCACGCCGCGGGTCTGTGTTCTGCGCCACATGGCCGATGCCGAGCGGCTCGCCGAATTATACCGGGGAGTCAAGGTGGTTACCGCCATTGGCGCCGGACTGGTGAGTCTGCCGTTGCTTTCGCATGCGCCTGCCGCAGCGGAGAAGCATCTGATTGTCGGCTCCGATCGGATCTTCAGCCGGGTTGTCGATCCGGAAACCTCTGCGCTGCTGGAAGAGCAGCTGACTGCACAGGGGCTGCATATCCACAAACAGAATGATATTCGTGAGCTGGCCGGTGATGATCGCTTGACGATTGACCTGGCGTGCGGCAAGCAGCTGCACAGTGATCTGTTGATTATCGGCAAAGGGGTTGCGCCGAATGTGCAGCTTGCCGCCATGGCCGGCCTTGACCTGGCGGATGGCATCATCATTGATGCCTATGGCTGCAGTAACCACCCGGATATTTTCGCCGCCGGAGATGCCGCTGAGGGACGTGATTATATCAGTGGTCTGCGGATCATTCAGGGCAACTGGATGACGGCGGTAGAGCAGGGGGAAAATGCCGCACTGAACATGCTCGGGCGCACCTGTCGTTACCCCGGCAGCCTGAAGAATAATATCACTGAAATTTTCGGCATTGACGTTGCGGCAATCGGCTACTGCCATGATGATGTCAGCGCGGTGGCCACCAGCTGGAATCCATTGGCGGGCCGTTTCCGCAAGGTCTTTCTGGACGAGCAGCAGCGGGTCGTCGGGGCGGTGCTGATCGGCGAAACCAACGATGCCGGACTCTACTACCACCTGATTACCACGCGCAGCCGCTTTCCCGGCCGTGCATTTTTGACCGGTACGGCCGGATATGCCGCAACCCAGCTGCGGCTGGCGTCCTAGGAGTTCGTTGGCTGATGATCAAGGTGCAATTCTACGGGATGCTGCGCCTGCTCCTGCGGCGGGAGGCGCTGGAGGTGACCGCGCGCGCAGGGGACACCATCGCTTCGCTGTTGCCGCGTGTGCAGCAGCAATTACAGGTTCCGATGCTGCACAAGTTGATCAACGAACGGGGCGAGCCCCACGCCGGTACCATCATCATGGTCAATCGCCGCAACGTCCACCACCTGCAAAAACTCGAAACGCCGGTGCAGGCAGGGGATACGGTCGCCCTTTTCCCCCCGGGAGCCGGCGGGTGACGGATCCGGCAGGGCATGAAACCCTCCGTTATGATCGCCAGCTGATCCACTGGGGCGCGGACTGCCAGCGGCAACTCGCCGCGGCAGAGGTTGTCGTAGCGGGCCTCGGCGGGCTTGGTGGTACAGTGGCGCAGCTGCTGGCCCGGGCGGGGGTGGGAAAACTCTACCTGGTCGACGACGGCCGCATCGACGCGCCCGACCTGAATCGCCAGCTGCTTTATGACGAGGCCGATCTGGGCCGGCCGAAGCTGGCATGTGCGACGGAGAAGTTACGACAGATCAACAGCAGCATCCAGCTTGAGCCCCTGCCCGGCCGCATCGATGACGACTTTTCCTTGCCGGAGCGGATCACCATCGCCGCCGACTGTCTCGACAATTATGCCGCCCGCTTTGCCCTGGAGGCAGCCCTGCCGCATGGGGCCCTGCTGGTTCACGGCGGTATTGCGGGGGATCAGGGGCAGATTGTGACTCTGCGCAAGGGGCATTCCCAGCCCCTTGCTGAGATCTTTGCCGGCATGGTCCAGCCACGTACACCCATCCCCGTTACCGGAGCCGCCGTGACCGTCATTGCCGCGCTCATGGTCAACGAACTTTACCGGGTGATGTTCGGCGCGCCGCGGCTGCTCGACCGGTTTCTGGTCGTCAGTCTCGACGATCCGCACCTGGCCTTTCTGGACGTCTGATTCCGCCTGGAAAAAGCAAACCCCGCACGCATGCGTCGCCGGGGACGCTGCGTGCGGGGTTTGCCGGTTGCGTGTCCGCCTGGGAAAAAATCAGTAATTTTTCATGTAGGTGGCAATCTCCCAGTCAGTGACTGCCGTGCGGTAGGCGTCCCATTCCTGCTCTTTTCCTTCGATATACTTGTTGAAAATGTGTTCGCCCAGGGCCTCTTTGGAAATCGGGTTGCTCCGGAAAGCGGCGATGGCCTCTTCAAGGCTGGCCGGCAGGCTGTCAATCTTGGCGGACTGCATCTCCGTTTTACTCATCTGGTAGATATCGACATTCACCGCAGCGGGTGCCGTGAGTTTATTGACCACCCCGTCCAGCCCCGATTTCAGCATCATGGCGAAGGCGAGATAGGGATTGCAGGTCGGATCGGGACAGCGGACCTCCGTCCGGGTACTGAGGCCGCGGGAGGAGGGGATGCGCACCAGGGCCGAGCGGTTGGAGGCGGACCAGGCGACGTAGACGGGGGCCTCGTAGCCGGGTACCAGGCGTTTGTAGGAGTTGACCAGCGGATTGGTCACCGCGGCAAAACCACGGGCATGCTTGATGATTCCGGCAATGTATTGATAGGCCGTTTCACTGAGCTTGAGCGGCCCTTTCTCATCGAAAAAGGCATTGGTCCCGTCGAGATTGAAGAGGGATTGATTGGTGTGCATGCCGGAGCCGTTGATGCCGTAGACCGGTTTGGGCATGAAGGTGGCGTGAAAACCGTGCTGGGCGGCAATCGAGCGCACCACCCATTTGAAGGTCACGGTATTGTCCGCCGCCGTCAGGGCGTCGGAATACTTGAAATTGATCTCGTGCTGGCCCTCGGCAACTTCATGGTGGGAGGCCTCAACCTCGAAACGCATGGCCTCAAGAGTGTCGATAATCTCGCGGCGGCAGTTGATGCCGGTATCGTCCGGGTCGACGTCAAAATAGCCGGCCACATCATTGGTTCGTGTCGACAGCCTGCCCTGTTCATCTTTCTGAAACAGAAAGAATTCGCATTCGGTGCCGACATTCATGGTGTAGCCGAGGTCCCTGGCTTCCGCCAGGACCCGCTTCAGGTTGACCCGTGGGCAGCCGGAAAACGGCGTTCCATCGGCTTTGTAGACGTCACAGATGATCCGTGCGGCATTGACATTGTTTTTGTTGCGCCACGGCAGCACGACAAAGGTGTCATAGTCGGGCTTCAGATACATGTCCGACTCGTTGATGCGGACAAAACCGTCTATTGACGAGCCGTCAAACATCATCATGCCATCAAGGGCCTTGTCGATCTGGCTCAAGGGGATGGAGACATTTTGCATGAAGCCGAAAATGTCGACAAACTGCAATCGGAAAAAATTGACGTTCTGTTCCTTGATGATGGCCATGATGTCGCTGCGTGTCATAACTGAACCTCCCGATGTATTTGTGGATGAAAAAGCGCTGATTGCATGAGCCGTTTGCGGCGCTGGTGCGGAGTCCGCCGGCGCTCAGACCCGGGCTGCCGGCCAGGGATAGATTCTGCTACTTTACCTGTATCCCCTGGCGAAGAACAGTTTTTTACCGCCTGTCCCCGTCGTGATGACCTCCTTTCCGCATGTCTGAAAAAAATAAAACAAAAAAAGTCATAAATTGACGCAGGTCATGTTTTGCCGTGGCGATCCGCCTTACTCTGGGCGCACATCAAACAAAGGAGACGTACATGAATCTGAACAATGCGATTGGCGACCAGGCGATTCAGGATGTCATCAAAATTCATCCACAGATCGGCAAAATTCTTGAAACCTACGAGATCGGCTGTGTCGGCTGCAGCGTCGGTATCTGTCTGCTCAAGGATGTTGTCGCGATCCATGCCCTGGGAGCCGAGATCGAAGCACAGATCGAAAACGACGTGAACACCTATCTTTCACAGAACCCGAATGGCAAAGATCATAACAACAATAAAGGAGATTCCCATGAATAAGCTCGCATGCGGCTGCCCCGGATCGCAGGTTCGGACAGTGGAAAAAGCACCTGAAAGCACAACCGCACAACCAGGCCGCCTGGCATCCGAATTGCGCCAGTGGCCAACGCAGCTGCACCTGGTGCCGCCCCATGCGCCCTGGCTGCAGAACGCCCACCTGCTGATTGCGGCAGACTGTACCCCGTTCGCCTATGCCGAGTTTCACCGTGATTTCATCAAGGGCAGGGTCCTGGTCAACGCCTGTCCGAAGCTCGACGAGACAAGCAACTACGTCGCCAAACTGACCGAGATGCTCACCCAGAATGATATCCAGTCGGTCACTGTGACGATTATGGAGGTTCCCTGCTGCCGTGGCATGGCGATTATGGCGGAACAGGCGGTCAAGGCATCCGGCAAGGATATCCCGCTGCATATCGCAGTCATTGGTGTGAACGGAGAAAGGATCAACAGATGAAAACAGATATTACGATGGTGATGGTCAGCGAGCATCGGCTGATTCTGCGGATGATTGCCCTGCTTGAAGGAAATGTGGCGCTGCTGGAACAGGGGCGTTTTGAAAACTGGGACTTTTTTCATGATGCCGTGGATTTCATCCGCAATTATGCCGACCGTTTCCATCATGCCAAGGAAGAGGATGTTCTGTTTGCCGCACTGATCAAAAACGGCATGCCGGAAAAGCAGTCGCCGATCGAGGCGATGCACATTGAGCATGACCAGGGGCGGGCATTTGTCCGTGCCATGGCGACAGCGGCAGGGAAAGCGCGGGCTGGCGAAAGCGGTCAGGTTCCGGTGATCGTCGAGAATGCCCGGGGATACATTGAGCTGCTGCGCGGACATATCGACAAGGAAGACAAGATTCTCTACCCGCTGGCAGAAAGAATCCTGCCGGAAGAGATGCGCCATGACATGCTGGGTGCCTATGCCCGGGCCGAACAGCAGACACCGGAGTTGGAAGACCGCTATCGGCGTCTGGTGGAAGAGTACGAAAACCAGGCGGCAGCCTAGGGAACTCGGTGTTGCGCCACGGTGTCGTGGCGCGTGGTGGCCGGTCAGCGCGGGATAACGTAAAACAGGATGGCAAAAAAGTGACAGATGCTGCCGGCCAGCACGAACAGGTGCCAGATGGCGTGATTGTAGGGGAGTTGCTGCCAGCCGTAAAAGATCACTCCGCCGGTATAGGCGAGGCCTCCGGCGACCAGCAGGCTGACGCCGCCGGGGTCGAGGTTGGCCAGCAATGGTTTGATGGCGATGAGAATAATCCATCCAAGAATCAGATAGAGGCTTAACGACAACCCGCGAACCTTGCCCAGGGGAGTGAGGTTCAGGATGATTCCGCCAAGCGCGATGCCCCAGACCAGGCCGAGCAGCGACCAGCCCCAGGAACCGCGCAGATTGATCAGCAAAAACGGCGTGTAGGTCCCGGCGATGAGCAGGTAAATGGCACAATGATCCAGCAGCCGCAGTAACCTTTTGACTCTTGGTGCGGTAATGCTGTGATAGAGGGTCGAGGCGAGGTAGAGCAGGATCAGTGTGGTGCCGAAGATACTGCTCGAGGCAATGTGCCAGACCGTGCCATGGCTGGTGGACACAATGATCAGGACTGCAAGGCCGACGATAGCGAGCAGGGCCCCGACACCGTGGGTGATGCTGTTGGCGATTTCCTCGCCGAGGCTGTAACGTTGCGGGGACTGCAGCATCAGGGTTTTCCTTTCTCTTGCAGGGCAGATCTGCCCACCGTGTCTTATTAATGTACCACGCACGGTCCCCTGCGGCAGCGGAAACCCCTTGTTTTACAAAACTATTACCCTTCTCTTGCGGGATCTGCCAGCGGCGGGAAAAGGCCTTGTGCGGTGCAGCAAAAAAAAATGCAGATAGTTGTTGACAAAGATGACCGATAAGGTTATATATAAGTCACATACGGTTTGTTGTGGCAGGCAAAGCGTATCGATTCACAGACGTACTCTCTCACAAACCTCCTTAGTGTGTCGCCCCGTGATCCTCTCCTGGTCACGGGGCACTTTTTTTATCCCCTCGACGTCTTTTTCTTGCCCGTCAGTCGCGGCCCGGTCTTTGCTGATGCGGTGCGTGGTTTCGGCTGACCTGATTCCCCCCTTTGTGGTATATCCTTCCTGATGTCCTTTTTCTGGCCTCTGCCGGTCAGACGGGTTTTTTTCTGGTTTGCGGGAATTATGTATAAAGAGTATTTCGGGCTTAAAGAAGATCCCTTTTCCATCGCCCCCGACCCACAGTTCCTGTACATGAGCGACCAGCACCGCGAGGCGCTGGCACACCTGATTTACGGCATGAAGGTCGACAGCGGCTTCGTGCTGCTGACCGGCGAGGTGGGCACCGGCAAAACAACGGTCTGTCGCTGTCTGCTCGGCCAGATTCCCGCCGATTCCGAAGTTGCCTTCGTGCTTAACCCGAAGCTGACAGTGCTTGAACTGCTGGCAACTCTCTGTGACGAACTGGGCATTGAGCATCCCGCCGACAGCACCAGCGTCAAACAGTTTGTTGACCGGCTCAACGTTTTTCTCCTCGAAGCCCACAGCCGTGGCAAAAAAACCGTTCTGATTATTGATGAGGCCCAGAACCTGAGCACGGATGTGCTGGAACAGATTCGCCTGTTGACCAACCTGGAAACCGATAAGCGCAAACTTCTGCAGGTTGTCATGCTCGGCCAGCCGGAGCTCAACCAACTGCTTGAACGTCCGGAACTGCGCCAGCTGGCACAGCGGGTGACCGCACGTTATCACCTGGAACCCCTGTCACGGCAGGAACTGGCCGGTTATCTGACTTATCGGCTTGGGGTCGCCGGGGTCGAACGCCCCCTGTTTTCAAAGGCGACCATCCAGCGGCTGTATCGTTTGAGCGGGGGGGTGCCACGACTGATCAATCTGATCTGCGACCGTGCCCTGCTGGGCGCCTATGTGCGCGGAGAAAATCTCGTCAGTCCCCGCTTGCTGAGCCTGGCGGCTGCGGAAGTGTTTGGTAAAAAAGAGAATCGCCGTCGTTGGCGCCGACTGGTCGGCCAGGCAGCGCTGGTTGTGCTGCTGGTCACCGTGGCGGCCTTCGGTCTCAACCTGCTCGCCGGCTATCTGCCGGTCCCCTGGTCTGAACCGCCAGCTGTGCTGCACGACGAGATACCGGTCGAAGCCGGGGAGGTTGCTGACATGTCCACGGCAGCCCTTGAAGAAACCCCGGAGGACCGGGACCGGCAGCTGGCCCTGGTGGACGAGGTGGCTGCGGCAACAACGCGGAATCTCCCCCTGGAGTGGTTTGCGGCGGAACCGCAGGCACACAATCGGCAACTGGCTTACCGGGCACTGTTCGCCCTCTGGGGGCATGACACCGGCATGCTGGAGGAGGAACTCCCGGATCCGGCCGCATATGGTCTGGCGTTGCTGGCTGAAAAGGGGAGCCTGGCACGCCTGCGGCAATTCAACCACCCGGCGGTGCTGTCCCTGGTCGATCCGCAGGGGGAGGAGTTTCTCGCTACCCTGGCGGGTCTGGATGATGAAACCGCCACCCTGGTGGTTGGCAGCGATGTCATCAGGGTTCCCCTGACGACTCTGCTGCAGCAGTGGTATGGCGACTATGCCCTGCTCTGGCAGCCACCGCCGGATTATCAGAACCTTATCCGGCCGGGCGATCAGGGCAACGCAGTGATGTGGCTTGAATACCAGCTGGCCGAATTGAGCGGCCGCGAGTCGCGCCTGCAGCCGGACATGTCTTACGATGATCTGCTGATCGAAGAGGTACGCCGCTTCCAACGCCAGGAGAACCTTGATCCGGATGGCGTGGCAGGGCCCTACACCCTGATCATTCTCAATTCCAGGCTGGCAACCGAGCAGCCAAGACTGTTCAACCGGCAGGGGTAGCGACAGATGTCTTTTATTCTTGATGCCTTGAGAAAAGCAGAGAACAAGCGCAGAAAACAGGCGGGCGAAGAGCTGCACACCGTTTATGAACCGGTCCAGCGCAAACCCGCCCGATCAGGCTTCTGGATTGTGGTTGGCGTGATTGTCCTGTGCGCTAATGTTGTTCTGGTGGCCTGGATGGTGATGTCCCCACGGCAGCCGCCGCCGGTTGTGCCGCTGGTGCAGGAAGAGCCATTGGCGGATCGTGGCCCCGCGATGGCCGTAGCGCAGGAACCTGAGGCCGCGCCGGTGACGTCCGCGCCAGGCACAGCGCTGGTGCGGCCCGTGGCACCAGCCCCCACCGGTGCAGGCCCCGCTCCGCTGTCCCCGGAGCCGGCAGCTACGGCGGAGCCCCCGGCGCAGACCGGGTCAGAACAAGCACGTCCGTTGCCCGCCGCCGCCGAGGTAGCGTCCGAACCGGATCGCATCTACCGCATCAGTGAGCTGCCTGCCGCTGTCCGTGCCCGTCTGCCCGCTTTGCAGATGCCGTTGCATGCCTATAACCCGGCGGATGCTGCGGCGAGCCTGGTGCAGATCAACGGGCGGGTGCTGCGCGCCGGGGAATCGATCAACAGCGATCTGGTTCTTGAGGACATCTCTGCGGAAGGGGCAATTCTGCGTATTGGCGGATACCGGTTTCTGTTATCCCGCCGCGGTGGCTAACCTCAGCATGGCGACCATCAATGGAGCAGGATGATCTGAATATCGCAGACATTGGTGTTGGTTGGCCCGGTGTGCAACAGGGACTGGATTCCGGCGAAAAAATGGTAGGAATCGTTGGCAGCCAGATGCGCATCCATGTCCAGCTGTGCCGCTGCCGCGCGGTCGAGGGCCTGCCTGTCGGCAAAGGCTCCGGCGGCATCGGTGGGGCCATCATTGCCGTCGGTTGAGGCGGCGAGAAAGCTGACCGCGTCCAGCTGCCGGGCAGACCAGGAGCGCATCTGCCGGAGAAATGCCAGCGCCATTTCCTGATTACGCCCCCCTTTCCCCGCACCGGTCACAGTCACCACCGTTTCCCCCCCCAGGAGCAGGCAGGCCGGTTTTTTTACCAGCAGGTCGCTGGTCGCCGCATCCCGGGCAATGTCTGCCAGGGTTTTGGCGACGTGACGTGATTCTCCTTCGATCTGTGCGGAGAGGATCAGCACCCGGTAGCCCAGCTCGCGCGCTTTCCGGCGTGCGGCCAGCAGCGCCTGGCGATTGGTGCCGACCAGGATATTGTCGCACAACTGCAGTGCCGCATCGGCCGGTTTGAGCGTTTCCGGCAATTTTCCGGCAACACCCAGTTCCAGGGCGGCAAGGACGCTGGCTGGAATCCGCTGGCGCAGTCGATACGCATCAATGATCGCCAGTGCCTCGGCGTAGGTGGTGTCATCGGCGCTGGTCATGCCCGAGGCGATGCTGCCGAGATCGTCACCGACGACATCGGAGAGAATAAAGTTCAGGCTGCGCGCCGGAGCGATAAGTTTTACCAGACGCCCCCCCTTGATGGCGGAGATATGTTTGCGGATGCAGTTGATCTGCCGGATGGTTGCACCGCAGCGCAGAAGTTCGGCCGTGGTCGCCTGCTTGTCGGCCAGGGTGATGTGCCGGCCCAGGGACGCCGGCAGTTCGAGGGGGCAGGGGAGCAGGGCGGAACCGCCACCCGATATGCAGTTGATCACCAGGGTGCCGGCATCGGCCTGGCGGGCCAGCTCCATCAGCCGGCGCGCAGCAGCAAAACCGCGCTGATCCGGCACCGGGTGGGAGGCCTCGTGCAGCTCGACCCGGCCCAGCCGGTCGCCGTGCCCCTGTTTGACACAGATCAGGCCGCCGCTGATGCGCTCTGTGAGCAGATCTTCGAACGCCCGCGCCATGGGTGCCGATGCCTTCCCGGCGCCGAGCAGGAGGATCCGCTGGTAACGGCCCAGGTCGACATCCAGGGAGTGCACGTCGGTGCGGACCAGCAGCCGGTCCCCGACCAGCCGCACCTGCCGGCGGATTGCCTGGTAAGGGTCGACCCGTGCCACGCCGGCCCGGAAAATATCTGCAAGGTGTTGCCGTCTCTGCTGTGCAGGAAGGACCGGACTGCCGGTCGCGATTGTCGTGCACATGATCACCCTCCCGCCTGTTTTTGGCAGCGCCGGACCCTGTCACTGCGAGCGCTCCCCTTGTGCCGTCAATGTAGCAAGTTCCCTGTGCGAATGTCAGAAGAAAAAATGCGGCAGAGCACGTGCCGCCGCGGCAGGCCTCCACGGCCGCCGGCGGTGCTGCTGCCTGGTTGCGTTTCTGATTGAATTTTATCCCGATTCCTGATTTAAGATCCTTCCGCGCAGTGAATCGGGAATGGTGCGGGCAACATGGTCTGTTTCAACGAGGATAGCTGTTATGACGACTGATCTTCATGCGGGCTGGCGCGAACGCCTTTACCACTGGATTGAGCGGCGCTGGGTCCAGCGGACCATCATTGGCGTGATTCTGGTCAATGCGATCACCCTCGGGCTGGAAACCGTTCCGGCGGTGAACGGGCCCTACGGTGGAATCCTCTCCCAGCTGGACCGGATCTGCCTGATGATTTTCGTGGTGGAACTGGGTCTGGCGATTGTCGCCATGGGGCCGGCACGGTTTTTTCGTGAACCCTGGCGGGTGTTTGATTTTATCGTCGTCGGGATCGCCCTGGTGCCGGCGGTCGGGGCCTTGAGCATCCTGCGCAGTTTGCGGGTGTTGCGGGTGCTGCGCCTCGCCTCCGCCTCGCCACGGATGCGGGTGGTGGTTGCCGCGCTGCTCGCGGCAATTCCCGGGATGAGCTCCATCGTCGCCCTGTTGCTGCTGTTGTTCTATGTCGCGGCGGTGATGAGCACCAAGCTCTTCGGGATCGATTTCCCCCAGTGGTTCGGGTCGATCGATGCCTCCATGTACACCCTTTTCCAGATCATGACCCTGGAAAGCTGGTCGATGGGGATCGTTCGCCCGGTCCTCGAAGTGTTCCCCTATGCGTGGCTGTTTTTTGTCCCCTTTATCATGCTTGCCACCTTTACCATGCTCAACCTCTTTATCGCTGTCATTGTTGATGCGATGCAGAGCCAGGCGCATGTTGCCCAGACTGAACAGCTGCGCGATATTGAAGCGATCGCGGCCGAGAAGGAGAGGGATCTGCATCGGGACATGGACAGCCTGCGCGGAGAAATCCGTGAGCTGAAGGAGATGCTTACGGGCACTTTCGCGAACGGGCCCGTTACGAAACGCTGAGCCTGTATGCCCCCCGGGGTGGCGACCCGCACACGGGGGGATACTTTTTACCGTCTCTGGGCTGGACGCTTCCAGGCAAGACACTCTATTGACAGATAGGACTGACAGGAATTCAACGATGATTCACTTGACCAATATCACCAAGCAGCACGGCAGCCGGGTGCTCTTCAAAAATGCCAGTTGCCAGATTCTCACCGGCAGTCGCAGCGGTCTGGTCGGACCTAACGGCGCCGGCAAGACCACCATTTTTCGTTTGATTACCGGGGAAGAGGGCCTGGACGGCGGCGAGATTTCCTGCTCGAAAAAGACAGTGATCGGCTATTTCTCCCAGGATGTCGGCGACATGGCGGGACGCAGCGCGCTTGAAGAAGTGATTGCGGCAGCCCAGACAACCGTCCGCCTCGGCGAGCAGATCGCCGCCATGGAAGCACAGATGTGTGAACCCATGGATGATGATGCCATGGCACAGCTGCTCGAGCGTTACGGCGATGTGCAGCAGGAGTATGAGCAGCGCGGCGGTTACGACCTGGAGTCGCGGGCGCAGGCGGTGCTGACCGGGCTGGGGATCGGCCCGGACGATTACGACCGCCCGGTGGAGAGTTTCAGCGGCGGCTGGAAGATGCGGATCGCCCTGGCACGGATCCTAACCCTCAATCCCGATGTCCTGCTCCTTGACGAACCGACCAACCACCTCGATCTCGAATCGATTGTCTGGCTGGAGAACTGGCTCAATGACGACTATAAAGGGGCGCTGTTGATGACCAGTCATGACCGCGATTTCATGAATCGTCTGGTCACCCGTATCATCGAGGTCGGCAACGGCACCATCACCACCTACAGCGGCAATTATGACTTTTATCTGCGTGAACGGGAGGTGCGTCGCGAACAGCTTGTCGCCAGCCATCGCCGGCAGCAGGAAATGCTCGCCAAGGAGGAGGAATTTATCGCCCGTTTTGCCGCCCGCGCCTCCCATGCCGCCCAGGTGCAGTCGCGGGTCAAGAAGCTGGAAAAAATCGATCGGATCGAGCTGCCGGCGGAGCAGAAACTGGTGCGTTTCGTGTTTGCGGAGCCACCGCGCAGCGGCGATGATGTTCTCGCGATCAGCCGGCTGGCGAAGAGCTGGCCCCTTGCCGATGGCGGCACAAAGGCGGTCTTTTCCGGGATTTCCGGACAGGTTCAGCGCGGCGACAAGATTGCCGTCGTGGGTGTCAATGGCGCGGGGAAATCGACCTTTCTGAAAATCCTCGCCGGACAGACCGAGCCGACCAGCGGCACGGTAACGGTCGGAGCCAATGTTTTCCCCGGGTATTTCAGCCAGCACTCGATGGAACTGCTCGACCCGAAAAAAACCGTTTACGAGACCGTCCAGGAGGCCCTGCCGCAGCTGACCGTCGGGGTCCTGCGCAACCTCTGTGCCGCCTTCCTGTTTCAGGGGGATGATGTCGACAAGCGGGTTGACAAGCTCTCCGGCGGTGAAAAGTCACGACTGGTGCTGGCGACCCTCCTTGGACGTCCCTTGAACCTGCTGATTCTCGATGAGCCGACCAACCACCTTGACATCCAGTCGCGCGAGGTTCTGCTCGAAGCGTTGCAGGGGTTTGCCGGAACCCTGCTGCTGGTCAGTCATGACCGCCATTTCCTCCGCTCGCTGGTTGGGCGGGTGTTTGAAATCGATCACGGCGCCATGACTGCCTACGCCGGCGGCTACGAGTACTACCTGGAGAAGACCGGGCGCAGGCACAACGCCGCCTGAAAAGACCAGCATATCCTCGGCGCAGGTTCGCGTCGGGGGTGATCAGGGCTCAGGCAGGAGCAACAGCCCGCGCGCGCGGGTGGTGCCCCGCACTGGTGGTAGACAACGGGCGTTTTACAGGAAGGGGCCACCATCCACCGGTCGCGGGCTGAGGTTCAGAACACCAGCACGTCGCGATCTTCCTGCAGCAGCTCGGCGGCGATTGCGGGTGGTTTGGCCGGTATAACGCCATCCTTCAGGTCGGCGGCCTGCTTGCCGGCATTGGGCAGATACAGGGCGCAGACCTCAACCACCGCCCCCTTTTGCAGGGCGCCCAGCAGCAGCTGCTCCGGTGTCAGGTTGTTGGCTTTCAGCGGCTCCATCACCGGGGCGTCGCGCAGGGCCAGATCGCCGGCGGCATCACACAGCAGGATTTTCAGCTGCGCTCCCTGTTCCAGCATCTGGTTGGCAAGAACCAGGGCAATGCCCTGCGTCATGGGGCGTTCCGAATTGAGGATTACGGTCACCTGACGGTTGCCGGCCAGGGCCAGGCTGCCGCAGAGAAGAGTTGCCAGCAGGGCGATGATCAACAGTCTTTTCAGCATGTTCTGAATCCTTTCTGTTTCGGGTTGGCGAAGGGACCGCGCAGCTTGCGCCGCCTCCGGGATGCCTCAGGTTCCGCAAAA
>JAWOIX010000115.1:0-3002 GCA_046484405.1 Pelovirga sp.
GGTCCATGGCAATCTCTACGGCACCGCCCTCAAAACCATCGATGACGCGGCAGAGCAGGGGATCGATCTGCTCCTCGATATCGATTTCCAGGGCGCGGCGCAGTTAAAGACGGCCTGCCGGCAGGGCGTGTTTATTTTTATTCTCCCGCCCGGCATGGCCGAACTGGAGCGGCGCCTGCGTTCACGCGGTACGGACGCTGCGGGCGTGATCGAACGACGCCTGGCGACGGCACGGGAGGAAATCTCCCAGGCGATATGGTATGATTACCTCGTCATCAACGATGATTTCACCGTTGCCTGCAATACCCTTAAAGCAATTATCATGGCAGAGCGCTGTCGCAGTCACCGTACAGCGCAGATTCTCAATACCATTATCACCTGATCAAGGAGATCAATACATGGCACGCGTTACCGTAGAAGATTGTCTCGATGTCATTCCCAACCGTTTCCTGCTGGCGATGGTTGCCGCCAAGCGCGCCAAGCAACTCTACAAGGGGGGGGAACCCCTGATCGAAAACAAGTCGGGCAATAAAAAGGTGGTCCTGGCTCTGCGTGAGATCGCTGCCGGTCAGATTGAATTCGAAATTCCCCAGCGCAAGGGGTAATTCACCGACTTACAGCGATACTGTTCCGTAACCCACAGGCAGACCGGGTCTGTTTCATTGCTGGCCGGGTCGTCTGACCCGGTCAGGTTATGATCACTCGAGATGACATCTTCAGCCAGCTTTGCAGTTACTATCCGCAGGCCGATCGGGATATTTTTGATCGTGCCTGCGCCATCTGTGAAAACGCCCACCGCCAGCAGAAAACCCCCGACGGCCGCGATTACTTCCAGCATCCCTTCGAAGTCGCCATTATCCTGACCCGCCTGCAGGTGGACCAGGCGACGATTCTCGTCGGGCTGCTCCACGATGTGCTCGAGACCAATCAGATCACCAGCGCAGAGCTTGAAAAAATCTTCGGTCACGAGGTCGTCAGCCTGATTGAGATCGGCAATAAACTCAGCAGTATCCCTTATCGTCAGAAAAACCGGCAGCAGGTCGAAAGCTTTCGCAAGATGTTTGTCGCCATGGCGCGTGATCTGCGCGTTGTGCTCGTCTACCTGGCCGATCGTCTCAGCGATATGCGCACGATACACTGCCGGCCGCGGGAAAAACGCGAAGCCTATTCGCGCGAGGCCCTCGAGGTCTACGCCCCGCTCGCCAACCGTCTCGGCATCAGCTGGCTCAAGGGCGAACTGGAGGACCTGTCCCTGCAGATCCTCGAGCCGCAGAAATATGCCGCCCTGGCACAGCGGATTTCAACCCACAAGGAGGAACGCGGCGAGTATATTGAAAAGGTCGGCGAACAGATCCGCAAGCTGCTTGCCGACAACAGGATCCCCGGCGAGGTGACCGGCCGCTTCAAGCACTTTTATTCGGTCTATCGCAAGATGGAACGCACCGGGGTTGATCTGGACGAGATCTACGACCTCATCGCTTTTCGTGTTCTGGTGGATTCCGTGCGCGAATGTTACGAGGTGCTCGGGCTGGTGCATTCCACCTGGAAGCCGATCTCGGGACGGTTCAAGGACTACATCGCCATGCCCAAGCCGAATATGTACCAGTCCCTGCATACCTCGGTGATCGGACCTTTCGGCGAGCGGATGGAGGTGCAGATCCGTACCCAC
Source organism: Pelovirga sp. (assembly GCA_046484405.1). Taxonomy (GTDB): domain Bacteria; phylum Desulfobacterota; class Desulfuromonadia; order Desulfuromonadales; family Geopsychrobacteraceae; genus Pelovirga. The sequence goes on from JAWOIX010000115.1 coordinate 1,670, forward strand.
CAGATGCACAGTATCGCGGAAGAAGGGGTCGCCGCCCACTGGAAGTACAAGGAAGGTGGGGCGGTGCCGGCCACGGGACGGGATGATCAGCGCTTCGGCTGGCTGCGTCAGGTGATGGAATGGCACCAGGAGGTCAGCGACGGGTCTGCTGCCGAATCCACCTTCATCGATCTGTTCCCCGAGGAGGTTTACGTGTTTACCCCGCAGGGGGAGGTCAAGGAGCTGCCGCGGGGGGCCTCACCCGTCGACTTTGCCTATGCCATCCACACGGATGTCGGCTCGCACTGCATTGGTGCGCGCATCAACGGCAAACTGAGCCCCTTGAAAACAGAACTGAAGAACGGCGATATCGTTGAGGTGATGACCGCCACCCAGCAGACGCCGCGCAAGGACTGGCTCTCCTTTGTCAAAACCTCCAAGGCGCGCAACAAGATCCGGCAGTGGGTCAAGGCACAGCAGCGTGAGAAGAGTATCGCTCTTGGGCGGGAACTGCTCGAAAAGGCCTTGCGCAAACAGCAGATGAGCATCAAGCGCGCCACCTCCACTGGTCTTCTCGAGCAGGCGGTTGCCGACTTCGGTTTTCGCACGGCCGACGATCTCTATGCCTCCGTCGGCTATGGCAAAACCTCCCCCGGCCAGGTTGTCTCCCACGTTCTGCCGCGTTCGGACAGGCCGGCCACGGCTGACCTGGCACAGGATGAGCCGGACAAGGGCTCACGCAAGCCGTCCCAGAGCGCCATCCTTATCGGCGGTATCGACAATGTCATGGTGCGTTTCGCCCACTGTTGTAATCCGCTGCCCGGCGAACCGGTGACCGGCTTTATCACCCGCGGCCGTGGACTGACCGTTCATGCCCTGGATTGCCTGCAGGTGCAGACCAGCGACCCGGAACGGCGTATCGACGTGCAGTGGGATATGCAGCGTAAAACCCTGCGCCCGGTCACCATCCGCGTGATCTGCGAGGATCAGAAGGGGATGCTGGTGGGAATTTCCGGCGCTATCAGTCAGGCCGATGCGAACATCATCAGCGCTACCGTCCACGCCCGTGGTGACAAGAAAGGCAACAACCTGTTTGTCATCGACGTGGAAAACCTCGAGCACCTCAACCGCGTCATCCGCGAGATCAAGAAGGTCAAGGGGGTCTCGCGGGTCGAGAGGGTGAAACATTGAGGCAGAATTCAGAAGGCAGAATCCAGAATTCAGGAGACAGAATTAAAACCTCACAAGCTTTAACGGAGAGGCGCGGAGAGGCTGAGGCGGAGAGGGTGAGGCAGAAGGCAGAATCCAGGAGCCAGGAGCCAGGAGCCAAGAGTCAGAATCCAGGAGTCAGAAG
>JAWOIX010000063.1:0-9066 GCA_046484405.1 Pelovirga sp.
CCGGTTTCCCGCGCGACATCGGTGCCACTGCCGATGGCGATTCCGACATCCGCCTGGGCCAGTGCCGGTGCGTCGTTGATGCCGTCGCCGACCATCCCGACCAGTTGCCGCCGCTGCTGATACTCCTTGACCAGGTCGCGTTTCTGGTGAGGTTGAACGCCCGCTTCCACCCGGCTGATCCCCAGTTCACCTGCAACCCGTTCAACCGCTTCACGGCGGTCGCCACTGACCAGCACCGTTTCGATGCCGGACGCCTGCAGTTGGCGGACAACCCCGGCCGCAGCCGGCCGGAGTTCGTCGGAAAGGGCGACAACGCCCTGCAACTGCCCATCAACGGCCACGAAAATCAATGATTTCCCGGCAAAGGCCCGGGTCTGCAGCTGTTGCGCCAGCCCATCAAGGGCAATGTCGTGCGCCTCCAGCAACGCCGCATTGCCGCACAGCAGCGAGTGATCCCCGACCCTCCCGCGCACCCCCTGTCCACCGATTTCCTCCAGTTCCTGCGGGGCCGGCAAGGGTTCATCGCGCCCACTGCGGGCCGCGGCGACGAGGGCCTGGGCAAGAGGATGCGTCGTCCCCTGCTCCAGCGCCGCGGCCAGAAACAGCACCCGGTCTTGCGCCAGGTCACCACAGCTGTGCACGCCATCAACCCGGAAACCGCCGGTTGTCAGGGTTCCCGTCTTGTCGAGCAAAAGCACCTTGAGTCCGGCAATACGCTCCAGTGCCGAAGCCTTCTTGAAAAGAATGCCGCGCTCAAGTCCGACAGCGCTGCCGACCATGATCGCAGTCGGCGTCGCCAGCCCGAGGGCGCAGGGACAGGCAATCACCACCACCGCGATGGCCAGCTGGAAAGCGAGGAGAAAGGCCGAGCCGACAAGAACATACCAGGTGATAAAGGTCAGCAGCGACAGAACAATGACGGCAGGAACAAAGTAGCCCGAAACACGATCGGCAAAGCGCTGGATCGGCGCCTTGTCGGCCTGGGCGTCCTCGACCATGCGGATAATGCGCGCTAGCACCGCCTCTTCGCCGACGTGGGTGGCGCGGATCAGCAGGCGGCCGCTGCGGTTGATCGTCGCGCCGATCACGGCGGAACCGGGCTCCTTGTGCACGGGAACCGCCTCGCCGGTGATCATGGCTTCATCGACAGCGGCACTGCCTTCGATCACGTCACCGTCGACAGGAATAGTGTCTCCCGGACGCACCAGCAGCGTATCACCCGGACGAATCCGGTCCACGGCGATCTCGCGTTCTTCACCATCGACCATGACGATCGCTCGATCGGCCTGCAACTGCAGCAGTTTTTTCAGGGCGTCGCTGGCACGCCCCTTGGCCCGTGATTCGAGCCATTTGCCGAAGCGGATGAAGAGGATCAGCATGACGCTGGTTTCGAAGAAAATGGTCGCCTGCGGGCCGAGCAGACCGAACAGGGCGAGCATGGAATAACCGTAGGCCGCCGTGATGCCGAGCGTGACCAGCACGTCCATATTGGAGGTGCGGTTTTTCAATGCCTGCCAGGCGCTGCGGTAAAAACCGAGGCCGGCGGTAAACTGGACAATGGTGGCGAGAAGACCGCTGAGCAGCAGTTCCAGCCGATCGGGCACCGGGGCAAACATCATCAGCATAATGGGGATGCCACCGGCCGCGGCGATGAGAACCAGGCGCAGTTCCCGACGCGCCTGCTCGGATGAGGCAACCGCGTCTTCCGGAAACGCCCGGTAGCCGCTTTCTGCCACGGCGTGGTAGATCTGCTGCGGATCGATCAGTTCAGGATGATAGCGCACCTGGGCGAAGTTTCCTGCCAGGTTGACACTGACCCCGGTCACGCCCCGGGTGGCGGCCAGGCGCTTTTCGATGGTGGCCGCACAGGAGCTGCAGCTCATCCCGCCAACGGCAAAGCGCAACGACTCCTCCGCCAGGGAAGAGGCGCTCGGTACAGGCTGGGTCACAGGGGGCGACGCCTCGTCCTCGGGGCTCATTGCCGCCTCAGGCTGTTCCGCAACGGCAAACCCGGCGGCGGCCAGGGCCGCAGCGATCTCTGCGCGGGGCAACTGTTCCCCCGGCACCAGGGAAATCCGCGCCGACGCCGCGGCAAGATCCACCTCGACCCCGGCAACAGCAGGACATTGTTCAATCAGTTCGGTGACCCGGGCGACACACTTGCCACACTTCATCCCCCGCACCGCTATGGTTACCATCAATTCAGGTCCTTCATGGGTCAGGCCGCTGGCGCGGCCGTCATTGGTTAAAGGCGGTCAGCCGCTACGCGGCGTCAACGGCTGCGCCGTGTCAGGCCGCTTTGCGGCCGTCATTGGTTAAAAGCGGTCAGCCGCTACGCGGCGTCAACGGCTACGCCGTGTCAGGCCGTTTTGCGGCCGTCATTTGTCATTTGTCTCTCGCGCCTGTAATTCTGGCTTCTGGCTTCTGGCTTCTGGCTTCTGGATCCGGCTTTTCCCTCTCCCTCTCTGCGGCTCTGCGTTAAAGCTTTTAAGATTTTCCTCCTGACTCCTGAATTCTGGATTCTGCCTTCTGCCCTCCCCCCTTCAACAGCGAATCACGTCCACCGGTCCATCGGCGAGGCGTTCCAGCCCTTCCAGCAGTCCCCAGGCCGAGGCTTCGACCACTTGCACGGGAACCTGCAGCGCGGCACCGAGGTCGGTCAGGCTCAGATCATCAAGAAACAGGTCCTGATCAGCCGCCAGCATGACATCGGGCAGGATCAGTGGGCGTCCGGCAACCTTGTCACGCAATTGTAACAGCAGATCGCCTCCACTGACCAGACCGGCGACGGTGACCGTCGCGCCAAAGAGCTGGTTGTCAATTGCGATCACTTCCAGCGCAACGTCCGTGCGCAGGCTTAAGCGCGCGGCAAACTGTTGCAGCTCGGCAGCGAAGGAGCGGCCGGTCACCAGGACCGCGGCCGCCAGGGAGAGGGGCTCGGCTTCAAGCAGCACATCCTCGATCTGCTCGCGAAACTGTGCCAGCAGGCCGACGCCGTTTTCCAGTTGCGGAAAGTCCTCGTACGCCTCCGCTGCGGGAATCTCTGCTCCGGCGAGCAGATAAAGTTCATCAGCAGCGAACACCAGGCGGTGGCCGCAATCTTTGAGATACTGCTGCTGCCGTTGATGAACCAGCTGCAGGCAGCTCTGCGCAGCGCTGGCCGTCAGCGGGTTCAGCGGCGGCAGGTGCTGCCGATGGCGGGTCAGGCCAACGGGAACAACGGCGATAGAGGACACCGCCGGCTGCAGCTGCACCAGGTCGGTGATCGTCTGCTTGAGAACGGGGCCGTCATTGATCCCCGGACACAGGACAATCTGACAGTGCAGTTCGATTCCACCGGCGGACAGGCGCTGGAGCAACGGCAGAATAGCGGGACAGGCACAGCCCAGCAACCGGTCACGCACAGAGGAGTCCGTCGCATGAACAGAAATATAGAGCGGTGAAAGCTGCTCAGTGATAATCCGCTGCAGGTCCGGCTCAGTAAGGTTGGTCAGGGTGATAAAGGAACCGTACAGGTAGGAAAAACGGTAATCCTCATCCTTGATATAGAGGCTGCGGCGCAACCCCTTGGGGAGCTGATGGACAAAACAGAAGATACACTGGTTGCCGCATTGGCGCGGCTGCGGATGTTCCAGTACCAGCCCCAGGTCCTCACCGGCGTATCGATCACAGGACAACGCCATGACCTCACCGTCGCGGAGGATTTCGAGGAGCAGTTGCTCGGCCTGTGTCGCCCGATGGAAGTCGACCAGGTCACGCAGCGGCAGTGCGTTGACCTGCAACAGACCGTCCCCCGGCAGAATACCAAGATCTTCTGCCGGGCTGCCCGGCACAACAGATTCAATGATCAACATCGCGATACCCCTGTCACCTGACCCGGCCGTACGCACAGGGGACATCCCCGGATGGGCGCACGGCGGAACCGGAAAAACTACCGGAGACAAAAAAGCGGCACCTGTGGCGCCGCTTTTTTAAAAAACGTGCTGTTCTCGCTGTCAGAAAGAAACTAATCCCGTCCGCCGTGGAGACGGAAGGTGCCATCGGAAGACGTGATGGTGCTGACGGCATGCTTGTAGATCAGGATGTCTCCTTCACTCTCGACCAGGATGCAGAAACTGTCGAAGGATTTTATATACCCGGAAAGCCGATCACCCGACATCATGATAATAACAACCTTAACCCGCTCTTTACGTGCCTGGTTCAGATACTGGTCCTGAATATTAAATGGTGACTTGGCCATGTCCGCTCCTTTGATTAAATAACCAGTTTTCAATGTAGCGTTCTACTCTACCAGACTTCATAGTGGAATCAACCCAAATCATATCAGGTTCGCGGCGGAACCAGGTCAACTGTTTTTTTGCATACTGGCGGGTAAACTTCTGAATTTCGCCGCACATCCGCGCAGCGTCAAGGTCACCGGCGAGGTAGCGCAGCACTTCACGGTACCCCAGGGTCTGCAACGCTTTGAGCCCGGCACAGTAGCGCCGGACGAGGCCGGCCACCTCATCAACCAGACCGGCCTCCAGCATCTGCTCGGCGCGCCGGTCAATGCGCCGGTAGAGTTCCGTGCGGGGATGATCGGGGGCGAGCTTGAGCACAGAATACGGCTGGTCCACGAACTCATGAGCGGCGACGATTTCGGAAAAGGGCCGACCGCTTAAAAGACAGACTTCCAGGGCACGGACCGTGCGAATCAGGTTGTGCGGATGAATCCGGGCGGCCGCGACGGGATCACGGCGGCGCAACTCCGCGTGCAGGGAACCGCTCCCCTGCTCTTCTTCCTGGCGATGCAGACTCCGCCGCAGGTTGTCATCCCCGGTCGGCAGATCCGCCATCCCGCCAAGCAGGGCGCGGATGTACAACCCGGTACCACCGACCACGCAGGGAAGCCGGTCGCGCAGGTGAATCTCTTCAATCAGTGGCCGTGCGCGGTCAATGAATGCGGCCACGGAAAATTCCTCATCCGGATCGATCAGATCAATCATGTGATGGGGCACCAGGGCCTGTTCAGCAGCAGTCGGCTTGGCTGTACCGATATCCATGCCCCGGTAAACCTGGCGTGAATCGGCCGAGATAATTTCCAGGGGATAATGGCGCGCCAGGTCGAGCGCCAGAGAACTTTTGCCGGACCCGGTCGGGCCGCAGATAACCAGCAGCGGTTGCGGGCGACGTATCAGGGACGTCATCTCATCCATGGCGACGGAACAGGCGTTCCACCTCATAGAGGGTCAAACGCGCCAGCACCGGGCGGCCATGCGGGCAGTTTCCCTTGAAATCAATCCGGTCAAGATCGGCGAACAGGGCTTTTATCTCCGGCGGGCTCAGGGCCTGGTTGGCCCGCACCACCCGATGACAGGCCATCAGGATCAGGACGTCATCGATCGACTCCTGCAGCTGCCCGACGCGACCGATCCGTTCCAGTTCGAGGGCGACATCGGTGACCAGGCGCGCCAGCTCCGTGGTTGCCAGCAATGCAGGGACGGCCTTGAGGGCGAAGGCTTTGCCGCCGAAGGGCTCTAGGTCAAATCCCAGGCGGGCAAGTTCATCGAGGTTGTCGCTCAAGGCGGCAGCGCTGTTGTAGTCCAGTTCCAGCACCTCGGGAAAAAGCAGCTGCTGGCTTGGTACGGCGCCGCGGCCGTAGGCCTCTTTGAGCTTTTCAAAGCCGACCCGTTCATGGGCAGCGTGCTGGTCAACCAGGAGCAGATCATCACCCTGCTGACAGAGGATGTAACTCTGATGATACTGACCGAGGATCTTCAGTGCCGTAAAAAAACCCGTCGGGGCACTGCCGGGCAGTATCTCCTGCTGCGGTGGCACTGCGACCCGGTCTGCCGCTATGGCAGCGGCGCGGAGATCGGGCCGGTCAGGTTCCTGCTGCTGCCAGTCCCGGGCTCGTTCCGCCGGGGACGGTGAGTCCTGCTGCGGATATGGCGAGGCAGCCTCGCGCAGCGTCTGGGCAGCGGCCTGGTGTGCTGCCGGCCGGATCGGTGCCGGTGCCTCGTTCTGTGGCACTGCGGCCCCCTCTGCCGGGACCCCGGAACGGCCCGCAAGCCATTCGGCGGGTTTTAAGACCTGCCTGATCGAAGCCGCGATGAAATCATGTACCAGCGCCTGGTCACGAAACCGGACCTCGTGCTTGGTCGGATGGACATTGACATCAACCAGCGCCGGATCGATGTGCACAAACAGGGCAACAACGGGGTAGCGCCCCTTCATCAGCAGCTGCCGATAACCTTCCATCACCGCATGCTGCACCACCCGGTCACGAATATAGCGGCCATTGATAAAGGTATAGATATGGCTGGTCGCCGAGCGATTGAGCTGTGGCTGGGAGATCAGCCCGCTGATACCAAGATCCTCCCCGGCGCTGGCGGAAAGCGTCTGCATGTCGCGCAACAGAGAGCGTCCGAGGAGGGCGGCAAAGCGCTCCGGCAGACCCTTTTCACGGCGCAGGTCGAGCATCATCCGATCGTTGTGGGTCAGCCGAAAACTGACATCCGGACGCGCCAGCGCCTGCTTGGTGACGACATCGGCCGCGTGGCCCAGTTCGGTCTGATCCTTGCGCAGAAATTTCTTGCGCGCCGGCAGGTTGAAAAACAGGTTGCGCACCTCGACGGTGGTACCGACGGGCAAACCGATCTCGCTGACGCGACTGATTTGCCCCCCTTGCGCATAGATCTGCTGGCCGGGAGACGCGCTGCTGTCGCAGGTTTTCAGACTCAGGCGCGAGACCGAGGCGATCGACGCCAGCGCTTCGCCACGAAAGCCGAGGGTACGCAGGGCAAACAGATCCTCATCGGTGCGGATTTTGCTGGTCGCATGGCGCTCGAAGGACAACAGGGCATCCTGACGATTCATGCCGCAACCGTTGTCCGTGACCCTGATCAGGGTCTTGCCGCCACCGCCCAGTTCCACCAGGATATCCGTCGCTCCGGCATCCAGGGAGTTTTCCAGCAGTTCCTTGACGACCGAGGAGGGGCGTTCAACAACTTCACCGGCGGCGATCTTGTTGCACAGCTCTTCAGGCAGGATAATGATTCCGGCGTTACGCGTCATAAGACAGTCTACCCGCTAAAAAAAGATAGCGGTCGGAGAAGGTCCGGCCGCTACCAGGAAACAGACATCGATCAGTACAATCAGATTTTTTCCAGTTCATCGAAAACGATCTCAAGGTCTTCAGCACTTTCCCCGTCAAAAAAACGCTCCGGCTCCGGTGCCAGGGCCGCGAGGTCCGGCGGCAGAGTCGGCACATTCAAGCCGAGATCTTCGACCACGTTGCTGACAATGTCAGATGTCACTTCTGCCCCGTGGCGGACAAAGGTCTCGAACAGGGCATTGTCGCAGATGGTGTTGATCAGTCGTGGCACACCACCGGAAAAACGCTGAATCAAGGAGAGCGTTTCGGGAGCAAAGGGGGATGCGACACAACCGGCAACCTTGAGGCGATAGGTGATATAAGCCGCAGTTTCACGCGGCGACAGCGGCGTCAGGGTGTATTTGAAGGCAACCCGCTGCGCCAGGGGGGCATCAAGACGCATCACCTCGTCAAGCGCCGGCAGACCGAAGAAAACGATATTGAGGAGTTTTTTTCCGGGAATTTCGAGATTCAGCAGACCGCGAAACTCTTCCATCAGCTCGCGGGTCTGGAGCATCTGCGCCTCATCGATAAGCACCACGGCCTTGCGCCCCTCCCCTTCGATCTGCAGCAGCCGGTCGTAGAGCTGCTTCAGCATGCGCAAGGGATCCGCGGCGGGGTTGAGTACGCCGAGCTGCATACAGATACGCGATAACAGCCATACCGGGGTGACAGCCGAATGGATCATCACCAGCAGGGAGGACTCGTAATTCTCCACCGGCAGATTGTCAAGCATGCGCCGGGCCAGGGTGGTCTTGCCGGTACCGACACCGCCGACCAGCACCGCCAGCCCCTTGTCCGAATCGACAGAGTACTTGAGGCGCAGCAGGGCCTGCCGGTGCTGCTCACTGTCGAAATAGAACTTGTCGTTAGGCGCGTTGGAAAAGGGCTCACGCTCAAACCGGAAATGATCTGTATAACCCATAAACTCACCGATCAGTCGGCCAGAGGAAAGAGGCGGCCGGGATTACAGAAACGAAATACGCTCGCGTTTCTCGCCGGAGGCCGCCACTGGCACCTCAGCGGAGTGACCGAGAAGGCTCATTAAATCAGCAATTTTTTCGGCAACGTCGCGGTAACCGGGATCCAGCTGCAGCACCTCGCGGTAGCTGATCAGGGCATCATCGTAGCGCTGGGTGCGTTCATAGAGCTGGGCCAGTTCATAGCCGAGGTTGAGACGCTGGTCGCCGGCAAGCTGGGTGGAATCGAGAGCCTGCTGAAAAATCGTCTCGGCGTTGTCAAAATCCCCCTTGTCGGCATAGCTCAGACCCTTGAGCATCTGGCAGTCGGCAAAACGGGACGGATCACGCTGGGCTTTTTCGAACTCACTGATCGCATCATCCAGCAGTCCCATTTCCCGGTAGGCAATGCCCAGGTTGTAATGGGACTCCATGTCATCGGCAGCGATCTGCTCATCGACATCGGTCCTGAAAATTTTCTTTTGTGCCAGCGTCTGCGTCTGCAGCTGCTCGAGCCTGGCATCGAAGTCAAAATCCTCAAACGCAAATTCCGTCAGGACGTCGGCAGAGGAGACTGCCGGTTGCTGCTCCCGCTGCTCCTCCTGGGCGAGACGCAGCTCGGCTATCTCCTTGAGCTTGCGATGACATTCCTGTGCATCGGGGGCATAATGCAGGACTTCGCGGCACAGTCTCTCCGCATCGTCATACAGCCCCTGCTGCAGATAAAACTCGGCTTCTTCGAGATCCGCCTGCAGATTAGTGCCCCCGGACGCTGAGGCCACCGCCGGTTGCTCCTCTTCGGCGAAAATGAAATCACCGTCCAGCTCGTCCAGCGCGTCGGGCTGGGTCCGGGCGGACACTGCCGGTATTTCCTCCAGATCGGAGAAATCGAGTTCGATCTCGGGACCGTACTCGGACTCGTCGGCACTGAGCTGGTCAGCCTGTCCTGCCAGCAGATCCAGACCGTCGTCC
>JAWOIX010000100.1:0-6312 GCA_046484405.1 Pelovirga sp.
AAATGCCGGGTCGAATAAAAAGGGATGGCATCCTTGAGCCTTTCGACGAAGGCCCGCCGTTCCGGTCGCGGCCCGATGAAACTCATATCGCCTTTAAGCACGTTAAACAGCTGGGGGATTTCATCGAGACGCGATTTGCGCAGGAAGCGGCCGACCCGGGTCACCCGGGGATCATTCTTCTTTGCCCAGACCGCAGTGCCGTCCTGTTCGGCATCGTGACACATGGTGCGGAACTTGTTGACGAAAAACTCCACCTCCCCTTCGCCGACCCGCAGCTGCCGGTAAAAGACCGGTCCCTTCGACTCGAGCCTGATCGCCAGGGCGATCAGCGGGAACAGGGGGGCGACAATGACCAGACCGATACCGGACATGACGATATCAAAGAAGCGCTTGTAGCTGCGCATGAAGCGGGTCATCCGGAACCTGTGGGTATAAATGAAAGAGCTGGGCTGCATCTCCTCCACCATCAGGCATTTCACCACCTGCTCATAGTAGGTGTCCGCTTCAAGCACCTCGACGCCGCGTAGTTTGCTGTGCATGATCTCCTTGAGGGGCAGATGGCCGCGGCGTTCGGACAGGGCAATGATCAGCAGATGGGGACTATGGTCACTGAAGATTTGCTCGATATCCTCTACCCGCCCGAGAATACTCTCCGGATCGACCAGCACGTCGGAGTCGGCACCGGCCACAAAACCCAGGTAGCTGTGAGGGTTGTGATCATCGGGAACGATGCCGGCGACCTTGCGGGCCAGTTCCCCGGTCCCCAGAATAAGAATACGATTAGCAAAAACCGCGGTTGCCGCAAAGGTGGCGATAAGCAGACGCAGGCCGATCTGCAACAGGGCAAACAGCAGAATGCTCAGCAGCAGGATGTCGCGCCAGAAACCGGGTCCGGTAAGGACATAAAAGAGAAATGAGAGGATCACCAGGGAGGCGGAGCTGCTGACGAACACCTTGAACGCAACGGATTTCTTTTCGTTGAAATGCTGGTAGTTGAACAGGTCGAGAAAGTAGGAAGTGGTTGCGAGGACCGCAAGATAGCAAAGGACCCTGAACAGTCCTCCGTCAGTAAGGATCATGGCCAGATCGGCTGTTGCCGGGCGCAAGACGTGGGCCAGCAACAACGCGCACAGCGCCAGACCGACGTCGGACAACAGAAGAAGAAATTGCGGCCGAACCATCTACTCCCCCCTACCTTCTATAGCTGCTCCAGTAACCTTTTCGCCTGTGCCGCCTCATCCGCAGCAGGATCCCCGCTGATCTGTTCCAGCAGCGCCCTGGCTGCCTCCTTATCACCAGCCTGGATCCGGGCCTGGGCCAGATGCAGGGCAACGGCAGGAATATCAGGGAGCATCCTGTGGGCCTGCTCGAGCAGGTTCAGTGCTTCCTGCGCCCGGTTGTTCTTGACCAGGACATACCCGAGGGTATCCATAATGCGTGGATCATTGGAGCGCAACTGGTACGCACGCATGGCGTAATCCAGCGCCAGCTGGTTTTCACCGAAGTTGTCCGCCAGGATGTAGGCGAGATTATTCAGAGCGACAATATTGCTCTCATCGTGGCGCAGGGAATCCTGGTAAAAATCGCGTGCCGCACCCTTGTTGCCCTGGCGTTCGGCCTGGATACCCAGAGCGACATGCGCCGGGGCAAAGGTCGGATCAGCGGCAAGAATGGCACGATAAAGTTTTTCCGCCTCAGCGCGCTGACCGGTCTGGTCGTAAATGGAACCGAGCTGCAACTGCAGCGTGGCCGGCCGCTCTAATCGCGTCATCCCCTGCTGCAGCACTGCAATGGCGGCCGTGCTGTCGTTACTGGCCATGTGCATGGTCGCAGCAAGCTGGTATGGGTATTCCTGATCGGCGCGGGTACGCAGCAGTTCGGTAACCAGCGTCTGCGCTTTCGCTACCTCGTTGCCACTCAGATAATAGCGCAGCAGCAGGTTGTTGCCGCGCTCGGGCGCGGCGGCGGCAAGACGCACAAAAGCCTGCTCCGCGTCAGCGCGCTCGCCACGCTGCCGGTGCAGCGCCGCCTTGAGTTCAAGCAGCGCTTCCGAAGTGCCGTAGCGCTGCAAGCCGCGATTGACAACGGCAAGGGCCTCGTTGCCATCCTGCCGGCGCAGCTGGTAACGAACGCTGGCGACAAAACCCTGCTCCGTTCCGGTTGCCTCGATCCGCCGGTAGGTGGTGGCCAGTTCATCTTCACGCCCCTGGGCATTGTAGAGGGCGGCGCTACTGAGCAATGCCCGCAGATTCTCCGGCTCCTGCTTGAGGATCTGTTCATATTCCCTGATCGCGCGGTCATAGTCGGACTGCGAGGCGTAATAGGACGCGATATTGAAATAGGGGGTCAGGTAGGAAGGATCCGCCTCTTTGGCCGCGGCAAGGGCGGCCAGGGCCTGTTCCGGCTTGTTCTGGGAAAAATAGGCTGCGGCAAGATAGTTACCGAGCAGGGCATCCTGCGGTGAACCGTCAAGCCCTTCCTCCAGACTTTTAATCGCTGCGGCGTAGTTTTTCTGTCGCAGGTAATGGGTCACCAGCATCAGGCGGCTGTTCAGAACATCCGGTGCCAGGTGAACGGCGCGAATCAGGTCCTCTTCGCCGGCAGTCACCTCACCGCGGGACAGATGCACGGCACCGCGCTTGAGATGTGCATCAACCAGGGTGGGATCCAGATCTGTTGCCACCTGCAACTCCGCCATGCCACGGTCGAGTTGCCCGGCGGCGAGGTAGGCACTGCCAAGGATGTTGCGGGCATAGGCGTTTTTCGGATTGTTTCTGACGATCCGCTGTCCCTGCGCGATGGCGTCGTCAAAACGTTGCTGGGTCAGCAGGGTGAGGGCAACAAGGACGCTGGCACGTTCGAATTGCGGATCAATATCAAGGGCACGCTGAAACTGGTTCAGGGCAACCTCGTAGCGTTCCAGCGAATAATAGCTCATCCCGAGGAAGAAATAGCTTAAGGGGTGCTGCTCGATCTGCAGGGATTCTTCAAGGGCGACCCTGGCATCTTCGAATTCCCCCTGGCGGTAGAAATACACACCTTGCAGACGCGTGGCTTCCGGACGATCGGGAAAATTTTTCTTCAGGGTCTCGATGGTAGCGGCGGCGGCAGAAAAATCGGTCAGATCAATCTGCAGCATGCCGGCCATATAGAGGGCATAAAAATGGCGGGAGTCGCGCTGTGCCAGGTCGAGATAGAGAGTGAGGGCATTCTCGAGGTTGCCCCTGGCGGACTCGAGGGAAGCGAGCAGATAGGTGGCTTCGGCCTTGGACGGATCGATCTCGATTGCCGTCCGCAGGCTACGCTCTGCTTTCCCGGGATCATTCGCCTGCAGATAGATTTTTGCCAGGCCCAGGTGGGCATCGGCATAACGCTGGTCGGACTGCAGGGCGCGGGTAAACTGGCTTTCGGCCGCTTGCAGATCTCCGGCAACGGCATGGGCACGCCCCTGAATGGTGAGAGATTCAGGCGTTTCGGGGTGTTTCTCATGATAGCGTTGCAGCTCTTCCAGGGCCTTTTCGGTGTTGCCCTGGCTGATGTAGATGGTGACGATGCGCAGGGAGATATCCGTCAGCGAAGGATTCTGCAGCAGAACCTTCTGGAATTCCTTTTCCGCTTCGTCGTAATCGCCGCTTTCGAGGTAGCTTTCCGCCAGTCCGATTCGGGCGGTCAGATCATTGGTGTCCTTATCGAGGGCGTTTTTATAGAGGACGATGGCACCGCGTAAATTCCCTTCGGAACGCAAGCGATCGCCCTGCTCTACCAGCTCTTCCGGCGTCTGCCCGCTGCAGGCGGCTAACAGGCCAAAAAATAATAGAACGATAAATCGCAGCATAGACCCTCCGAAAAACATGGTTACCTGACAGATAGGATGGTTTTTTCGACCGATGACGGGAAAACGACAGAACCACCTGATTTTTCTAACCAATGTTTATTGTCGTCTTATTGAGTGGAAAATGCAAGTTACATCGAAATAAAGCGGTTTGAATTTAAGGTGTTTGACGGCCCGGCAACAACAGGCTGGGCGGCCACTCCTTGGCCAGCGCAGCCCTCAAAAGAGGTGCAAAACAACGCCACAATCGGCCGGGTTGGACGAGAAGATTCAGAGGATTGACCGCGGGAAACGGCGGGGGCAACGAATCGGTCGATGCAGCGCGGGCATTCAGTCCGGATCCGGCTGAGGATCCTCAATGGGAAAAAACGCACGATGGGTCTTGACGAATCTGGCCAGGCCGGCGCGGTTCATAACCTTCAGACCGCGGTAGATCCGGCCGAGATGGGCCTTGACGGTGTTCTCGCTCATGGTCAGGGCCGCACCGATGTCGCGGATCTTAACACCCCGGCTGATCAGCAGGGAGATGTTTTTATCCTTTTCGCTCAGGGCGCTGATGGCCCTCATTATCGCAATCTTCTCGCCGCCGAGGAGCAACGCCTTCATGCACCTCGAATTGATCCACAAGTCACCATCCTTGACCGTGCGAATGGCCCGGTGAAAAGATTGTGGATTGACATCGGGAGCCATGACCCCCCTGACCCGGTGATCTGTCCAGACGTGGGCCAGTTCCTGCGGTGTAAGACGGGCATCGATAAGGATGGACCTGGCTTTGGCATAACGCGGCAGCAGCTCGGCCAGATCATCGGGTTGGTCAAAAAAGAGGATATCGGGCGCAGTTATTCCACCCTGCTGCTGGATCGACTCGGTGCGATAACACCCCTCCTCTTCAAGAACCTGGCAGATCCTTTCGCTCAGGCGCTCGCAATCGACAGCAACAAGGACGTCGATGGTCCTTTTATCGTCTGCCATGTGGCTCCCCCCCTTTTTTATGTATCCATACCGGTACAGATGTCCGGTCACTGCTGCTGCCACACCACCGCTTCCAAACTCTGATCGGGTAGGAGGCGGGGTCACCCCCGCCGTCCTCCCACACCACCGTACGTACGGTTCCGTATACGGCGGTTCATAAAGCACGTTGAAGTCGGTGGTGCTGGTCCATAAGAGAGACCAGACCCAAGTTATCGAAGTAGGATTTCCGCAGCGCCTTTTGCATATGAGCCGCCCCGGCGTTCCACCAGGGGCCGCGACCGTTGGTCGCCGATCTCCATGCCGTGGGTTCCGGAATTCCCAGCTTCATCAGTTGTCGTGCTCGTGTGTAGGTCCGTTTCCACTGCCGCCAGTGAATGCACCGCAGCTTCCGTCTTAACCATCCGTCCAAATCCTCAAAGACGCCTTTAACTTCTGCATAGCGGAAGTAGGCTATCCACCCTTTAAGCTTCCGGGTGAACTCCGCGATTGTGACTCGGATGTTCCGGCCTCTTCCCCGTCGACAGAGATCCCGAACCTCAGCCTTAAGCCGCTGCACCGCTTTGGCCGCAACCTTCAGGCGCGGCTTATGGTGAAACGTCATGCTGTAGCCCAAGAAACTTCTCTCCCACGGGCGGGCAACCGCACTCTTCTCCTGGTTGACCGTGAGCTTGAGCCGTTCCGACAGGTAACCGGTGATCGATGTCATGACCCGTTTGCCACTGCTGCGCCTGGCAACATAAATGTTGCAGTCATCAGCATAACGGCAGAAGGCATGACCCCTTCGTTCCAGTTCCCGGTCCAGTTCATCAAGGAGAATGTTGGACAACAGGGGAGAGAGAGGGCCACCTTGCGGCGTCCCCTCCTTCCGGACTGTCACCATCCCCCCCTCGAACATCCCGGCCTTGAGGAACCTGTCAATCAGCGACAGGATCCGTCGGTCGCCGACCTTGCGTTTCACCAACGACATGAGAATATCGTGGTTGACGCGGTCGAAGAACTTCTCCAGATCAAGATCGACCACCCAGCGTCGCCCTGCGGCAACATACTGCCGCGCCGCCTTGACCGCCTGATGGGCGCTTCGTCCGGGCCGAAACCCGTACGAATGAGCGGAGAAGCCCGGTTCGAACAGCGGACTCAACACCTGATGCAGCGCCTGCTGGATAAGACGGTCAACAACGGTGGGAATCCCCAGCATCCGTTGCCCGCCTCCCGGCTTCGGAATCTCAACCTTCCGAACCGGTTGCGGGGTATAACTCCCCGCCAGCAGAGCTTCTTTGATGGACAACCAGTTCTCCTGCAGGTGACCCTTCAGAGCCGACACCGACATCCCATCGACACCGGGGGCGCCTCGGTTGGAGACTACACGGGAGTAGGCCGCCATCATGTTGCCGCGACTGACGACGTCTTCCATCAGTCCCGTTGCCGCTTCCGGCCAGGAGAGATCCTTCCTTCCCGTGACGCTTGCCGCACCTCTCCCATGCTCTCGCGGGTTCCGCCCGCTACCCTCC
>JAWOIX010000167.1:0-3568 GCA_046484405.1 Pelovirga sp.
CGGCCACCTCTTCTTCAGCGGCCACCTCTTCTTCAGCGACCACCTCTTCTTCAGCGACTACCTCTTCTTCAGCGATCACCTCTTCTTCAGCGATCACCTCTTCTTCGGAGACGACCTCGTCCTCGGAGACTGCCTCTTCTTCAGTGACCACCTCTTCTTCGGTAACCACGTCCTCGGAAACGGGAGAGATCTCTGCGTCCGTGAGGGTCTTGCCGCTTTGCAGCTCGATGTCCCTGATCTTGCGCCGCAGCGCGAGGTTATCGGGATTCTGCAGCAACAACTCGCGGTACAGGGCCACAGCCTTCTCGGTAAACCCCTGTTTGAAATACAGATCCGCCAGGGTGGTGGACGCGAGCGAGGACAGCCCCTGTGCCGGGGTGGCTGCAGCAGCCGGTTCCACGTGCTCCGGCTCATCCGATACATCGGGCTCAGGCGTCAGGGACAGGATCAACTTGTTGATCACCGGATCTGCCGGGCTCAAGGTACGGGCATGGAGGAGCAACTGGCGGGCGTCTTCCTCGCGTTGAAGAAGAATCTTCAGGCGGGCAAAACCGACCAGCGCGGCGAGGCTGTTACTGTCGAGTTCCAGTGCCCGTTCAAAGGACGCTGTGGAGTGCCCGTACTCCCCGAGCTGGCACAGCACCCGGGCCAGCACCACATGAGCCGGCGCAAAGTCGGGGTGCAGCGTGAGTCCCTGGCCGATGATCTGGCGGGCATCCTCGAACAGTCCCATCTTGCGATAGGTTTCTGCCAGCGAAACGAAGATGGTCGAACGCGGGTCCTTGACCAGCAGCTCGGTGTAGGCAGCTATCTTCCCTAAAAGTGAACTCTGCTGATTTTGTTCAGTCATGATCGCCCCTTAAGGATTCAAGAATAGTGGAAAACAGACCCTCGACATCAGTCACCTTTTTCAGCGCCACATCACCGATCCCGCGATTAAGCACCAGTGTCAGCGCACCATGCCTGACTTTCTTGTCGCGCCGCATCGCCGCAACGAAATTAGCAAGAGGAAATGCCGGGGGCATAATCGGCAGGCCAAGGGCGAGCAGCAGCTGCTTTAGGCGCTCGACATCCGCAGGCTCACACAGGCCTTCGTGGCAGGAGATCTGTGCCGCGACAACCATACCAACGGCGACCGCTTCGCCGTGCTTCCACTGGCCGTAACCGGCGAGGTTCTCAATTGCGTGGCCAAAGGTGTGACCGAAATTGAGGTAGGCTCTGATCGAGCCTTCCCGTTCATCAATTTCTACAATATCGGCCTTGATTTGACAAGATTTCCTGATGGCGTAAATCAGCGCCTCGGGTTCACGACGACGCAACGGGTCGACATGATCCTCAAGCCAGGTAAAAAATTCGGCGTCGCCGATCACGCCGTACTTTACCACCTCGGCAAGGCCTGCGGACACCTCGCGGGGATCAAGGGTGGCCAGGGTATCGATGTCAATGACCACCAGTTCCGGTTGATAGAAGGCGCCGATCAGGTTTTTACCGGCCGGGTGATTGACCGCTGTCTTGCCGCCGACGGAGCTGTCCACCTGGGCCAGCAACGTCGTGGGAACCTGGATATAGGGGATGCCGCGCAGGAAGGTCGCTGCGGCAAAACCGGCCATATCGCCGATGACGCCGCCACCAAGGGCCACCAGGCCGCAGCCGCGATCGAACTGATTGTCAATCAGCGCGTCAAAGATCGTCTGCAACACCGCCATGGTCTTGAAGTTTTCACCATCGGGCACGGTGATGAGGCAGGGGATAAAACCATGGTGCTGTAACTGGTCGAGAAGAGGTCCGGCATACAGATCGGCCAGTGTCGGGTTGGTCACGACGGCAACGCGGGAGGGAAAATCAACCGCCTTAAGACGTGTGCCAATGTCTTGCAGCAGGGCGCTGCCAATCTCTATCCGGTAGCTTCGCTGGGCAAGTGAAACTGTCAGGGTTTCCAATCCGTCCGGCCTTTAACGAAAAAAGGGCAGGCCTGGCCTGCCCTTTATTATGTGGGAAGAGTACCCTCAGTTGTTGTCCATGATCCGGGGCGTAATGAAAATCAGCAGTTCGTCCTTGACCGTCTGTTGCTTGTTGGACTTGAACAGGTAGCCGAGACCGGGAACATGCATCAGCAGAGGAACGCCGGTTTGTGATTCCTGCATGCTTTCGACAAAGATACCACCGATCACCGTTGTTTCACCATCACGGATCAGCACCTTGGTTTCCGCTTTCTTGGTGTCGATACTCGGTGCGGTTGCCCCGGCGGTGAGGGAGGGGGAATCGTTGGTCGCAAGAATCTCGAGGATGATCGAGTTGTCCGGGTTGATCACCGGGGTCACTTCAAGCTTGAGTTCGGCATCGACAAACTCGGTGCGTGGACCGTCCGCGCCCGAGGTCTGGTAGGGGATCGTCGTGCCCTGGCTGATCGTCGCGCTTTCACCGTTGAGTGTCGTCACCCGCGGCGTCGAGATAACCTTCCCCTTGCCATCGCTTTCCAGGGCTGATAACTGCAGGTCAAGAACCCCGCGGTCGATCAACTTGCTGCCAAAGCGGAACGAGGTGCCGATCCCACCGGTGGCTGCCAGGGCGCCGACGGAGGGGGTCACAGGGGTCGTGACCTTGAAATCACCACCGATGTTGGTCACCGTATTCAAATGATTGCTGTTGGTCAGAGCGTAACCCCAGTTGACACCGAGATCGCGGGAGTAATTGGAGTTGACCTGGACAATCCGCGCCTCGATCATCACCTGGCGCTCCGGGGTATCGAGGATATCAATCAGCGTCTTCGCCCGCTCAATCCGTGCCGGGACATCGGTAATGATCAGCAGCTTGTTGCGGCTGTCCGGGGTAATGTTGCCGCGGTCACTTAACAGGTTGCCGACCGGTCCGGCAACACTGCCGAGATCGGCATAGCTGACCGTCACCACTTCAGTGACCAGCGGCTCCAGCTGCTCTTCGGAACGTGCTGCGGTCAGTTCGGTTTCACGCATGCTGCGGATCTGCTCCTTCGGCAGTACGCGCACCACGTTGCCCTGCTGGATCATTCCCAGACCGGTCACGTCGAGGATCAGGTCGAGGGCCTGGTCCCAGGGAACATCAATCAGGCGCAGGGTGACGTTGCCGCTCACATCGTCGGAGGCGATGATATTCAGGTCACTGATTTCCGCGATCAGGCGCAGGATATCGCGCACTTCGGCGTTATCAAACACCAGGGAGGTTTTTTCTCCGCTGTACCTGGTCAATGCTTGCGGCTGCTCTGTCGCCGACACCACAGGAACCGGTGTTCGGGCGACTGTTGGCGCAGCAGGATCGGCAGTCACCTGGCCGGGAGCAGACAGGGCGGTCGTTCCGGAGACCACCGGGGACGTCTGGCCGAAAATGCCGTCATTCACGATAAATTCGTAGCCACCGGTGACCTTCTCCAGGCGATAGTCAACATCGCCCTTGAGCAGGATCACCATGCGGACTTCGGGGCGTCCGCCGGCATTGACCAGGTAGGGGGTCGCTGAGTGCAGGGCGCGCGGGTACAGCAGGGTATTGTGAGCGCCTATTTCATCAGAGTGTGGGGCAGCCGCTTGAGGCACCG